>NZ_QHLK01000001.1 GCF_006864455.1 Campylobacter sp. MIT 97-5078
AAAGAAAATTCTTAGCCTTGTAGCATTAGGTTCTTTGTTTGTAAGTTCAGCTTTAGCAGATGATTTTTTAGCTAAAGTTACTCAAGGTGCCTTAAGTGATAACTCTAAAGGTGTTAAAGTTCTTAGCCTTGATGAGATGAAAGAGGTTAAGGGTGGGTATCAAGTCATTCCTTTGTATAATGGATCTAAATGGAACCCGGCAGATGAGGCCTATGCCATAGCAAAATATACTGAAGGAGAATTACAGTATATGGTAAATTATTTTCAAGACAATGCAAATGCACCAAAAGGACTTTGTGGTATAGATCAAGAAACTTGTTCTAATCCTAGTGCAAATAGACTTACAGCATTTTTACAAGTAACACAAAATTCTATTTCTATGCTTCCTGTCTACATAGTTAAAAGACAAGTAAAAGTTTCTGATTTAGGAAAACCTTATGTACTTTTCACTTATGGCGTTGGAGCATATGATACTCAAGCCAAACAAATGTATAATTTTAATTCAAGCGGAATGCTAAATAACAATATGATTATTAAAGAAATGGCAAATAAGTATAAGGGACAAATGGAATCTGATCTTGGAGGATGGTATACAAGATGATGATAACCTTAAGCTCTTTTAATAGATGTTTTGGAAATAATCCGCTAGAAACACTTACTAAGATAAGAGACGAAGGTATTCAAAATGGAAATCCTGAACTTACAAGAGAAGCAAGAGAAACACTTGGCAATAGTTTTATAACTGTATACAAGTATTATGAAAAATTAAGTGATAAAGTAGGATTACTTGAAGGCTCAATAGAAGATAAACTTAGAAAAAATGAATTATCAGAATCCGAAACCAAAAGTTTATTTAAATGGATAGATGAAAATACAACGACGCATTGGATGGAAATTGACGGGGTGAGTTATGATGAAGCTTATACTGAAGTCTTTCATACGAGCAAAAGTATAGATGAATTTAAAACAAAATATCGCGAGCTTCAACAAAAATATTTGTTTAATTTTAATAGCAATAATTCATCACAAAAAAAACCTCAAGAACAAGTTCATAAAGAATTGCAAGATAACAATCAAAACGCTTCTGTAAATTCTACCTCAATAACAAAAGACAATCAAGCAAACCAAACCCAAGAAACAAAACCTTTTAAACCCATACAAGGTGAAAGTAAAAACAAAGAAACTTACAAAGATGACAATATAAGAAGTGAATTTTTAAAAAAACTCTTAGAAGATAAATTTAGCACAAGTGAAGAGTTAAAAATTCTTTTTGGTATGAAAACAAGTGATGATGATACAAGTAATGATAATTTTAGAAAGATTATTTCTCAAATGGGTTTAAATAATATAAAGGGTATAGATATAAGAGCTTAAGAATATTAAAACTTTGATTTAAAATAATATAAAGTAAAAAGAGTTTTATATTTTTAAGCCTCTTTGGCTTTTAAAACTCTAGCTTTATCTAAGAGTTTGCTTAATTCTTTTGATAAAATTTATTTGCTTAATTTACACGGAGATAGCAACAAATACGAAGTCTGTCCAGACGGAAGCAAGGATGAAAATGTATTTGACATTAAACAAGGTGCAGGTATAAGCATTTTTGTAAAGACAAAACCTAAAAAAATCTCTAAGCAATACACCAAAATGTGAAGTATTCTATTGTGATTTATATGGCAAACGCAAGGACAAATACACCTTTCTCTATGAAAACACTTTAGATTCTATCACTTGGCAAACCTTGAAGTCGCAATTTCCAACTTATGAATTTTTTATTCAAAATAATAAATTAAGAAAAGCCTATAATGAAGGGTAGAGCATTAAAGAGATTTTTGCTAAAACAGGGCTTGGAATCTGCACTTATAGAGACTTCTTTTGCTATGCAAATTCTAAAGATGAATTAAAAAATCGTATAGAACTTTTTAGCAAACAAGAAATTGAATCAAACAGAACATATTTTAACTTACCAAAAGATTCTAGAGACTGGACAATTCAAAACGCAAAGCAAGAGTTTTTACAAACAAACTTAAATGATAATCTTATAAAAAGGTACATTTTAAGCCTTTTGACTTTAAATATATTTATTTTACTGGAAAATCTAAAGGGTTTTTGGGGTGTCCTGCTGGAGCAGTGCAAAATTTAATGTTACAAAATAATGTTGGTTTAGTTTGTTATCGCACTTGTGGAGTAAATGGGCTGGATAATATATTAATTGCAAATACCTTGATTGATTTACACTTAGTAGGAGGTGGGAGTAATATTTTTCCGCTTTATAATTATTCTCTAAATTTACGGCTGGAAAACTTCACCCATGAATTTAGAAGCTTTATTGATTCTAAATATAACGAACATTTTAGCCCTGAAGTGATTCTAGGCTATATCTACGCTGTGTTTTTTCATAAAGACTATAGAGAAAAATATATTGATTTTTTAAAAATTGACTTTCCAAAGATTTTATTTGTAGAATCCAAAGAGAAATTTTTAACTCTAAGTGCATTGGGACAAGAATTAATCGCTACACATTTAATGCAAGATTCTACAATAGACATTCCGCTTTCGCATAAATTTGATAATATTCAATCTATCGGTGAGGCATTGTTTAAAGACGATAACGACAAAAACTTGCAAATCATAAAACCAAATTATATCGCAAAAGACCAAAAGCTTTTTGTAAATGATTCTTTGCATTTTTGCGGAGTTGCTAAGGAAGTGTGGGAATATAAAATCGGCGGTTATCAAGTTTTGGATAAATACCTCAAAAGCCACAAGGGCGAGGAGATAGATTTTGAATATTTTACAAAAATCATTCAAACCTTAAGCAAAAGTTTAGAGATAGAAGAAGAGATTGCAAGAGTGGGGCTAGTTTAGTTAGAGTTTGCAACTTATTTTTTATTTGCATAAGAGTTCGTATAGTGTTGAGTGATATTTGAGGTTGTAGAATTAAACGTTTTATACCTTTTTTGATTTTGTTTTTAGGATTATAGGGCTCTAAAATCGGCAAATAAAAAATCATCGCCAAAAGCTGAATTTGCAAAGATCAAAGCCAAACAGAAAGAAAAGCCAATTCTTTTAAGTTTAAAATTTTGCTTTAAAGCTTTATTTGTCAAGATGAGCTTCAAGTTTTTTGATTTTAGGGGCGATGATGACTTGACAATACGCTTGATTTGGGTTTTTCTCAAAATACTTTTGATGATATTCTTCAGCCTTTGTATAGTTTTGAAGTTTGCTTACTTGCGTAACTATAGGTTTTGCGTAGTTTGAGGCTTGCTTTGTGATAAAAGCTTGAATTATCTTTTTATCCGCCTCATCTTCATAAAAAATCACTGATCTATATTGCACTCCCACATCAGTGCCTTGTTTGTCTTTGCTTGTTGGATCGTGAATGACAAAGAAAAGCTCCAAAAGCTTTTCAAGGCTGATTTGACTTTCATCATAGTTGATTTTTGCTACTTCTATGTTGCCATCGCCTCTTGAAACGCTTTCATAGCTAGGATTTGCCTTGCCACCGCTATAGCCAACTTCAGTTTTAAGCACGCCCTCAACACGATCAAAGCTTGCCTCAACACACCAAAAGCAACCACCACCTAAAATGATTTCTTTGCCAAAAGCAATGTTTATCATCACAAACATCCCTAAAATAAACTTTTTCATTTGTATAATTCTAGCTTTTTATAAATAAGCTTAAATTTAAGACTTATTTATAGTTTTTAACAGCTTTTTCTAGGATTTTAACTGCCTCATCTACACCTTTGAAATCTTGCACTTTTACCCATTTTTCAGGCTCAAGTATTTTATAAGTTTCAAAGAAATTTTTAATTTGTGCTAGGCTTGCCTTTGGCATATCATCAAGGCTTTTTATCTCTTTATATCTAGCGTCTATTTTATCGCTTGGCACAGCTAAAAGCTTTTCATCCATCCCGTTTTCATCTTCCATGATCAAGACACCTATCAAACGGCAAGGCATCACCGCTCCTGCTTGTATAGGATAATCATTTAGCACAAGTATATCCACAGGATCACCATCATCTGCTAAGGTATTAGCGATAAAGCCATAATTTGCCGGATAATACACTGCACTAGCCATAACGCGATCTACAAACACTGCTCCGCTATCTTTATCAAGCTCGTATTTTATGCTTGATCCATAAGGGATTTCTATCACTGCGTTGATTTTGTCTGGAATTTTTCCTATTTGTATCTTTGAGATATCCATTTTACTTTCCTTTCTTTTCTTGTATAAGTTTTTTGATATCAGCGACGATTTCTTCTATACTGCGTTCGCCATTGATGACAAAATGAAGATTTTTTGCCTTATAAAAGTCTTGAATTTCTTTTAAAGGCTCAATATATACTTTCATTCTGTTATTAAACACATTCTCATCATCATCAGCCCCACGTGCTCGTCCTAGCACTCTTTCTTTAGCTACAGCTTCACTCACTGCGATTTCGATTACGCCTTTTAGCTTAACTTCTTTGTGTTTTTCAAGCTCTGTTTCAAAGGCTTGCATTTGTTCTATGCTTCTTGGATAGCCATCGATCAGAATAATAGGTGTTGGTGCAGCTTTAAGAGCTGAAAGTATGGTATTTACCACTACTTCTAAAGGCACTAAATTTCCCTTTGAGATGAAGCTATCGATAAGCTTGCCAAGTTCTGTTTGCTTAGCCACTTCTTCACGCAGTAAATCTCCTGTTGAATAATGCGTAATTTGCTCATCATCTTGAGCAATAATGCTCGCATCGGTGGTTTTACCACTTCCGGGTGCTCCTATGATTAAAAATAATTCTTTCATTTCACATTCTCCCTTAATTTAAGTCCAAGTTCTCTCATTGCTTCAGCATTTGGCTTTGAAGGTGCATCAGTCATCAGACATTGTGCGCGTTGTGTCTTTGGAAAGGCGATGACTTCTCTAATGCTATTTGCTTTATTTACAAGCATGATAAGTCTATCAAGTCCTATGGCTATGCCCGCATGTGGCGGTGCTCCAAAATTTAGCGCGTCAAGCAAGAAACCAAATTTTTCATTTTGCTCTTCTTCGTTGATATTTAAAAGCTTAAAGACTTTTTGTTGAATTTCATTTTTATGAATTCTTACACTCCCTCCGCCTAATTCAACGCCGTTTAAAACGACATCATAAGCAATTGATTGAATTTTTTCTAAATCCTCTTCATCTATATTTTTTGGCATGGTAAAGGGGTGGTGCATGGCTGAGTAAGAACCATCATCATTTTGCTCAAACATAGGAAAATCAACCACCCACAAAAACTCAAGTCTATTTTCATCGATGATATTTAAATTTTGAGCTAAAAACACCCTAAATCGCCCCATATAATCAAGCACGACTTTTTTCACTCCAGCCCCAAAAAACACCACATCGCCCACCTCAAGTTCGCATCTTTTTACAAGCTCATCTAAGTCTTTTTGTTCAAAAAATTTACACAGAGGACCCTTAAGTCCGTCTTCTTTAACCTGTATAAAAGCAAGCCCAGCTGCTCCAAATTTACGCACAAATTCTTCAAAGCCTTGCATTTGTCTTTTTGAAAAGATGGTATCGCCCTTTGGCACTCTTAAGGCTTTTATGCGGTTTTTCTTAGAATCTGAAGCGATTTTTGCAAAAATTTCATTATTTGATCGGGCAAAAATATCGATAACATCAACAAGTTTTAAGTCAAATCTTAAGTCCGGCTTATCAGAGCCATACTCCTCCATAGCTTGTTTGTAAGTCATTCGCATAAAAGGGATTTGTATGTCTTTGCCACAGGCTTTAAAAATATCTTTTAAAAAAGTTTCAGCCACCTTTATAACTTCATCTTCTCCGCCAAAACTTAACTCAACATCAATTTGAGTAAATTCAGGTTGCCTGTCAGCTCTTAAGTCCTCATCTCTAAAACATTTTGCGATTTGAAAATAGCGATCAAAACCAGCACACATTAAAAGCTGTTTAAAAAGCTGTGGGCTTTGAGGTAGAGCATAAAATTCGCCTTGATGCACACGAGAAGGCACGAGATAGTCCCTTGCTCCTTCTGGAGTAGCTTTTGTTAAAATAGGCGTTTCAACCTCTAAAAATCCCATATTGGTTAAGGAATTTCGTGCGACTATACAAGCCTTTGAGCGAAGGGAGAAATTTTCAAAAAGCTTAGGGTTTCTTAAGTCTAAGAAGCGGTATTTTAGCCTTAATTCTTCATTTACGCTTTCATCGCCTATGCCAAAAGGGGTTGTAAAACTTTCATTTTCGATGATAAGTTCATCAACTACAACTTCAATCTGCCCAGTTTTGAGCTTAGGATTTGCTAAACCTTCGCCTCTTGGGCGGATTTTTCCTTTAGCAATAAGAACAAATTCGTTTCTTATTTTCGAGGCTATTTCATGAGCTTTTTGACTATCGTTTGGATCACAAACCAATTGGATAAGCCCACTTCTATCACGCAAATCGATGAAAATTACTCCACCATGATCGCGGTAATTGTTTGCCCAGCCACACAATCTTACTTCTTGTCCTACATTATTTATATCTAAATCTGTATTATAATGAGTTCGCAAATTTTTCCTTTTTTGATGAAAATATTTACAAGATTATAATAAATTTAGCCTTTTATTTTGCTAAGTTTTGTTATAATTTTTTATGCAAAATGAACTAAATTATAAAAATATACGAAAAATAGGGCTTGTTTCAAGGCATAATACACAGCTTGATGATGAAATTGCTTTTCTTGCAAGGCTTTTAAAGGCAAGAGGTATAGAGCTTTTTTTAAGTGATGAAAGTTCTTGCACGCTTGATTTGATAAGGTTTGACTTTCACACACTTTGCAAAGAATGCGATCTTATCATCTCTTTGGGTGGCGATGGCACGCTTATATCCTTATGTCGCAGGCTTTGGAAGTATGATAAGGCAGTTTTAGGGATCAATGCTGGTAATCTTGGTTTTTTAACGGGTTTTAAAGTGAGTGAGGCTGAGGATTTTTTTGAAGATTTTTTTCGGGGCGAATTTAGGCTTGAAAAATCTTTTTTACTTGAGATAAATCTTGAAAAAAAAGACAGCACAAAACTTAATAAAATCGCCTTTAATGACGCTGTTTTTCGTCAAAGTAATTCTTTTTCAATGACGCATATTAAAGTTCTAGAAAAAGGTAAGGTGTTTAACGAATATAATGGAGATGGGCTTATCATCGCTACTCCAGCTGGTTCAACAGCATATAATTTAAGTGCAAATGGTCCTATAGTTTATGCTTTGGCTGAAGTTTTTTTGCTTACACCTATTTGTTCTCATTCACTTACCCAACGCCCTATCGTTTTGCCAAGGTGTTTTAAGCTTGAAGTGCAAGCGAGCGATTGTGTGCTTTGCATAGATGGACAAGAGAATTTCTTACTCAAAGACTTTAAAAGCGTGCAGCTTGGTTTAAGTGATAAAAGTGTTCGTTTGATATATAGAAAAAACAGAAGTTATTTTCAAGTTTTAAAAGAGAAGTTGCAGTGGGGAAATTAGTTTTTCGCTTTTTAATGAGGGATAAATGATTACTAAAGTTTTTATGCGTGAAAATGTGGGATTTAAGCTTGCCGAGCTTGACCTAAAGCCCGGTTTAACAGTCTTTACGGGTTTAAGTGGGGCTGGAAAATCTGTGCTTTTTAAGGGCATACTTTCAGCCTTTGCTTTGAGCGATTCTGAAGCGAAATTTGTAGAACTTGAACTTAATGATAGGCTTGATTTAAACGATTTTGGTATTTTTGCTGAAGAAGAAAACTCATTTAAAATGCTTAAAGATAAAGCAACAAAATACTTCATCAATAACCAAAGTATCGCTAAAAAGTCCTTAAATCAACTTTGTAAAGGCTTTGTAAAATATCTTAGTGCAAAGGAAAATAACGAGTTTTCAAATGAAAATTTTTTATTTTTGCTTGATGCTCTTGAGGAACAAAAAGATGCAAATTTTATAAATTTAAAGCTTGAATTTAGCGAAGTTTTTAAGCGATTTTTGCAGGTAAAAAATGAACTTGAAATACTTTTAAAAGAAGAGCAAAAAGTAGAAGAACTTAAAGAACTTGCCCAACTTCAAATTCAAAAAATCGAACAGATCAATCCAAAGCCAAACGAGTTTGAGGAACTGATGAATCTCAAAAAAAGGCTTTCAAAAAAGGATAAGATCGAGCAAGCTTGGGCTCAAGCAAATGGAATTTTTGCTCTTGAAAAAAGCGTTTTGGAGGCTTTGAGTTTAAGTGAAGTGGATTCGAGTTTTTTTTCTGATTGTTTAAACGAACTTAGGGTTATTGCTGAAAAACAAAGTTTTGATGAGATTGAATTTGATATAGAAGCTGTGCTTGATCGTATAGAAAGTTTATCAGGACTGATAAAACGTTATGAAAGTGTGGAAAATGCCTTACTTGTCCTAGAACAAAAAAAGAAAGAACTTGCTCGCTATGAGAATTTAAGCTTTGAAAAAAAGGAGCTTGAAATTCAACTTAAAGAACTTGAAGAACAAGTTTTAAGTTTAGCCCAAAATATCAGTGCAAAAAGAAAACAAAACCTAAACACACTTGAGAAATTTTTAAACGAATATCTACAGAATTTATATATGAAAAATATTCATCTAAGCTTGAATACAACAGAGCTTAATGAGCTTGGCTTTGATGTGGTAAATCTTGAGATTGATAAAACCGGACTTAAAAATCTCAGTTCAGGCGAACTTAACCGCCTAAGACTTGCATTTATCGCCACACAATGTAGGATTTTAAATGCTGGTAGAGGCATTATCTTTTTAGATGAAATCGATGCGAATTTAAGCGGAAAGGAAGCTATGAGTATAGCTAAGGTGCTTGATGAACTTTCAAAGTATTATCAAATCTTTGCCATTTCTCATTTACCTCAACTTTCTTCTTATGCGTGTAATCATTTTTTAGTCGAAAAACAAGGCACGCAAAGCATAGTAAGAAGACTTGAAAAAGATGAAAGGGTAAATGAACTAGCAAGAATGGTAAGTGGCGAAAAAATCACAACTCAAGCTCTAGAATTTGCTAAAACTTTGCTTGAAAATGCAAAATGAGTTTTAATATATCTTATTTGAAATTTTAGATATATAAATAATATATTGTAAGTAAAAGTAAAACTACAAACTTTTTATATTTTAGACGCGTTTTTTGATAATAAAAACTTGAAATTCTTTAGCTTTTAGCCTAAATTTAAGCAAAATTATAACAAAGAAATGCTAAAATTAAGGCTTTATTAAACCAAAATATAAAGCGATATTCATGGAAAAAATTCTTATCATTGATGATAATAAAATGCTTACAAAACTTTTGGCTAAAAAAATTTCAAGTGCTTTGCATTTTGAAGTGGATACGGCTTTTTCTTTTACTGAAGCTATAGGGCTTTTTGAGCAAGGAAATAGATATTTTTTGTGTTTTGCTGATCTGTGTTTGCCTGATGCGAATGATGGAGAAATCGTTGATTATGTACTTGAGATTGGTTTGCCGACTATAGTTTTAACAGCAAGTAATGATGCACAAACTAGAGAAAAATTCATGGATAAAGATATACTTGCGTATATTTACAAAGAAAGCAAAACCTGCATAGAACAGATTATAAACTCGATTGATCTGTTAAACAAAAATAGAAAAAGTAAAGTCATCATTGCTTTAAGTAAGGTTGCCGAGCGAAATGAACTTAAAAAGATATTTAATCTTAGGCTTTTTAATGTCCTTGTCGCAGCTCATGGCGAAGAAGCTTTAAATTATCTTAATGATAATGCAGATACAAAGCTTATCATAGCAGATGCTCAAATGCCTGTGATGAACGGCTTGGATTTACTCATTGAGATTAGAGAAAAATACTCTAAAACAGAACTTGGCATGATCATAGTTGGCGAAAAAAATGATGCTCTTGAAGCAAGCTTGCTTCGCAATAATGTAAATGAATTTATCGCTAAACCTTTTAGCAAAGAGCTTTTTAATGCTAGGCTTGATAAGCTTTTAAAATATATGAATGACTTTGAGCTTATTAGCACTTTTACAGATATCGAGCCTTTAACAGGAGCAAAAAATTCAGTAGCCTTGAAAAGCGAACTCGAGGATTATCTAAGGGAAATTCAAGGAAGTGATGAGGAATTTGCCTTTGCATACCTAGATATAGATAATTTAAATTTTATCAATGAAGAATACGGCTTTGATATAGGAAATGCGGTGCTTAAAAGTGCGGTAAAAGAAGCGTTAAATGAAACTATGGGTAAGGATATAGTGGGACATTTTAGCACAGAAAAAATTTGTATATTGCTTAAAAATATCAGTAGTGAAAAAGCGATTAAAGTCTTTTCATCGATACGAGTAAATATCAAAAATAAAAGTATTTTAGTTTCTTTTGATGAACTTTTTTTCACTGCTAGCATAGGCATAACTTTTGGTAAAGCTGGGGCAAATTTAAATGAATTGAGTTTGAAAGCAAACAAAGCTTTACAAAGTGCAAAAGATAGTGGAAAAGATAGGGCAGAGGTATGTTTTTAGAGCTCGATTTTAGCACAAGTGCAAAGATCATTGATACGCATTGTCATTTAGATAGTGAAGTTTTTATTGATGATCTTGATGAACTTTTAGAGCATAGCTTTAAAAATGCCATTGACAAAGTCATCATTCCAGCAGCAAATCCGCAAGATTTAAACAGGGCGGTAAAACTTTGCGAGCGTTATAAAGAACTTTATTTCGCGGTAGGAACACATCCTTATGAGTGCGATAAATTTGATGAAAAGCTTTTAAGAAAGCTTATCACACATGAAAAATGTGTGGCTGTGGGCGAGTGTGGTTTTGATTATTATCGTTCCAAAGATGAGGCTATGAAAGCTTCTCAAAGATTTGTATTTGAGGCTCAACTTGAACTTGCTTGTGAGTTTCAAAAACCAGTGATTATCCATTCAAGAGAAGCAAATGATGATACTTATCAAACGCTTAAAAAATACACTCCAAAGCTTGTAGGTGGAGTTTTGCACTGCTTTAATGCAAGTGAGCTTTTGCTTTCTTTACATGAGTGTAATTTTTATTTTGGCATAGGTGGGGTTTTAACCTTTAAAAATGCGAAAAATTTAGTTTCTATACTGCCAAAAATCCCAAAAAAGAAGCTTTTGCTTGAAACTGACGCTCCTTATCTTAGCCCAGAGCCTTTTAGGGGAAAGAGAAATGAGCCTATTTTAACGCACTTTGTCGCAAGTAAAATGGCAGAGCTTTTAGCCATGTCAAGAGATGATCTTATCACACTTTGCACGCATAATGCTAAGGAGTTATTTTTTAAGGAGAACAAAGCTTCGTGAAAATTGTCATAAAAAAAATAGTTTTATTATCATTCTTGGCTCAAAGCTTACTTTTTGCCAATGTTTTTGCACCAGAATATTACAAAAATCAAATTGAAATTCTAAGAACGCTTGATATAGAAAGTAGTTTTATTGGCGATCCTGTATTTGTTGAAGCGAAAAACGAGCTTAAAAAACTACACTCAAAAACCCTTGTGGTTTCAGCTGAAAATAATTATGAGTTTATTCCAGTGCTTCGGCAAATCATTGACGAACAAGATTTACCAAAAGAATTTTTGTATCTTGCTATCGTTGAATCAGGGCTTAAAACACATAGCACTTCACGCACTAAAGCTATTGGAGTGTGGCAGTTTATGGAAAATACAGCAAAAAGCCTTGACTTGCGTGTTGATCCTTATATTGATGAGCGTAAAGATGTGTTTAAATCCACGCTTGCAGCAACAAACTATCTTAAAAGTTTAAAAGCCGAGTTTGGTAAATGGTATTTGGCTATCTTAGCGTATAATTGTGGTAGTGGCAAGCTTCATCAAGCTATAAAAGAGGCTGGAAGTGATGATTTAAGTATCTTGCTTGATGCGGATAAACAATACATTCCACTTGAAACAAGGGTTTTTATACGCAAAATTCTCACTTTAGCATTTTTGGCAAACAATGAGGATTTTGTTTTTGAGCAGAATTTAGCCTTTGCTAATTATTCTCTTTCTCATGAATTTAGCAAAGTAAGAGTGCCTCAAAGTGTTTCTTTGAAGGATTTGGCAAAACTTGCTGATTTGGATTTTGCTGAATTTAAACGCTATAATCCGCATTTTCGTTATGATTTTACCCCTCCAAATGGAGAAGTTTTTGTATATCTGCCTTTAAATAAAAGTGAAAGTTTTAAACAAAAGCTCGATACAACAAAGCTTGCAAAGGTTGATACAACTATACCAAAAACGCAAATTTATATCGTAAAGTCCGGTGATTCGCTTTATAGTATAGCCAAAAAATACAAAATTTCAGTCGCTTCCATAAGAGCGTATAATAAAATCAAAAAAAATCATCTCAGTATCAAACAAAAGCTTGTGATTCCAATACCAAAACAGGAGTATAATTATGCAAAAACTCAAAATAAAACGACTACAAAACTCGTTAGCCGTTAGTTTTCTTGCTTTGTTTATCAGTGCATGTGGTTTGACAAGCTCAAGAGCACCAAGTGTATATTATCCAAGCAAAGATTTTAAAAGTAACAAAGACGCCGCAAATTCTGGTGCAAAAGGCACGATGAAACCTTATACGGTTAATGGCAAGACTTATTATCCAACTGTTGTTGAAGTAGGTGAAACAGCCGATGGTATCGCAAGCTGGTATGGACCGGGTTTTCATGGCAAAAAAACTTCAAACGGCGAAACTTATAATCAAAATGACTTTACCGCAGCTCATAAAACCTTGCCGATGAATACTATTTTAAGTGTAACAAATTTAAACAACGGACGCAAAACTACCGTTCGCGTCAATGACAGAGGACCTTTTGTGAATAACAGAATTATCGATCTTTCAAAGAGTGCAGCAAGTCAAATTGATATGCTTCAAAGTGGCACAGCTCCAGTTCGCCTTGAAGTTATAGGCTTTGGTTCTGTAGATAGCTCACATCAACTTGTTCAACAAAATGTAAATTTAGGCACAGATGGCGAAATTGTAGATAATGGCAAGGTGTATGAAGGTGGAGGCTTTATGGTGCAAATCGGGGCTTTTCGTTTTCAAGAGGGTGCTCAAAGCACAGCACAAAAATATAAAAATTATCAAGGCTATACCGCTATAGTAAGAACGAGTGCAAAAGATGGGCTTAATAGAGTATTTTTAATAGGCTTTAGAAGTGAAGATGAGGCGAGAGATTTTGCAAAAAGTGGAGCTTTCATCGGTGCTTTTGTCGTAAGGGAATAAAAAGAGAATAAAAAAAAGGTTTTTGTGATGATAGAGCTTATTTTTTTAGATATTGATGGGTGCTTAACAGATGGCAAGATCATCTATACTTCGGACAATAAAGAAATAAAAGAATTTCATGTGCATGATGGTGCAGCTATTGAAGCATGGCTTAAGCTTGGTAAGAAAATAGCTATCATTACAGGTAGAAAAAGCGAATGTGTCGCTACAAGAGCAGAGGACTTGAAAATTGATTTTGTGTATCAAGGCGTAAAGGATAAACTTACTTGTGCTAAATCAGTGCTTAAAAGCTTGAAGTTAAATTTCAAGCAAAGTGCAGCTATTGGGGATTATTATAATGATATTGCCCTTTTAGAAGCCGTAAAATTAAGCTTTAAGCCTAAAAATGCCCACAAAGCTTTAAAAGTAGATAAAAGCCTTGCTCACAAAGGCGGAGATGGTGCAGTAGCTGAGATGATAGAATATATCATCAAATATAATAAAATGCAAAGAGAGTGGAATGAGCTTTGGCGATAAAAATCTTTGCTACTTTGATGGGAATTTTTGCTTTAGTTCTTGTTTTTTTAAGTACTCAAGATTTTTATTTTATTGATTTTAAGCCCTATGGGATTGATTTTAAAAATGTCGAATCTAAGCATATTGAAGTATATGAGCTCAATTCAAGCGAAGTTTTTACTCATTTTCAAGCTTCAAGTTGGAGTAGGTATGGAGAAGATGATATTTTTACCGAGTTTAGAGTTTTTGGCTATGATTATAATTTAAGCGCAAATACACTCAACTTAAGTCAAAAAAATACCAAACTTGAAGGCAATGTGTTATACAAGGATGTCAATCAAACGCGTATAGAAGCCCAAAGCTTGCTTTATGATAGAACGCAAAAACTTTTAAGCACGCAAACTAAGTTTAAGGCATATAGGGGCGTAAATATGTTTACTGGGCAAAGTTTGATTTATGATGTGCGAAATAAAGAGCTTAATATCAAAGGAGTAAAGGCGTGGTTAGAGTCAAATTGATACTTTTTTTTAGCCTTACTCTTATTTTGTATGCTGGACAGATCGAAGTGAGTGCGAGCCATTTTTACGCAGATGAAAAAAAAGGTCAAAATGTGCTTAGTGGCAATGTCATCGTAAAGCACGAAAAAGACATTTTACGTTCAGCAAAACTGACTATCCTTACCAATGAAAGCCGTAAGCCTACAAGGTATATAGCCTCTGGAAAAGCTTGTTTTGATATCGTTCTTAATGGCAAAAATTATAAAGGCAGTGGAGATGAGTTTGTCTATATCGTAGCACAAGATACTTATGAGATTAACGGAAATGCTTATATAGAAGAGCTTGAAAGTGGAAAAAAACTTTTTGGTGACAAGATTGTTGTAAATAGAAAAAAAAATCTTTATAGCGTTACAAGCAAGCAAAATCAGCCTGCTCGCTTTGTGTTTGATTTGGAGGAAAAGTGATTATTAGTGCCAAATTTATAAGCTCTTTAGCCAAATACGATGAAAACTCGCCTTTAGCTTGCACGCAGATCGCTTTTCTTGGACGTTCTAATGTAGGAAAAAGCTCTTTAATCAATGCTTTATGTCGTCAAAAGAGTTTGGCAAAAAGCTCAAGCACGCCCGGAAAAACACAGCTTATCAATCTTTTTGAGGTTGTATTTAAGCTTGATGAAAAAAAACATACTTTCATTTTTGTAGATTTACCCGGTTTTGGTTACGCTAAGGTTAATAAAGACACAAAAGAACAATGGCATAAGAGTTTAGATGAGTTTTTACGCAAGCAAAGGCAAATCAAGCTTTTTGTGCATTTAGTTGATGCAAGGCATACAAATTTAGAGCTTGATGAGGGCTTGCAACGGTATTTGCAAAGCTTTTTGCAAGTTGATCAAAGAATTTTAAGGGTTTTTACTAAGGCTGACAAGCTTAATCAAAGTCAAAAAGCAAAGCTTAAGCAAAACTTTAAAGATGCTTTTCTTATATCAAGCACAGCAAAACAAGGCTTAGAAGAGCTTGAAAATGAGCTTTTTAAGCAAAGTTTGGGGCTATAAAATGGCAAGGCGAAAATACGGCACAAACAAAACTTTACATTATAACATTGATCTTTCCTATATTTTTCTAGCTTTGGTGTTGGTTTTTTATCAGGTATTAAGCTCTATTTTCACATATTTGCCTATATTGATTGGTTTTTTCTTTTGTTATATGTATAGTTTGCTTCAAGAAAAAGATGAGACTTTATACGATCTTGATTTTCGTTGGTATTTTTCTTTAGTATATCTTTTATTTATTGATATAACGCATGATTTTTACCTTTTTGTGTCGTGGATTTGTTTTTTTGTGTTTTATTGTTTTTGTGCGGACTGGATTAAGACGAATTTTAAAATTGGCAAGTTTATTCCGATATTTTTTGTGTTTTGCACTTATCTTTTATTTTGTGTTTTTGATAGTATTCTTTCTTATATTGACAATGTAAATATTAAAATTTTTGGTAGTGAGTATTTTATTAGCATGGGTGTAGAAGCTTTGTTTTGCTATCTTTTTTTTAAGGATAAAATCCGATGAGAATGCGTTTGGTTGTCGCTTTTATCTTTTTATTTTTTGTTTTGCTTTTAAGCAGAATTTATTATTTGAGCATAAAATCAAATATATATTATGAAGAAATGGCAAAGCAAAATGCGATAAAAACAAAATTTTTGCCTCCTACAAGAGGCTTGATTAAAGATAGCAAAGGTAAGCTTTTAGCAGACAATGATCTTGGTTTTAGTATTGCTATAAAGCCTTATTTAAATATAAAAAAGCAAAATCAAGGGCTTTTAGATGAAGAGCTTTTCGTGCTTTCGCAAACCTTTCCTGATCTAAATGTTACGCTTTTAAAGCGAAATTATATTAAAGAGGATTCTTATTATAATCAAGATTTTATTAATATTGTAGATTTTATCCCTTATGATGAGATGATACCGCATTTTTCTCAGCTTAACTTAAGAGAGAATTTACAAATTACGCCTATTGTTAAAAGAAGGTATCCTTATGGCAAGCTAGCAAGTCATATCATCGGCTATATCGGCAAGGCAAATTTGCAAGATATGAATGAAAATGAGATTGCAAAACTGACAAATTACACCGGAAAAAGTGGTATAGAGCGGTATTATAATGAAATTTTGCAAGGACAAAAAGGTGTGCGTGAGGTAAAAGTCAATGCACACAACAAAGAAATAGAAGAAATTTCTTTTCAAAAAACAAATTCAAATGACATAAGCTTAACTATAGATATTCAATTACAAAGCTTTTTAAGCGAGCTCTTTGCTGATAATGCTGGCGTTGCGATCATTATGGAAGCAAACACTGGGGCTATTTTAGCTGCTGGAAGCTTTCCAGAATATGATTTAAATCCTTTTGTTACTGGAATTTCAATGCAGGATTGGAAAGAGCTTTCAAATAGCCCAGATCATCCATTTACGAATAAAATGGTTAATGGGCTTTATCCACCCGGTTCTATCATCAAAATGGGCACAGCTCTTGCTTTTTTAAACTCAAGAAGTATTAATACCGCTACAGAGTTTTATTGTGCTGGCTTGATAGAATTAGGAGGCAGAAATTTTCGCTGCTGGAATCGTTCAGGGCATGGAAATATGAACCTTAAGCACGCTATTGCTCAAAGTTGTGATGTGTATTTTTATGAGGGTGGCTTAAAAGTAGGCATAGATCAAATCAGCTCAACTATTGGTAAAATAGGATTTGGGAATAAAACAGGAGTAGATTTGCCAAATGAGTTTGTTGGCACAGTTCCAAGTAAAGAATGGAAAATACAACGTTATAAACAGCCTTGGTATCAAGGAGAAACCTTAAATACAAGTATAGGGCAGGGTAATTTCTTAGTTACGCCTATGCAAGTGGCTAAATATACTGCTCAAATCGCTGTTGGAAAAAATGTTAATCCACATTTTCTTAAAGAGATCGAAGGCGAACTTGACGAAAATGTAAGAAGAGAATACCAAAAACAAGACGAAGAAGGTGAGCTTTTTAATGTCTTTGAGAAAAGTCAATTGCCTGCTTTAAGAGAAGCTATGCTTGCTGTTACTAAACAAGAAGGTGGCACAGCGTATCGCTTTTTTAAAGATTTACCTTTAAGTGTAGCTGGAAAAACAGGCACGGCTCAAGTGGTAGGCTTTTCTCAAGCTGAAAAGAAAAACATTAGGGAAAAAGACTTAAAGTATTATTCTCGTTCGCACACTTGGCTTACAAGTTTTGCACCTTATAAAAAGCCTCAATATGTCGTAACCGTCTTACTTGAACACGGCGGCAGAAGCATAAATTCAGGCGAACTTACAGTTGCGATTTATAAAAAAATGCTCGAACTAAAATATTTTGAAGACGAAAAATAAGTCTCTTTGTTTTATATTGTTGAGATATTGCTTTTTGTAGATTTCATAACATATCTTCAAGCATAATTTAAACTTCATTTCGCAGAAATAACTACAAAAAAACTAAAAATGTGTAAAATTTTATGTAAAAAATTAAATTGTAAATTGATCAAAATTTGCGTTTTCAAAGTATGAGCATGGCATCTCCATAAGAATAAAAGCGGTAATTTTGTTTTATAGCCTCTTCATACAGCCTTAATGTCGTTTTTCTACCTATAAAGCTTGCTACAAGCATGATAAGAGTGGATTTTGGTAGATGAAAATTGGTTAAAAAATAATAATTTTGCCTTAAAGGTGGATTATGAGGGTGCAAAAAAAGTGTGCATTCTCCGCTTTTTTGCTGAGTTCTTAAAAAGTTTTCAATCACTCTTGTCGTGGTGGTGCCAACGCCAAGTATAGGTTCATCACTTTGCAAAAGCTTTATAAGCTTTTCATCTATGAAAAAGCGTTCAGCGTGCATTTTGTGCTCATTTAAAAACTCAGTTTCAACACTTTTAAAAGTCCCAGCACCCACATGCAAAGTAAGCGTGTAAATTTCATGTTTTAAGGCAAGTTTTTTAAGCTGGTTTTTTGAAAAATGAAGACTTGCAGTAGGTGCAGCAATGCTTCCTTTATGCCTTGCAAACTCGCTTTGATAATTAATCTCATCGCTTTTTTCATCAGTTCTTTTGATATAAGGAGGCAAAGGCACATGTCCGATTTTTTCAAGCTTTAAAAAAAGCTCATTTTCACTAAGTTCTTTTTGCGTATCAAAAAAACGCACCTTTCTAAAACCATCATCACCTAACGCAACAACTTCAGCCTTTAAATTTAAATCAAATTCCAAAATATCTTTTGGCTTTATCCTGCCTTTAATCTGCACTAAAAAAAGTCCATTAGCTAAGGTTTTATGATATAAAAGTTCTATTTTTGCTCCACTTTGTTTTGTGCCATAAATTCGAGCCTTTATAACCTTAGTATCGTTAAAAACGATAGCACAAGGAGGTAAAAACTGCTCTAAATTTCCAAAAAAAGTATGCGTTATCTTTTCTTTTGCTCGCTCATAGACTAAAAGCTTGGCATTTTCTTTTGGTAAAATTGGTTTTGTGGCTATGAATTCTTGAGGCAAATTATAATCATAACTTGCGACACGCAAATCCTCGTCATTTCTCATCAAGTGTTTCTTTTTGGGCTGGGTTGATTTTCTTAGCAATAAAGATAGAAAGCAAATATAACAAACACAAAGGTCCAGCCATCAAAAATTGAGAAAGCACATCAGGTGGAGTCATAAGGGCTGAAAAGATAAAGATAACAAGCACTGCTACTCTAAAATGCTTTTTTAAAAAAGTATCATCAACAAGGTCAAGTTTTGCTAAAAAAAAGGTTAGCACAGGCATTTCAAAGGCTAAGCCAAAAGCAATCATTAGTTTTGTAAAAAAGCCTACATAAGGTCCAAGGCTGATTAATGGAGCTAAGTTTTGCGTTACAGCTCCAAAATGAATGAGAAAAGCAAACGCCATAGGCACAGCGATAAAATAGCAAAATCCAGCTCCAAGTAAAAACATAATGGTAGCTGAAACGACAAAAGGGATAACCATGCGTTTTTCATTATCATAAAGTCCCGGAGCTATAAATTTCCAAAGTTGCCAAAAAATCACTGGTAAAGCAAGGATAAAGCCCGCAAAAAAACTCACCTTCATCGAAGTAAAGATAGGTTCAGTAAGCTCTGTGAAAGTCATTTTGTTTGAAAGTTCAGGCAGGGCATCACGAACAGGTTTAGTTAAAATACTGATAAGGTATTCATTGAAAAATAAGCACACGATAAAAAAGCCAAGAAGCACAACAACGCTGATAAAAAGCCTTTTTCTTAGCTCGATTAAATGAGGGCGAAGTTCTTCAAACATGTTTTACCTCTTTTGACTCCCTAGTTTCTTGGTTTTTTTCTTTCATATCGTTTGAATTTAAATTTTTCTCATCAATATGTTTTTGGGCTTCTTTTAAGTCATTTTCTATGATACTAAGATCTTTTTTAATCTCATTTGTATCTGCTAGAATTTCTTTTTTTAGTTCGTCAAATTCCTCAAAACTAAGCTTTTTTCTTATGTTTTGATTATACTCTGAAAATTCATCTTTGTATTTTTGACTTTCTTCTTTAAGTTCGCTAAGTTGGAGTTCTTTTTCTATACTTTCTTTGGCTTCATTGACTTGTTTTTTAAGGGCTTTGATTATTTTAGCAATCTGTGCTATAGTGCTTGGTAATTTATCAGGTCCTAAGACTAAGATCGCTACGATAATAATAATGATGATCTCGCCCATACTCATACTTTTTCCTTTTAATATTTAAAACTCAAGGCTTAATTTTACACAAATTTGCCTAAAATTTCCTTTTAGTTTTGCAAAAATAAGACAATTTCATCACTAAGCAAGAAATTTGTATTAAAAAAACGATGATTTTTGTAGATAAGCTTTTCTTTCTTGCTTAGAAACAAAGCTTTTTCAAGCTCTTTTTGACTCAGTCTTTTTTCATCTATGCCTACACAGCTTCTTAGTCCTAAAAATAAATGCTCTAAGTGCAAATCTTCTTTGCTTAAAAGTTCCATTTTTCGAAAGCAAGGCTCTTTGATATAGCTTTGTAAATTTGCTTTGGTATAAAAGCGTCTATCATCTTTAAAACCAACACTGCTTAAACCACAGCCTATATAGTTTTTACCTTGCCAATAGGCTAAATTATGCTTGCATTTTTTACCAAAATTGCTTATCTCATACTGCTTCAAGCCTAAATTTTCTATATTTTTAATAAAATATTTCATCAAATTTGAAGCATTTTTTTTATAATGCAATTTTTTGCTAAAAGCCGTATTATTTTCTATGCTAAGATGATACGCACTGATATGAGTAAAAAGCTTTTTTAAAGAATTTAAATTTGCAAGTTCAAAATCAAGCATTTTTTTTGTGTCCATTTTTGTATCATAAATCATATCGATATTTATATTTTTAAAGCCGACAAAATTTGCGTTTTCAAGAGCTTCAAGCACCTCTTTAAAGCGATGTATGCGTCCTAGAAAATGAAGTTTTTTTTCATCAAAGCTTTGCACACCAAAAGAAATTCTATTCAAACCAAAACTTTTCATCATTTTAAGCCAATTTTTATCTGCTGAATTTGGATTAGCTTCACTTGTAAGCTCGGCATTTGGGGCTAAAAATGCTTGCAAAAACTCAAAAATAGGCTCGTAAAAATAAGCTTTAATCACGCTTGGTGTGCCCCCACCGATGAAAAGTGTTTGTATGCTTTGCTTTCGTGCGTTTAATTGATAGAGTTGGGTTTTTATATCCTTAAGTAAAGCTGACATATAAGGTTTTTCAAGTTTATTTGTGGCTAAAGAAGTAAAAGCACAATAATGACACTTGCTTTCACAAAATGGGATATGAAGATATAAATGCAAAAATAAGCCTTAATTTAAATGGAATTTGAGAAAATTTTAATAAAAAATTGATTTATATTAGGTTAAAATTAGACTAAAAAAATAAAAAGTTGAGTTAGATTTGATACAAGTTGAGAAAAAATACAGATTAAATGTCGCTGCAGTAGTGCTTTCAAGCACCTATCCTTTTGAGTGTAAGATAATGCTTGCAAAGCGAAATGATATAGATAATATTTGGCAATTCCCTCAAGGAGGTATTGATGCTGGAGAAAATCCGAAAACTGCTTTATTAAGAGAGCTTGAAGAGGAGATAGGCACGGCTGAAGTTGAGATTATCAGTGAGTATCCAAAGTGGTTGCAGTATGATTTTCCAGGCAAGGTAAGCGAGAAAATGTATCCTTATGATGGACAAAGACAAAAGTATTTTTTGGTGCGTTTAAAGGCAAATGCAAGGATAAATTTACAAACCAAAGAACCAGAATTTGAAGAGTATAAATTTGTAGATTTAAAAAAGCTTTTTGCGATGATCCATCATTTTAAAAGACCTTTATATGTTAAGGTGATTCGGTATTTTCAAGAGAAAGGATTTATGTAATGCTTATCGTTCAAAAGTATGGTGGAACGAGCGTTGGGGATTTAAAGCGTATAGAAGAAGTCGCTAAAAGGGTTATAAAGACAAAAAAAGAGTGTGCAAAGCTTGTGGTTGTTGTTTCTGCGATGAGTGGGGTGACAAACGAGCTTATAGATTATGCTCATCATTTTTCAAAACAGCCTAATGCCAAAGATATGGATATGCTCTTAAGTAGTGGCGAACGTATTGCTTCAGCATTATTAAGCATAGCTTTAAATGAACAAGGCTATAAAGCTCTTTCTTTTTCAGGCAGAAAAGCTGGTATTCTCACAGATAGCGTTTTTACTAAAGCAAGGATAGAAAAGATCGATACAAGAGCTTTGCAAGAAGCCTTAAATAATGATTACATCGTTGTTGTGGCTGGTTTTCAAGGTGTCAATGAAAAAGGTGAAGTAACAACGCTTGGACGTGGGGGAAGTGATTTGAGTGCTGTGGCTTTGGCGGGTGCTTTAAGGGCTGATTTATGCGAAATCTATACTGATGTTGATGGAGTTTATACAACCGATCCACGCATAGAACCAAAAGCAAGAAAACTTGATAGAATTTCTTATGAAGAAATGCTTGAACTTGCAAGTTTAGGGGCAAAAGTGCTTCAAAATCGTTCTGTGGAGCTGGCTAAAAAACTTGATGTAAAACTCATCACAAGAAGCAGTTTTAATAACAATGAAGGAACAATTATTACGAAAGAGGAAGGTATGGAACAAGCTTTAGTAAGTGGTATAGCTATGGACAAAAACCAAGCAAGGGTGACTTTAAGACAGATTGAAGATAAGCCCGGAATTGCAGCTGAAATTTTTTCAGCCCTTGCAGCAAGAAATATCAATGTTGATATGATTATTCAAAATGTCGGTGTCGATGGAGCGACAAATTTAGGCTTTACTGTGCCTGAAAATGATCTTGACTTAGCCAAAGAAACAATGCAAAATATTTTAGGGGCTAAGAGTTTGATTGAAACAGATAAAGAGGTTGTGAAAGTTTCAGTTGTGGGCGTTGGTATGAAATCACACTCCGGCGTAGCTTCAGCTGCTTTTCAGTGCCTTGCAAATGAGGGTATAAACATACAAATGATCTCTACAAGCGAGATTAAAATTTCAATGATAGTGCAAGAAAAATATGGCGAACTTGCCCTAAGAGCTTTACATAAAGTGTATAAGCTGGACGAAAAATGAGTGAAAATATCCTAAGCTATGCCCTAAAAAGTATTCGTGAAGGTGGCAGTTCTATGGCGTGGCTGGAGACAAGGAGGCTTGAGCTTGTGCCACTTTTAAGTGCGAGATTAAGGCTTTTGGTGCTTGAAAATAAACCTTTCGTGCTGATGTGCGATGAAGAGCGAACTTGGTATGAGTCATATTTGCTTGAAAATATCAATGCCAAAGCATATCGTCCGCTTGTGCCTGTTTTTTCTTTACAAGCCTTATGCAAAAAAAAAATCGAAAAGAGCGAGGATATAGCTCTTTTAAATGATTTGCTTGAGCTTGCATTTCCTAATGGTTTTGTGTATTTTTACATAGGTTCAAATTTAGATAAAAAAGCCCAAATTGCAAAGTCAAAAGATGATAGTTTGCTTTGGCTTTTTGATGAGGATTTACAAAATAGTTTTTATCTTAATAGCAAAGATAAGGACTTAGATAACAAGCTATTAGCACTTTATAGGCTTTTTGATGAAATGCTTGATGCGATTTTGTTTTCAAGGGTGAGCCTTTGAGTTTTGTCAGCAAAATTCTTATCAGTGATGATTTTGAGGGTTTGAAAGAAAAGTTTATCAAAGAATTTGGTGAAAAAAAATTACGTTTTATCCCAAAAATGCCAGCAAATGAACTTTTAATGGAAGATGCTAGAGCCATAGAAAAAGAAAGTTATATAGCAGAAAATACTGAAAAAATCATCATCATCATGGCAAAGGCTTTTCGTATTGAAGCACAAAATTTCTTGCTTAAGCTCCTTGAAGAACCACCAAGAAATATTAAATTTCTCATCATCAGCCCTTCAAAAAATTTGCTTTTGCCAACCATACGCTCAAGGCTGATTTGTGAGAATTTAAAGCCTAAAAAAGTAAGAAAAGTCCTAGAACTTAATTTTGAAAATCTTGATTTAAAAGAAATTCTTGCTTTTTTACAAAAAAATGAAAGTTTAGATAAAGGCGAGCTAATGGAGCTTATCGCTCAGCTTGGACTAGAAGCAAGTAAAAATAAAAATTTAAGCGAAGAAGAACTTGAGTTTTTTTATGAAGCTTATGAGCTTGCAAAGCTTAATTCAAAGCCAAGTATCTTACTTTCAAGCTTACTTTTAACACTATATAAGGCAAAATAATGCTGTGTTTTCATATCGATGAAAAGAGTGATTTTCATGTGCTTTGTAAATTTATAAAGCCTCATAAAATGGGCGAAAAGATTATGAGTGCAAAAAGTAGATTGCATTTTTTTTTCATTCAAAACTTAAGCACCCCAGCTGCAAATATACTCAAGCAAGACGCCTTAAGAGTAGGAGCAGAACTTGTTACACAAAGTGAGCTTATACTTGGCACGCTAAAACATTCAAATGCTTTATTAATCGCTAATGAAGAACAAATCATTAAGCTTGTAGCTAAAGAAAAATTGCAAGATTTTAAACTCAAGGAGCTTGCGAAATTTTTGGAAAAAAGCTTTGTAAAGCCAAAGACTGCAAAGCTTATGGGGGTTTTAAATATCAACGAGGATAGTTTTAATGCCCAAAGTAGGGTAAGCTTAAACGAGCTTGAAGCAAGACTTGAAACTCTTTTAGAGCTTGAGCCTGAATTTATCGATATAGGAGCGGTTAGCTCAAGACCGGGTAGTGAGTATTGTGGGAGTGAAGAAGAATTTAAAAGGATAAAGCCAGCCCTTGATTTGATCTATGAAAAAGGCTTATATGAAAAGGCGATTTTTAGCCTTGATAGCTTTGATTATACTTGTTTAAAATATGCTCTTGATAGAGGTTTTAGGCTCATTAATGACATAAGCGGGCTTAAAAATTTAGATTTAGCTAAACTTGCTAAAGAATACAAGGCGTATTATTGTTTAATGCACATGCAAAACGATCCTAAAACCATGCAAATTAAGCCCCATTATGAGAATTTACTCTTTGAAATAGCTAGTTTTTTCGAGCAAAAGCTTGAGCTTTTAAAGAACTTAGAGGCTGATAAAATCATCTTAGATGTAGGCATAGGCTTTGGCAAAACTCCTAAACACAATCTCTTGCTTATCAAGCATTTAAGTCATTTTTTGCAGTTTGAAAAGCCCTTGCTTGTAGGTGCAAGTAGAAAAAGTGTAATAGATACTTATTTTAAAAGTGAGGTAAAGGATCGTTTGGCTGGCTCTTTAAGCTTGCATGCAAGAGCTTTTGAAAATGGAGCAAGTATCATAAGAACGCATGATTTATATGAACATAAGCAGTATTTTGCACTACAAAATGCGATAAATGAACTTGGAATTTAAAAAAGGACTTGAAAATGACTTATGAAAATTATCTTGAAAAAATACAGCTTGCAAATACCTATGCAAGGGCGTATTACGAAAAAGATGAGCCCTTAGCAAGTGATGAGGAGTATGATAAGCTCATAAGAGCATTAAGAGCCTTTGAGGCAGACAATCCAAGTCTTATCAGTAAGGATTCTCCAACTCAAAATGTAGCCCCTATTATACAAAGTGAATTTCATAAACTTAAACATAGAGCAAGGATGTGGAGCATGGAAGATGTTTTTGATGAGGTTGAGTTTAGGGCTTGGGCAAAGAGAGCAAAGTGTGAAAATGATTTTTTTATAGAGCCTAAATTTGATGGGGCAAGTTTAAATTTAACTTATGAAAATGGACTGCTTGTAAGTGGAGCTACTAGGGGAGATGGAGAGGTTGGCGAGGATATAAGCTTAAATATACGCGAGATAGCAAATATCCCAAAAACTATAGCTTATAAAGAATTTATAGAAATTAGAGGCGAGGTAGTGATCTTAAAAGCAGACTTTGAAAGACTTAATGAAAAAAGGGCAAATGAGGGCTTAAGTTTGTTTGCAAATCCTCGCAACGCAGCAAGTGGGAGTTTAAGACAGCTTGATACCAGTATCACTAAAGAGCGGAATTTAATGTTTTTTCCTTGGGATGTGGGCACAAATTCTTTGGAGTTTAAAAGTCATGCTGAAGTGATGGGCTTTGTAAGAGGGCTTGGCTTTTTAAAAGATGATTTTATCAAGATTTGTGCGAATTTAGATGAAGTTTTAAAAGCCTATGATGAGCTTTTGGCTTTAAGAGATAGCAAGGATGTGATGATGGATGGTATGGTCGTAAGAGTAAATGATCTTAGGCTTTGTGAGGAGCTTGGCTATACAGCGAAATTTCCAAAATTTATGGCAGCTTTTAAATTTCCAGCCCTTGAAAAAACAACGCGTTTATTAGGAGTAAATTTACAAGTTGGGCGAAGTGGAGTAGTTACGCCTGTGGCTGTTTTAGAAGCTGTTGATTTGGACGGAGTAAAGGTTAAATCAGCCTCTTTGCATAATTTTGATGAGATAGCAAGACTTGATATAAGGATAAATGATGAGGTTAATATCATTAGAAGTGGAGATGTGATCCCAAAGATCACAAAGGTATTTAAAGAGCGTAGGCAGGGTCTTGAGCAGCTTATTACTCGCCCAAAACTTTGTCCTATTTGTCAAAGCGAGCTTTTAGATGAGGGGGCTTTGATTAAGTGTCAAAATCTTGATTGTGAGGCTAGGGTGCTTGAAAGCATTATTTATTTTGTCTCCAAAAAGTGCTTAAATATAGACGGTTTAGGACAAAACATAGTAGAGTTTTTATACAAAAGGGGCAAAATTCATTCAACCTTGAGTATATTTGATCTTAAAAAAGAGGATTTTGAGGATTTAGAAGGCTTTAAGGATAAAAAGATCAATAATCTTTTAAAAGCCATAGAACAAGCCAAAGATTGCGAGCTTTTCCGCTTTATCAGTGCTTTGGGTATAGAACATATCGGTGAAGTTGCAGCTAAAAAGTTGGCAAATAGCTTTGGCTTTGAGTGGATTGATAAAAGCAGGCAAGATTTTGAAAGCTTAGAAGGCTTTGGCGTGCAAATGGCTGAGAGTTTGGCTGAATTTTTGCGTGTAAATAAAGAAAAAATCCTTCATTTTTATAAAATTTTAAGGCTTACTCACACTCAAAGCACACAAAATGAAAGTCAAATTTCAGGTAAGAGTTTTGTGATAACTGGCACGCTTTCAAAGCCAAGAGAGGAATTTAAAGCAAGATTAGAAAGCTTAGGAGCTAAAATCAGCTCTTCAGTATCTAAAAAAACTGATTTTGTGCTGTATGGAGCTGAAGCTGGAAGCAAGCTTGAAAAGGCAAGAGAGCTTGGAGTGAAAACACTCACAGAAGATGAATTAAACGAGCTTTTAGCTAAATAATATGCGATTTTTTACCCTTTTTTCACTCTTTGCATTTTGCTTACTTTGGCAGGAGCTATACTTTGCCTTTGCGTTTTTGCTTTTGCCTTTATATGTGATATTTTATGAGCTTTTTATCTTTTTAAAAGCAAGAAAAATGATCATTAAAAGAGCAACTTTAAGGCAAAATACCTTGTTTTATAGGCTTACTAATGGGGATTTTTTACCAAGAAGTCTAGCTTTTGTTTTTGCTTTTGGTATTTGGCTTCATTTAGTTTTGAATTTAATGCTAGCTGGATTTTTGGAATTACTTTTTTTATTTGTTATTTTTCCATGTTTTTTTGTGCTTGCTGTTTTATTTTTTAGAACTCAGTTTAAAAAACACCCTTATAATATCTTTAAATTTATACTTTTTGCAAGCTTACCTTGTGCCTTTTTTTATGCTTTAGCTCAAGTTTTTTTGCTTGAAAAAACAGAAGCTTTTTCGTATATTAGTAGCAATATTGATGCGTATAAAACAAGCTCGATTGCTTTTATTGATACGCTTTCTCAAGCCTTGCATATGCTTTTGGTGTTTAAAAATTTTTTATTACTGTTAAGTGATGATTTGAGTATTTATTTTGTTGTATTTTGCTTTGATTTTATGAATTTTTTTACTCAAGCTCTAGGTTTTGGTTTGATTTATAGCTTTGCGTTTAAGGGCAATATAGATTTTTTCTTATGCCTTATTTTTGGACTTTTGCTTTTGTTTTTATATGATGAAAAGAAAAATGAGGAGCACAAATACCAAGATAAAATTCCTGTTTTTATGCAAAATTTAGATCAAAGCTCGCTTTTTTTTGATGAAAATTTAAGTCTTTTAAGGCAAAAAAATCAAAATTTTTATAAAGAGCTTAAAAATTTAAGAAGCTTGCTTGATAAAAATGCCTTTGATATGGGAATTTGGTGGTTTTCAAATGATAAAGATAGGCTTAAAAAAGACTTAGATGAGCTCTTGCGATGAGATATGATATTTTTGTCAGTAAAAAGCTTGAAATTTCAAGGAACAAAGCCCTAGAGCTAATCGAAAACAAACAAATTATGCTTAATCAAAGCTTTTTTAAACCAGCCTTTGATATAAATGCTTATTATCTAAGCTTAAAGGGCGGGTGTGCCAAGCAAGAGCTAACGCAAAAAGAGCTTTTAGAAAGCCAAGCTTTAAATTTAAAGCTTTTAAACCAACTCTATGTTTCAAGAGCAGCTTTTAAACTTGAGGCATTTTTAAAAGAAATTAGGCTTGATATAAGAGGTAAAAGTTGCCTTGATATAGGTTCTAGCACGGGTGGTTTTGTGCAGGTTTTGCTTGAAAATGAAGCTAAGAGTGTGTTTGCTTTAGATGTTGGAGCAGGGCAATTGCATGAAAGCTTGCGTTTAAACTCAAGGGTAAAAAGTCTTGAAAATACTGATTTAAGAGACTTTGCAAAGAGTTATGAGGGGCAAAAATTTGAGTTTATTACTTGTGATGTGAGCTTTATCTCGCTTTTGCATTTGCTTAGTTTTATTGATAGGCTTGCAAAAGCTTATATCATTTTGCTTTTTAAGCCTCAATTTGAAGTTGGTAAGCAAGCAAAAAGAGATAAAAAAGGCGTTTTAAAAGATGAAAAAGCCATCAATTTGGCAAGAAAAGACTTTGAAAAAGCCTGTATGCAACTTGACTGGCTTTTACAAACAAGTATAAAATCAAGCTTAAAAGGAAAGGAAGGCAATGTCGAGTATTTTTACCTGTATTCAAAAAGATAGTATAGAAAGTCTTGCTATAGGTAGGTTTGATGGAATGCACCTTGGGCATTTCAAGCTTTTTTCCTATCTTGATAAAAATCCAGCACTTTTGCTTATTGATACAAAAAAGCCTTTTGCACTCACAAGCTTAGAGGATAAAAAAGAGCTTGTAAATTTTGAGTTCATTAATGTGAGCTTTTCTTTGCTTAAAGGACTGAGTGGAGAGGCGTTTTTAAGGCTTTTAAGGCTTGAGTTTAAGAATTTAAAAAAGATCGTCGTGGGTGAGGATTTTCGTTTTGGTAAAGATAGGGCTTTAGCTGCAAAAGACATTGAGCCTTTAAGTGGGATTAAAACGCTCATTGTAAAGGAGTTTGAACTTGATGGGGTAGGAGTGCATTCAAGTAAGATTAAGGAGTTTTTAAGTGAGGGATTGATTGAAAAGGCAAATGCTTTTTTAGGTAGAAGCTACAAGGTTAGCGGGGAACTTATCAGTGGGCAAGGACTTGGTTCAAAAGAACTTTTTGCTACATTAAATCTTGATACAAAAGAGCAGTATTTTTTACCTAAAAATGCGGTATATGCAAGCCATACTATAGTGCAAAATCAGCGTTTTAAAAGTGTAAGTTTTATAGGTAAACGCTTAAGCACTGATGAAAAGTTCAGTATAGAAACGCATATTATCGAGCCTTTTGGGCTTAAAGTTTTAAAAAATGAGCCCATAGCCTTAGAATTTAAAGCTTTTTTAAGAGAAAATCAAAAATTTAACACCCTTATCGAGCTTAAAGCTCAAATTCAAAAGGATATTAACAAGGCTTTATCTTTGCTTTGAGAATTTAAAAGTGATATATTTTTTCTAACATTGCTATAAAACAAAACAAAAAAAATTCAAAGTAAAATGTTTTATTGAAAAGCAAAATTACACCTAATGAGATATTTTAGAAAAATTATTATAGAAGATGCACTGCAAGGTATGGATTCTTAGCTAAAGCTTTGCGATGACATATCAAGCTTGTCATCGCAAATTTATAGTTTGTCTTTAGTATTTTAATAAGGCCAAATTGCTTCAAATATGCTTGTTCCCCAAGGTTTCCTTGTGCTTCTTGCGACATCACCTTCAGTTTTGTATAGGATTTTTGCATCAGCTATGTAACGACTATCTATGGTATTACCTTGTCCTATATCATAAGGACGGATTACACCGCTAAGTTGTATAGTTTGTTTTTCGCCATTAATAAGAAGCTCTCTTGAGCCTTCGATGAAATAATTTCCATTTGCAAGGATTTTAATCACACGGGTTGAAATGGTAGTGTTAAAGCTTTCATTTCTTGTTTGTGAGCCTTGTCCTGTGTAGTTTGAGTTTGAATTTGTCCCAAAGCCTATATTTGAATAATCACTAATTGTATTTGCTATGCTTGATAAAGCTCCACCAGCTGTAAGCGTAGCTCCACCTAAATTTGTATTATTTGTTTTTGAAGTGGCTTTGTTGGCTTGCGTGCTTTGGGTAGTGCTTTCTTGTATGGTAACAGTTACAAGATCATTGACATTCATCGCTTTTTTATCTGAAAACAAGGGATTGTCTCCCTTGCCAAAAAGCGATCCGGGTGCTATTTCGACATTGTTTGTTTGTTTTGGTGCAAGTTCCTCTACATAAGCGGGCGGTTTCATGCTGATTTGTGGTTCAACACCAGCTCCACATCCTGTTAAAAAATAAGCCACTATCAAAGAGCTTACACAAAAAATCCTTTTTTTCATTTTTCTTCCTTAATAAAAGTTTATTTTTAATAAAATCTTAGTAAAATTATAAAAGCAAATTGAGTTCCAACTTTAAAAAAAACAAGGAGTAAAAATGAGAAGTTTATACCTCATTCGTTCTAATCAAAAGGAAATAAACCTCAAAATCAGCACCCAATTACTAGAAAATTTATGCAAAAAGCATAAAAACCTAGCTCTTTTTTGTCCAGTGGTGAGCGAAGATACTATAGAAACGCTTAAAAATCTCATTACTAAATTCAGACTCAAACAAGACTTAGCAAGCGTGTATAGTTTTAATTTTCAAAATGGCACCAAGCAATACGACGACGATCAAAACCTTTTTACCGATAAGATCATTAATGATTATGAAAATTTAAAAGCAAATTATGATTTTGTTTTTGTTGTAGGTTTTTCAAGGTTTGGAATTTTAGGTTCTTTTGAGATTAATACCCGTCTTGCAAAAGAACTTAACACGCCAATTTATGCTATAGTAGATAAAAACAATGCTAAAATGTGCGATGATTATCTACATAAGCGTCTTGAGAATAAAAATTTTGTGATTATTGATGAATGGTTTAATCAAGAAAACATAAAAGAACTCGATGAATATACCTTTTTAACACCTAACCGCTTTCGCTATAAGCTTATACAAAGTGCTAAAAAGAACAAAAAAATCGTTGTTTTGCCAGAGAGCGATGATGATAGGATCATTGAAGCAAGTGGAATTTTGCTCGAGCAAGAAGTTGTCGATCTTATCTTGCTTGGCAATGAAAAAGAAGTGAAAGATAGAGCAGATAAACTTGGTGTTGATCTTAAAAATACACAAATTCTTGATCCAAAAAACTCACCTTTTCATGATGAGTTTGCAAACACGCTTTATGAAGCACGAAAAGCAAAGGGTATGAGCTTAGAAGAAGCAAAAAAACTTGTGCTTGATCGCACTTTTTTTGGCACACTTTTAGTGCATACTCAAAAAGCTGATGCTATGGTAAGTGGAGCTTCTACAACTACAGCTGAGACTATACGACCAGCTTTGCAGCTCATTAAAACAAAACCAAATGTTAAAACCGTTTCGGGTATGTTTTTTATGAGTTTAGAAGACAAACTTTTAGTATTTGCAGACTGTGCGGTTACGCCAAATCCTACCCCAGGACAAATTGCAGAGATAGCATATACGAGTGCAAGCACAGCCAAAGCTTTTGGGCTTGATCCAAAAGTAGCTATACTTTCTTACTCAAGTGGAAATAGTGGCAGTGGCGTGAGTGTAGAGGCAAGCAAAGAGGCGCTAAAAATAGCAAAAGAACTATATCCTGAACTTTGCGTTGATGGGCCTTTGCAATTTGACGCAGCTTGTGATCCGCTCACTGCAAAAAGCAAAATGCCCGGCTCAAAAGTCGCAGGCTATGCAAATGTTTTTATATTTCCAGACTTAAACGCTGCAAATATAAGCTATAAAGCCGTGCAAAGAACGGCTGGAGCACTTGCTATAGGTCCTATCTTACAAGGACTTAAAAAGCCGGTAAATGACTTAAGTCGAGGATGTTTGGTTGATGATGTGGTTAATACCGTCATTTTAAGTGCTATTCAGGCACAAGATAATTAAATTTTGATAAAAGGAAAACAATGAAAATTCTAGTATTAAATTCAGGTTCAAGCTCGATTAAATTTAAGCTTTATGAAGATAAAACTGCTGTTGCAAGCGGACTTGTTGAAAAGATAGGCGAAGGTGATTCTAAAGTGGAGCTTAAAGATATCACTAAAGATAAAAAATACTCACGCGAGGGAGCAATTGCAAATCATGAAGTGGGTTTAAGTCTTGTTAATGAACTTTTTAAAGAATCAGGACTTTTGCATGACTTAGATGAGCTTGATGGTTGTGGACATAGAGTCGTGCAAGGTGGGGCAAAGTTAATTAATCACTGCGTTGTTGATGAGGCTGTGTTAAATGAAATTCAAAGAGTAAGTGTTATGGCACCTTTACATAATCCAGCCCACATAGCTGGCATTAAAACCATGCAAAAAGCTGCTCCTAAGGTAAAAAATGTCGCTGTATTTGATACAGCATTTCATTCAACTATGCCGGATTTTGCGTATATGTATGCCTTACCTTATGAGTATTTTGAAGAAGACAAGATTAGAAAATACGGCTTTCATGGCACTTCTCATTCTTATGTGAGTAAAAAAGCAGCTGAGTTTTTGGGCATAGAACTAAACAAATTTAATGCTATTACCGCTCATCTTGGAAATGGAGCAAGTGTAAGTGCGATAGAATGTGGAAAATGCGTGGATACTTCTATGGGATTTACTCCACTTGAAGGGTTGATGATGGGAACAAGATGCGGGGATATTGATCCAGCTATCGTGCCATATCTTACTAAAACTAAGGGCTTAAATCCTGATCAAATCGATAATATAATGAATAAAAAAAGTGGATTTTTAGGAATTTGTGGCTTTAATGACTTAAGAGATGTTGAAGCACAAATTAAAAAAGGTGACAAAAAAGCAAAACTCGCTCAAGATATGTATATCTACCGCCTTACTAAATACATAGGCTCGTATTTTACTATATTGCCACGCACTGATGCACTTATTTTTACGGCTGGGATTGGTGAAAATTCTGATCTTGTTCGAAAACTTGTGTGCGATAAGCTTGCTCATCTTGGTTTTGAACTTGATGAAAGCGTAAATAAAGGCTTAAGAGGTAAGCTTTGTGAAATTTCTAAAGTAGGCTCAAAGGTAAAAATTCTTATCGTGCCAACTGATGAAGAGTTTGAAATCGCTACTATTACAGAGAATTTGATCAAATAACTCTTTTTTCCCTAACTTTTAAAATATTTCAGTATGTAAGCTTTTTTTGCATACTGAAGTTTGCTTAATTAAATATTTAAGTAAGTTCTATCTATTTTTTGCTATATTACTTTGCTTTAAGTGTAATTAGGTTTAAAAAAACAAGATTAAAAATTTTTAAATTTTTCTTTCTCAATGTTTTTGATTTTACGCTTTAGATTTTTAAAGTCATTATTGGTTGTTCTTATTATTTATAGTTTTTGTCATTCCATGATATTTTTATTATAGCTATTTGAATTTAAATTATGATAAAATAAATATTTAATATACTATATCTTCCTTTCGTTAAGACAACTCTATACTTTTTTATACAATAATTTATATCAAAAAGTAAAAAAATATTAAATAAAACTTAAATATAAAAGTAATAAAAAATGAAAAATTTGTTACTTTCCTACTCAAAAAAAATTAAAATAAACTTAAAAAAAGCATTTTTTTAATGAGAATTTTTAATTTTTGCTATCATTGAAATTATGAGGTGAAAAGCAAGAGTAGTCTCAAATTCTTTTTTTAGGAGCAAGCAGTGCAAGAAGTTGTTATTGTGAGTGCGAAAAGAACCGCGCTGGGTTCTTTTATGGGTAGCTTGAAAAACACAAAAGCGGTGGATTTAGCAAGTGCTGTTGCTAAGGCGATTTTTGCAGAAACCAAGATTGACCCAAATCTTGTTGATGAAGTGATTTTAGGACAAATCCTTCAAGCAGGACAAGGACAAAACTCTGCTAGACAAGTCTTAATCAATAGTGGAATTGATCAAAGCAAATCTGCCTTTACGATCAATAAAGTATGTGGCTCTGGACTTAAAGCCATAGGTTTAGCACAACAAAGCATAGCTCTAGGGGATGCTGAAGTGATACTTGCAGGTGGGACTGAGAATATGTCGATGTCTCCTTATTTGCTTGAAGGAATTCGAGAAGGCTATAAAATGGGCGATAAAAAAGTCGTCGATAGCATGATTAAAGATGCTTTATCTTGTGCTTTTAATAATTACCACATGGGCATTACTGCTGAAAATTTGGTAAAAAAATACGGCTTAACAAGGGCTGAGCAAGATGAATTTGCCCTTAATTCTCAAATGAAAGCTAAAAAAGCCTTAGAATCAGGCGTTTTTAAAGATGAAATCGTGCCTATAACACTAAAAAGCAAAAAAGGTGATACTATTTTTGATAAAGACGAGTTTGTAAAACTTGATGCAAGTGCTGAAGGACTGAATAAACTTAAACCAGCCTTTGATAAAGAAGGTTCAGTAACAGCTGGAAATTCATCAGGTATCAATGACGGAGCAGCCTTAGTGCTTGTGATGAGTAAAGCAAAAGCTCAGGCTTTAAACCTTCCTATACTAGCAACTATCAAAGCTGTAGCAGCAGCTGGAGTTGATCCAAGCATCATGGGTATAGGAGCAGCAGCTGCAGCACAAAAAGTGCTTGATAAGGCTAAGATGAGTATTAATGATATCGATGTAATTGAAGCAAATGAAGCCTTTGCAGCCCAATCTTTAGCGTGCTTAAAAGAACTAAAACCAAACGATCTCTCAAAAATCAATGTCAATGGTGGAGCTATAGCTTTAGGGCATCCAGTTGGTGCAAGTGGAGCAAGAATCACCGTAAGTTTACTTCATGAGATGAAAAGAAGAAAAGCAAAATATGGCTTAGCAACTTTATGTATAGGTGGCGGACAGGGAATCGCTGCTATTTTTGAAAGGAATGAATAATGAAAAAAATCTCTGCAAAAGAAGCGGTAGCCTTGATTAAGGATGGGGATTCTGTAATGATGGGTGGCTTTTTAGGTTGTGGCACAGCACATAAATGTGTTGATGCTTTGCTTGAAGCTGGAACAAAGAATTTAACAATGATAGGTAATGATACGGCTATGGCTGATTATAGTTATGGCAAGCTTGTTGTGGCTGGACAGCTAAAAAAAGTCATCGCCACTCACATAGGCACAAACAAAGAAACCGGAAGACTGATGAGTGAAGGACAGCTTGAAGTTGATCTTGTGCCACAAGGAACTTTAGCTGAGAGGATAAGAGCTGGAGGATATGGACTTGGTGGTGTGCTTGTAACTACAGGACTTGGCACTGATGCGGCTAAGGGTAAAGATATAGTTAAAATTGATGGTAAAGAGTTCTTGCTTGAAAAGGCTTTGCGTGCAAAAGTTGCACTTATTTATGCTACAAAGGCTGATAAATACGGCAATCTAAGTTATGATGGCACAACAAGAAATTTTAATGTCGTAATGGCTATGGCGGCTGATATAGTCATCGTTGAAGTTGAGGAATTTGTCGATGGTGCCTTAGATCCAAACCAAGTGATCATTCCTGGCGTCGTGGTTGATTACATAGTAGAAAGCAAAAAGGAGAAATAATGGCACTAAGTAAAGAAGAAATCGTCGCTCGTATCGTAAAAAGAGTAGCAAAAGACTTTAAAGATGGGGATTTAGTAAATTTAGGTATAGGTATGCCAACTCAAGCAGCAAACTACTTGCCAAGTGGAGTTGAGATCATCATGCAATCAGAAAATGGTATGCTTAAAATGGGACCAGCACCAGCTGAAAAAAATCCACGCATTACAAACGCAGGCGGACAGGCTTCATCTATACTAGAAGGAGGTATGTTTTTTGACTCAAACTTTTCTTTTGGCTTGATTCGTGGCGGGCATGTTGATATTACTGTGCTTGGCGGACTTGAGGTTGATGAGCAAGGAAACCTTGCAAACTGGATTATCCCGGGTAAATTAGTGCCAGGTATGGGTGGGGCAATGGACCTTGTCAATGGAACAAAAAAAGTGATCGTGGTTATGGAACATACCGATAAAAACGGCAATTCAAAGCTTAAAAAAGCGTGTTCTTTGCCATTAACCGGTGTAAAATGCGTCAATCGTGTGATCACTGAACTTGGGGTGTTTGATTTTGAAAATGGCAAAATGAAACTTGTTGAACTTCAAGGCGAAGTAACTTTAGATGAGGTGAAAGCTAAAACTGAAGCAAACTTTGAAGTATGTATTTAAAGGACTAATATGATAGGTGCAATTTCATCTTTTATGACGAGGGTGGTTCAGCGTTATTTACCTGATCCGCTTGTTTTTGCGATCATCTTAAGTGTGATCGTTTTTGTTTGGGGGTATTTTGTTGTTGATGTTTCAAGCGCAGCGGCTTTAAAGGCAGCTGGAGCAACAGCTGGAGAGACTCCAAGTGCATTGATGTCAATGACAAGATTTTGGGGTGATGGTTTTTGGAATTTACTTGCCTTTACCACTCAAATGGCGATGATCGTGGTTACTGGTTTTGCGCTAGCTAGTTCCGAGCCAGTAAAAAAGCTTTTAAAATTTTGTGCTTTTTATGCTAAAACTCCAAAACAAGCCGTGGCTTTGGTTGTTTTTTTTGGTGGTGTTGCAAGTGCGATTAATTGGGGTTTTGGACTAGTTATTGGTGCACTTTTTGCAAAACAAATCGCAAGAAATTTAAAGGCTGTGGATTATGGTTTGCTTATTGCTTGTGCTTATATGGGCTTTATGACTTGGGGTGGAGGCTTAAGTGGCTCTATGCCGCTTTCAGCTGCAAGTGCGGACAATGGGATAGTGCAAAAATACCTTGCTGGTGTGCCTATCCCTTTAACTGACACAGTTTTTACTTGGTATAATGGCTTTACTATACTTTGCTTGCTTGTTTTTATGCCGATTTTAGTTACTTATATGGTGCCAAAAGAACCAAAAGTCGTTGATCCAGCACTTTTAGCCGAAGAGCCAAGTTATCAAAAAGAACTTCCAAAAGACGCTCCTCCAGCACTTAAAATGGAAGAAAGCAAATCTTTAGCTTATATTATTGTGCTTGTGGGCGTGGTGTATTTGGTGGATTACTTTATGAAAAAAGGCTTTGCTGGACTTGATTTAAATAGAGTTAATCTCATCTTTTTAGTCGGCGGGCTTGCACTTCATAAAACACCTATGGCATATATGAGAGCCATTCAAGGTGCGGCTCGATCCACAGCTGGAATTTTAGTGCAATTTCCTTTTTATGCGGCAATTGCTTTGATGATGGAAGATTCCGGGCTTGGAGGCTTAATCACTGACTTTTTCATCGGTATAGCCAATAAAGATAATTATGCCGTTTGGGCATTTTTCAGTTCAGCAGCGATTAATTTTGCTGTGCCTTCAGGTGGAGGACACTGGGTTATTCAAGGACCTTTTGTTTTAGAAGCAGCTAAAGAACTTGGTGCTAATCTTGGAAAAGCAACTATGGCAATAGCATATGGCGAACAATGGGCAAATATGGCTCAGCCTTTCTGGGCTTTACCAGCCTTAGCTATAGCTGGACTTGGTGTAAGAGATATCATGGGCTTTTGTATCACTGCTTTGATCTTTTCTTTACCGATCTTTGTGATTTCTTTGTGGTTTATACCATAAAGCTTTAAATTTTTAATCTTGCTTTGTTTGACTCAATTTGCTTTTTCTTGACAAAGCAAGATTAACTTAGTCTTACTTTTTACCTTCATTTAAGCCAAAAATCATTATAATCAAATAAAAATACAAAGGAAAATTATGTGTAAAGATTGCGGTTGCTCGCTCACTCACGAGCATACTCACAAAGATGGACACTCACACACTCATTCACACAACCATACTCACGATCACCCAACATTAAACGAGCCAAAAAGCGTAGAAGTGATTACAAAAATTCTTAGCCAAAACGATCATGAAGCAGGGCATAATAGGGAGCATTTTAATGAAAATAAAGTCCTGTGTTTAAATTTAATGAGTTCTCCAGGAAGTGGTAAAACTACGCTCTTAGAAAGCACAATAAAGGCTTTAAAAGCTGAACTTAATATAGCCGTGATTGAAGGGGACTTAGAAACTGAAAATGACGCTAAAAGAGTAATAGAAGCCGGAGCAAATGCTTATCAGATCACTACAGGACAAAGTTGTCATTTAGATGCTTTTATGGTGCATAAGGCTTTACACCACTTAAATTTAGCAGATACTGATTTGCTTTTTATTGAAAATGTAGGTAATCTTGTTTGTCCTGCAAGCTATGATTTAGGGCAGCATATCAATGTGGTGCTTTTAAGTGTAACTGAAGGTAGTGATAAGCCAGCAAAATATCCAGTAATGTTTAAAAAAGCTGATCTTGTCATCATCTCAAAGGCTGATTTAGCTTCTTTGTTTGATTTTGATATAAATGAAGCCATAAAAGAGTGTAAAAAACTCAATCCAAAAGTAGAAATTATCGCTCTTGATGCAAAAAATGGCACAAATTTAGAACTTTGGTTTAAATACTTAAAACTTAAAAAGGAGTTAAATTAATGTGCTTATCTATACCATCTGAAATTTTGGAAATCGATGAATTTAATAATGCTGTGGTGCAAACCTTAGGCGTGAAAAGAAGGGTAAATTTGGATTTGATTGCTGAACCCTGTAAAGTAGGAGATTTTGTGCTTATCCATGTAGGTGTGGCTATGGAAAAGATTGATAAAGAATACGCCAAAGAAAGCATAAAAGCCTATCAAGAAATAGTCCAGCAAATGCAAAGTGGAAAGATAGATGAATATGAAGGGAATTTAGGATACCATGGACTTCATCAATGAATATAGAGACAAAAATACCATTTTAGCTTTTAAAAAGCTCATTGAAAAAGAGCTTAAAAAGCCTGTTAATATTATGGAAATTTGCGGTGGGCATACACACAGCATTATGAAATTTGCCCTGCCTTCTATACTGCCAAAAGAAATTAACTTTGTGCATGGTCCGGGTTGTCCGGTGTGCGTTATGCCTAGAACTCGCATTGATATGGCGATTAAGCTTGCTTCTATGCCAAATTCTATCTTTTGCACGCTAGGGGATTTACTAAGAGTGCCAGGAAGTTCTATATCCTTACTTGAACTTCGTGCAAAAGGTGGAGATGTAAGGGCTTTGTATTCGCCTCTTGAAGTGCTTAAAATTGCGGAGCAAAACCCAGATAAAACTATCATCTTCTTTGCCATAGGCTTTGAAACTACAACACCTATGAGTGCTTTACTGCTTGAAAAAGTCATAGAAAAAGGCTTTAAAAATGTCTTTTTTCATATCAATCATATCACAGTTCCAGCTCCAATTGAAGCTATTATGAATGATGAAAATGTCAAAATCGATGCTTTTTTAGGACCTTCTCATGTAAGCGTTATCACAGGTTATGAACTTTATAAACCTATAGCCCAAAAATACCACACGCCTATAGCTGTAAGTGGTTTTGAGCCAGTTGATATTATGCAAAGCGTGCTTAATATCATTAAACAAGAAAACGCAGGCACTTATGAGGTATACAATCAATACTCAAGAGCAGTAAGTGCTAAGGGCAATGAAAAAGCTCAAGAGCTTGTAAAGAGGTATTTTATAACTTGCGATTTTGAATTCCGTGGGCTTGGTATGATAGCTGATTCTGGGCTTAAGCTTAAAGATGAATTTGCAAGCTATGATGCTGAAAAGGTATTTGATTGTAGCGTGCAAAGTAAAAATGAAAGCAAGGCTTGCATTTGTGGTAGTATATTAAGAGGTATAGCTAAGCCTTATGATTGTAAGGTTTTTGGCAAGGCTTGCACGCCTAAAACTCCAGTTGGTAGCTGTATGGTAAGTGGCGAGGGAGCCTGTGCGGCTTATTATAAATACTCAAAAGTGAATTAACAAAGGGGTATGATGAAAGAAATTCAACTTGCACATGGTGGCGGTGGCGAGGAGATGAACGAGCTTATAGCTGGGATTTTTAAGGCTTTAGATAATGAGATTTTGCGTGAAGCAAATGATGCAGCTATACTTGGAAATTTAGCTTTAAGCACGGATTCATTTACCCTTAATCCCATTTTTTTAGATGAAGAAGTTAATATAGGCAAGCTTTGCGTATGTGGAAGCATTAATGACGTTTTAATGGTAGGAGCTAAGCCTGAATTTTTAAGTCTTGCTTTTATCATAGAAGAGGGCTTTAAGGCGCAAAAACTTGAAAAAATTCTTGCTAGCATTTATAAAGAATGCCAAAAAGCTGGGGTAAAAGTTGTGTGTGGAGACACCAAAGTCGTGCCAAAAGGCAAGGCTGATGAACTTTATATTAACACAACAGCACTTGGCACTATCATTCAAAAAGTGCAAACTAAAGACATAAAAGCTGGCTTATCTGTGCTTCTTTCAGGCGATATAGGCAGGCACGGAGCAGCTGTTTTGGTGCAAAGAAACGAGCTTGAAGCTGAAGTAAAGAGTGATTGTAAGAGTTTAAAGGATGAGGTTTTAAGCCTTTTTAAAGCACATATCAAGCCCATTGCTATGCGTGATGCAACGCGTGGAGGTTTATCTGCTGTGCTTAATGAGTGGGCAAGACAAAGTGGCTTTGATATACTTGTATTTGAGCAAAAAATCTCGGTTAAAGATGAGGTGGCTGGAGTGTGCGAGCTTTTTGGATTTGAGCCTTGTGAGCTAGCAAATGAAGGCACCTTTGTGCTTTGCGTTGAAAAAAAAGATGAACAAAAAGCCCTTGAAATTTTAAGAGCTTTTAACCCAAACGCAAATATAATAGGCGAAATTTTAAGCGAGAAAAAGGGCAGGGTTATACTTGAAAATGCTTTTGGAGCAAAACGTTTTTTAGAAGCTCCAAAAGGCGAGCTTTTACCAAGAATTTGTTAATATGCACGAACTTAGCATAGTTGAATCCTTAATCACACTTTGCGAACAAAATGCAAAAGAGCAAAACACTACACAAATCAGCGAAGTATATGTGAAAATAGGACGTTTAAGCGGTATAGAAAGTGAGCTTTTCAAACGTTGTTTTGATACTTTCAAGCTTAATTCAAGTTTTTGCAAGCAAGCTGAGCTTTTTATAGAACAAAGCGAGCTTGAAATAACTTGTTTTGAGTGTGGACAAAATAGCATTTTAAAACAAAATGAGTTTAAATGTCCGCATTGTCAAAGCACAGAGCTAAAGATTATTAGTGGAGAAGATTTGCTTTTAATGCGTTTGGTGATGAACTAAATTTGAGAGTTTGAGCTTTTTTAATAAAGCAAATTGTTTCAAAAGTCAAGTTTGAATTTTGCCCACATACTGCGTCCGGGCTCAAATACTCTTTGACTGATAGGATTATCAAGCATGCTGATTTCAACGCTGTTTTTGGATAAATGATAAGCGTATAAGATGTTTGTAAGATTGTCTATACCGAGTAAAAAGGAAAAATTTTTATTTTTATAACCTCCGTATAAATTTGCTGTATAAAAGCCAGCACTTCGCCCAAAGTCCCTTCCAACAACATTTCCATAATCTTTTGCATAACGCGTTTGTGCAGCTTGTGCATCAATATCAAGGCGTAAAAGCCATGAGTTTGTATCGATATAAAAGGCAAAACGCGTTTGTAAAGGGGCTATTCTTGGTAAAGCTGTGTTCGTTTTAGTATTTTGAGCGTAGGTATAAGAAAGATTGGCATAAAAATGATAAATTTCATCAAAAGAAATTTCACCTTCTATCTCACCTCCATAAAGCCTAGCATTTGTTTGAAGTGTGGAGCTATCTGCCCAATTTATAAGTATATAATCATACATTCTTGAAGCAAAAAATGAGGTGTTAAGATAAAAATTTTCTGTCTTATAAATTGCTCCAAAGTCAAGCTGGGCGTTATTTTCTGATTTTAAATTTTCGCCATTTTTTTGATTAATCTCCCAATAATCAGCCCCTCTTTGTGCATAACCAGCTCCAGCATACAAAGTCATTGCTTCTTGATAGTGTTCTAAACGCACAAAAGCACTAACAAGCCCATCACTTTTGTGTTTATAGCCACCATTTGTTCGCATAGTTTTATAACGCAAGGTCTTTAGCTCATCATATCTTGTGCCAAAAAATACACCCATATCTTTAAAGCCAAAATATTGTCCTTGTAAAAAACCGCCAATGCTTTGTTCAAGATAGTTTGGAGCGTAGGATTTGCTAAAGGCATTTGTATCAGCTGTTTGGGCATTTGTGCCTAAACCAATACGAAAAGAGTGTTTGTCGTGGTTATAATTTGTGCCAAGATAAAAAGAGAGTTCTTGATTTGCCCTATAGTTAAGTTCTGCTCTAAAGCCTGAATTTATACGTTTTGGATTGCTTAGCATAAACATAGAGCTTGTATTTGGGCGATGTGAGAAATTATCCATGATATGATCGATCTCATTATACCACGCACGAAAATCAATATACTCAAAAAGAGTGTTAAGTTCTTGTTTTGCCCTTATATTAAAAGAGGTTCTATCAAAAGCACGTCCGTCCATAGCACGGTCTGCGTATGAAGCAAAACCTTTGCCAAAGTCCGCATCAAATTCTACGCCTGTGCTTTCAAAGGGCGTGAGTGTGCCAATGAGGCTTAAAGACTCTCTTTTGTAGGCTGAATGCACACTCTGCTTATCTGCAGTTTTATAATCATTGCTTGAATACCTTGAACCAATGATGCGTAAAGAACCAAACTCATTACCGCCAAGCATATCAGCATTAAGCTCAAGTTGGTTAAAGCTTGCGTAAAGCACGCTACTTTGAGCTTTCATCGTGGTTGTATCAAGCCTTTTAATATCTCTATCAAAAAGCACTCCTCCACTGATTAAATTCCCAAAACGCACATCTTGAGGACCTTTTAAGGTAACAATGGTGTCATAATTTTCTGGAAATATATAAGAGATACTTGTGTCCATTCGCCCACCACAACCGCCATTTAAAACACCACCATTGATAAAAATAGGTAGTCTTGATGCACCTTGTGAGCGAAAAAATATCTCACTTCCACCACCACCTTTTCTTGCCATAGAAAAACCGGGCAGATTTAAGAAGGATTTAGCAAGATCACCTGAATGTAAGAGTGTATTTTTTGCAGAAAATTCCGTGTTGTTGGTAGCATCAAGCATATCTTTTTGTGCTGTGATTACAGAAGCTGATAGCTTTAGTGTGGAGTTTTTGTAATCTTGAGTATTTTCATCTGCTAAGAGATAAAACGAATTTGATAAAAAAATAAAGTTAAAAAAAACATTGTCTTAAAAGTCGCATAAGAAATTTCTTTATTTTAAAATAATAATGATTATATAGTATTATACTAAAAATAAACTGAATTTTATTATCTTAGGTTATACTTTACAATGATAAAAAATGCCAGAATGACGAAAATTATTTTAAAATAGAAGTAAAATTCAATGTAAATTATTTCTTGGAGTAGGCTTGAATTTAAAGATGAACAAGTCAGCTTTAAAGTTCTTCATGAAAACGCAAACACAAAAATTCAAATCATTATGCCAAAAGAAAGTGTGATGAAAGAGCATAAAGCTCTATTTAATATAAGCAAAAGGCGAGATTGAATTTAGCCTAGAAAATGAAATTATAAAGCTTCAATGTTCTTGATATGATAGCTTTAAGTGCAAATGTGCCCCATTTTTTAAAAGCTTTAAAGATGTTTAAGCCCTGCTAAAGCCGATAATATCGCTAGGATAAATGCTATTTAAAGCCTTTGTAGTAAAAACTAAAGCTTTTATATGAGTTTTTAAAAAGTTTAGGATAGACAAACTAACTTGCCTTGAGATGAAGACAAGTTAAGAGTAGGTTTAAGCTTTGTAATTTTGCACGAAAGTCTTAATGCGTTCTAAACCTTTAATGATATTATCTAAACTTGTGGCATAAGAAAGGCGAAAATACCCTTCCATGCCAAAGCCAATACCCGGCACCACTGCCACTTTTTGTTCTTCTAAGAGTCTTTGGCAAAATTTCATAGAGTCTTTTTCAAGTTTTGAAATATTGACAAAAAGATAAAATGCCCCTTGAGGTTTATATACGCTTAAATTTGGCATTTGTGCTAAGAATTCTAAGGCTTTATCGCGTCTTTTTTCAAACTCATTCCTCATAGACTCTATATCCGTATCAGCCTCGCCAAGCAGGGCAGGGATAGCAGCATATTGAGTGATAGAGCAGATATTTGAAGTGCTTTGTCCTTGCAGTTTTTTTACAGCCTTAATCAAATCCTTGTTTTTACTTGCCATATAGCCAAAACGCCAGCCCGGCATTGCTCCACATTTGCTTAAGCCATTTATAGTGACGCTTCTTTGTAAGGCATCTTCACTGAGGCTTGCAAAGGCGTGGAATTCAGTCTTATCATAACGAAGTTTTTCATACATTTCATCGCTTAAAACGATGATATTTGTGCCTTCAAGCACCTTAGCTAAGCTTAAAAGCTCATCTTTGCTATAAATAGCTCCTATGGGGTTGTTTGGGGAATTTAAGATCAAAAGTTTAGTTTTTGAAGTGATGGCTTTTTTAAGCTGATTAGCTGTGATTTTAAAGCCATTTTCTTCTTCACCTTCTATGAAAACAGGTTTTGCACCGGCGTATTTTACCATTTCAGGATAACTCACCCAATAAGGACTTGGGATAAGCACTTCATCATTTTCTTCTACAAGGCATTGAATGCACTCAAAAAGTGAGTGCTTAGCTCCTACGTTTGTGATGATCTCGCTGATATCATAGTTTAGATTATTGTCTTTTTTAAGTTTAAAAGCTACAGCTTTTAAAACTTCATTTATACCAGCTACGGCAGTGTATTTACCACAACCTTGCTGTATAGCTTTTATGGCTGCGTTTTTAATGACTTCTGGGGTGTCAAAATCTGGCTCTCCGGCTGAAAAGCTCAGTATATCCTCGCCCTTAGTCTTAAGCTCATTTGCAAGAGCTGTGATAGCTAAGGTTATAGACTCGCTTAAAACTTGTGATCTTTTGCTTAACATTATTTACTCCTTTTAAAAGCTTGACTTGATTATAACAAAATTTAAATTAAATTCCGTGAAAAAGAGTCAGAAAAATGCTCTTGTTTTTAAGTTTTTACTCATATTTTTTATTTTTTAATTTATAAAAAATAGCAATATTTTTATTTAAATTCAGTTTAATTTAAGAAAAAAAAGTGTAAAATCCTACACAATTTTTAATTTCTAAAAATAAAGGATTTTTTATGATGACTCAGATGCGTTAGTCTGGCTATCATCAAAAACTTTAGCGTTTTCGGTAGTCAGATTATTTTATATGAAGCAAGCACAAATATTTTGACTATGATAAGGAAAACAAAATGAAATTAAAAACTTTACTTCTAGCTTCTATCTTAGGTTTAACCACTTATGCAAATGCAGAAAAAATTATCATTGGTGCTACTCCCGTGCCCCATGTTGAGATTTTGCAGTTCATAAAGCCAAATTTAGCTAAAGCTGGCTTTGAACTTGAGATTAAAGAATTTAACGATTATGTGCAGCCAAATTTAGCCACAGATAGTGGAGAGCTTGATGCGAACTTCTTTCAGCATGCACCATACTTAAACGAATTTAACAAAAACAAAGGCACAAAGCTTGTTAATGTCGCTAGTATTCATCTTGAACCTATGGGTGTGTATTCTAAGAAATTTAAAAGTATCAAAGAGCTTAAAAATGGTGCAAAAATTGCTATTCCAAACGATCCGACAAATGAAAGCAGAGCTTTAAATATCATTGCTAGCACAAAAGTGATTGAGTTTAAAGACGCTCAAAAAGAGCTTAAAACCCCGCTTGATATTAGCAAAAATCAACTTAAACTTAAATTTTTAGAGCTTAAGGCTGCTCAGCTTCCAAGGGCTTTAGAAGATGCTGATTTTGCTGTGATTAATTCAAATTATGCTATGGCAGCAAATTTAAATCCGGTTAAGGATTCTCTTGTTATAGAAAGCAAGGATAGTCCATATGCGAATATTTTAGTTGTAAAAGCTGGCAATGAAAATACAGCCAAAACCAAAGCTTTAATTAAAGCCTTGCAAAGCGATGAAGTGAGAAAATTCATCGAAGAGAAATACCAAGGTGCGGTAATACCAGCATTTTAAACTAGGGCTTCTTTTTAGAAGCCCTAGATATAAAGGAGTATATATGAAAATCAAAACTTTTGTCATCTCTTGCTTGCTTTTTTTGACGAGCTTAAGTGCAAATGATAAGATTATCACTATAGGGGCAACTCCGGTGCCGTTTGGTGAAGTTTTAGAATTTGCAAAACCGCTTTTTAAACAAAAGGGCTATGAGCTTAAGATCGTTGAATTTAGTGATTATTCTATACCAAATAAATCCTTGCTTGAAGGCTCACTGGATGCGAATTTATTTCAGCATAAGCCCTATTTAGATGAATTCAATAGAGCCAATAAGACAGATTTGCAAGCTGTTTTAAGTGTAGCTATCTTTCCTATGGGAGCGTATTCAAGAAAATTCAAAGATATCAAAGAGCTCAAAAATGGTGCAAATGTAGCCGTGCCAAATGATCCAACAAATGAAAGTAGGGCTTTGGAACTTCTTGAAAAAGCTAATTTAATCAAACTTGATGAAAAGGTAGCTTTAAAAACCCCACTTGATATCAGTTCTAATCCTAAAAAATTAAATTTTAAAGAGCTCAAAGCTGCTCAAGTTGCAAGAGCTTTAGAGGATGTGGATTTAGCGGTGATTAATACCAACTACGCTCTTGATTTTGGCTTAAAACCGCTTAAGGATTCTATTATCCTAGAGGATAAAAATAGCCCTTATGCAAATTTTCTTGTTGTGCGTAAAGAAGATGTAAATTCAGTCAAAACTCAAGTTATAAAAGAAATTTTACATAGTCAAAAAGTGAAAGAATTTATGCTTGAAAAATATGAGGGTAATATAATCCCAACTTTTTAGACAAAATGCGTTTCAAAGCTTTGTTTTATAAGAATTTTTTTGTATGATAGTGTAAAAAACTACGGAGCAAGGCTTTGATACGAAAAATTTGTTTTTTGTTATTTGTGCCGTTTTTAGCTTTTGGACTTGATACAAATCTAGAACAAGTAAAACTTGAACTTATCAAGGCATATCAAGACAAATTCCCAGCCCTTATCATCAAAGATATAGAATTTTACAGCAATTCTTTACCAAGGGACTTTTCACAATATAAATTTTTAAAACTTGCACAAGGCAAATTCAGCCGAGCAAATGGTTATTTAAGAGCTGAATTTAAAAGCCCACAAAACTTGCAAAGAAATATTTTTTTACGCTATTTTATCAAGGCTGATTTGGAAGTTTTAAGGGCAAATAAGGACTTAGAAAGAGGGCAAAGTTTAAGTGCTTTTGATTACAATCTTGTTTTAATGAGTTTTGATAAAGTGCCTCAGGATGCTCTTTTGCGTGATGATGATCTTGATTTGATCGCTAAAACCACAATACGAAAAAACAGCATTTTGAAAAAAAATATGTTTAAGGGTAACAAACTCATTAAAAAAAACAATACTATACAAGGCTTACTTAAAGATGAAGGCTTGAATGTGCTGATTGAAGTGAGTGCTCTTGAAAGTGGCGACAAAGGCGAAACAATAAAAGTTAAAACTAAAGATGGCAAAGTTATGCAAGGACAGATTATAAGCAAAAACGAGGTGCTTTTGCAATGAAAATTCTTGTTGGTATAAGTGGAGCAAGTAGTGTAAATCTAGGCTTTTCTTTGCTTAAGGCTTTAGAAGATATTTCTTTGCAAGAACAATCAATGCAAATTTATGCGGTGATGAGTGAGGGAGCAAAGATGAGCTTTTTGGCTGAAAATGCCCAGCAAAACATACTTCATCAAGATGAGTTTTTAAATTTTTGCAAGGATAAATTTAAGCTTGTAAAAACGCATTTTTTTGATGATAGGAACTTGGCTGCTGGGGTTTCAAGTGGTTCTTTTGGCATAGAAAAAACGATCATTGCACCTTGTTCTATCAATACCCTAGCTCAAATTTATCAAGGTTTAGCTCATACTTTGCTTACTAGAGCTTGTGCTGTGGCTTTAAAGGAGCAAAAAAAGCTCATTTTAGGTGTAAGAGAACTACCTTTTTCAAGCTTAAATTTAAAGCATATGTATAAGCTTTCTAAGATGGGCGTTTGTATAGCTCCTCCTGTGATAGCAAGCTATAGTAATGCTTCAAGCTTAAAAGAACTTGAAAATTTCATCGTTGGTAAATGGCTTGATTTGCTTGGTTTAGAACATGATTTATTTAAAAAATGGCAAAATGAGTTGGATTAAGGAAAAATTTGCTAGAATTCCTCGCTTGATCTTATAAATTTAAAACTGGAGTAAAAACAAATGACTTGTTTATATCCGGGCACTTTTGATCCTATCACAAATGGGCATTTAGATGTGATTAAAAGAGCCTTAAATATCTTTGACAAAGTTGTCGTAGCCATAGCTAAAAATGAGCAAAAACACCCTTTTTTTAGCCTAGAAAAAAGAAAGCAACTCGCTTTGCTTGCTACTGAAAATTTAAAGGGTAATGTGCAAATCATCACTTTTGATTTTTTGCTCGTGGATTTAGCAAGGCAGATGAATATAAGCACTGTCATTCGTGGGCTTAGAGCGGTGAGCGATTTTGAGTATGAATTGCAGCTTAATTATGCTAATAATGCCTTGTGGCAAGAATTTGAAACCATTTTTTTAATGCCTCATTTGCGAAATGCTTTTATCTCAAGCTCCATAGTGCGTTCGGTTAATGAACATGGCGGAGATTTAAGTTCGCTTGTGCCAAAAGAGATTATTTCTTATATGAAAGATAGAGAATGTATGTAGTATTTGAAGGACTTGATGGGGTAGGCAAAAGCACGCAAATAGAACTTTTAAAACCTGAATTTCAAAACGCTCTTTTTACGCTTGAACCGGGTGCAACTGAATTTGGCAAGCATATGAGAACTTTATTGCTTGAAGGTGAGTATAATTTTGATGCAAAAACTGAGCTTATGCTTTTTTTAGCCGATAGGGCTGATCATTTTGAACGAGTGTTAAAGCCAAACTTTGATAAGCTCATCATCTCAGATCGAAGTGTTATTTCTGGCATAGCTTACGCAAGCGTCTATTTTAGCTTAGAAAGTTTGCTTTTTTTAAATGACTTTGTGCTTGAGGATTTTTTTCCAAAAAAGGCTGTATTTTTGCAAGCTGATGAAGAAGTACTTAGGCAAAGACTTATTGGTAAGGGGCTTGATAAGATAGAGCAAAGAGGCTTTGAATATTTTATGAATATACAAGAAAATTTCAAAAAAACGCTTTTATTTTTAAAAGAACAAAAAAATCTTGAGTTTATCACACTTGAGGCTTGCGAGGATAAGCTTAAGCTTCATAAATTAATTAAGGAATTTATCAATGATTAATGCTTTAAAAGGAATAAAAGATATCTTTGATAAGCAAGCTAAGCTTTATGAAAAAGTGGTGCGAACCTGCGAAGAAGTAGCTATAAATTATGGTTTTAGCTTCATCAATACGCCTCATTTAGAACTTAGCAAACTTTTTAGACGCAGTGTTGGAGAAAGCTCTGATATAGTGGGTAAAGAAATGTATGAGTTTGTGGATAAGGGGCAAAATGAAGTTTGCTTGCGACCTGAAGGCACAGCTGGGGTTGTAAGAGCGTATATAGAGCATAAATTTGATAAAAGCATGAGTGTAAAAAGATGGTTTTACCATGGCTCAATGTTTCGTTACGAAAGACCGCAAAAAGGACGTTTGCGTGAATTTCATCAATTTGGGGTTGAAAGCTTTGGCACTCCAAGTGTGTATGAGGATGCAAAACTTATAGCTATGCTTAATACTATCTTAAAAAAGCTTGAAATTCAAACAAGATTAAAGATAAACTCTTTAGGTTGCGAAAAGTGCATAGGGGTGTTTAAGCAAAAATTTCTTGCCTTTGTTGAGAACAAGGAAGGCTTTTGTGAGGATTGTTTAAGACGCAAGGAACAAAATGTTATCCGCATACTTGATTGTAAGAACGAACATTGTCAAGAGCTTTTAAAAAATCACCCAAAATTAAGCGAGTGCTTGTGCGAGGAATGCAGGCAAGATTTTAGCCTTTTAAAAGAGCTTTTAATTGCGAGTGGAATAAGCTTTGAGTGCGATGAAAGGTTGGTGCGTGGGCTTGATTATTACTCAAAAACGGCTTTTGAATTTGAAAGTGATGAACTTGGTGCAAAGTCTGCTGTAGCAGGTGGTGGGCGTTATGATAGACTGATTTCTTATCTTGGAGGCAAGCAAGGTTATGGAGTAGGTTTTGCTATAGGTATAGAACGTTTAATGGCGATTTTAGAGCTTAAAGGGCAAAAGGAGTTAAGAAAAGGAATTTATCTTTGTGCTTTAGATGAGGCTTTTATCAAAGAGCTTTTTACTTTAAGCTTGAAGCTTCAAGAAAATAAAATCGTGCATTTTAGTCATGAGGCAAAAAAGCTTGCAAAGCATTTAAATCAAGCCGATACTTTAGGAGCTGAAGTTTTTTTATGTATGGGCGAAGATGAGGCACAAAAGCAAAGCCTTTTTTATAAAAACTTAAACACAAAAGAAGAAAAGCTTATACATCTTAAAAACTTGGAGCAGGCTTTATGAAAGATTATGGTATAGATATTTGGGGTGATGATAATTTCGTCATTAAAAATGGCAAGGTTTGCATAAATTTTGGCAAAAAACCAGCCCTCATTGAGATCGTAAGAGCTTTAAGAGATGATGGCTACAAAGGACCTTTGTTATTGCGTTTTCCTCATCTTATCCACAAGCAAATTGAAAATATTTATGGAAAATTTACAAACGCAAGAAAGGAATTTGACTATAAAGGCTCATTTAACGCTGTGTATCCACTTAAGGTAAATCAATACCCAGGCTTTGTAAAAAACCTTGTTAAACTTGGCAAGGATTATAATTACGGACTTGAAGCAGGTTCAAAGGCTGAACTTTTACTTGCCATGGCATACAATAATCAAGACGCACCTATAACAGTCAATGGCTTTAAGGATAGAGAGCTTATTAACATAGGCTTTATAGCCCGTGAAATGGGGCATAATATCACCTTGACTATAGAGGGTTTAAATGAGCTTGAAAGCATTATTGATATTGCTAAGGAACGTTTTAAACCTAAGCCAAATATAGGCTTAAGAGTAAGGCTTCATTCAGCTGGAGTTGGAATTTGGGCTAAAAGCGGGGGAATAAACTCTAAATTTGGGCTTACTTCAACCGAGCTTATAGAAGCCATTAATTTACTTAAAAAAAATAATTTACTTGAGTATTTTACCATGATACATTTTCATCTTGGCTCGCAAATTACTGAAATTCATCCCCTTAAAAAAGCCCTAAATGAAGCAGGCAATATCTACACAGAGCTAAGAAAAATGGGGGCAAAAAATTTAAAAGCCATTAATCTAGGTGGAGGCTTAGCCGTTGAGTATTCGCAGTTTAAAGACGAGCAAAGTAAAAACTATACCTTAGGCGAATATGCTAATGATGTGGTTTTTATCCTTAAAAATATAGCCGAGCAAAAAAAAGATTTAGAGCCAGACATTTTTATAGAAAGTGGGCGTTTTGTCGCAGCTAGTCACGCTGTTTTAATTGCTCCTGTTTTAGAGCTTTTCTCTCAAGAATATACAGAAAGCAAGCTTGTGCTTAAAAAGCAAAATCCAAAGCTTGTTGATGAACTTTATGATCTATATAAAAGCATAAAACCTTCAAATGCTCTTGAATATATGCACGATAGCATAGATCATATGGAAAGTATTTTAACCCTTTTTGATCTTGGTTATGTGGATTTAATAGACAGATCAAATACTGAAATTTTAGTGCATTTAATTATTAAAAAAGCCATTGCTTTGCTTGGAGATACGCAAAACTCGGCTGATTTTTTAGCCTTGCAAAATGAGGTGCAAGAACGTTATTTGATCAATTTTTCACTTTTTCAATCAATTCCTGATTTTTGGGGCTTAGAGCAAAATTTCCCTATCATGCCTTTGACGCATTTGGATAAAAAACCAACAAGAAGTGCGAGTATTTGGGATATTACTTGTGATAGTGATGGTGAAATTTTATATTCTAAGAGCAATCCTTTATTTTTGCACGACATAGATATTGAGAAAGAAAATTATTTTTTAGGATTTTTTTTAGTAGGAGCCTATCAAGAAGTGCTTGGAATGAAACACAATCTTTTTGTGCATCCTACTGAAGCGAGCATAAAGATAGATGAAAAAGGTTATGAGGTGCAAAGCATTATAGAAGCTCAATCTATACTTGATACCTTAGATGATCTAGACTATGATATCCATGTGATTATGGACATACTCAATGAAAGAATTTCAAATTCAAAACTTGTGAATGAAAAACAAAAAAAGCAAATTTTAGGTGAACTTTATCTATTTTTAAATGATAATGGATATTTAAAAAGTGCAGATGTATGATGAATTTTTTTGCTCTTATTAAAGAAGATTTTGATCAAGCTAGGCTTCAAGATCCAGCTTACCATTCAGTTTTTGAGCTCTTTTTTAATTATCCTGGAATTTGGGCTGTGGTAAATTATCGCTTTGCACATTTTTTCTATACAAGAAAATGTAAGCGAATCGCTCGCATCATTAGTGGAATTTCACAATTTTTTACAGGGGTTGATTTACACCCGGGTGCAAAGCTTGGCAGACGTGTGTTTATCGATCACGCAAATGGGGTTGTCATAGGACAAACGACTATAATTGAAGATGATGTTTTAATCTATCAAGGTGTAACCTTAGGTGGCACAAGTTTAGATAAAAACATCAAACGTCACCCCACTATAAAAAGCGGTGTTATTATAGGAGCAGGAGCAAGAGTGCTTGGCAATATCACTATAGCTAAAAACGCAAAAATAGGCTCAAATGCTGTAGTTATAGCTGATGTTCCAGAAAACGCAACAGCTGTTGGCATACCAGCAAGGATAGTAAAAAATAAAAAAGAAAATAGTAGAGCTATAGATAAGCATTGCGAAGACAAACTTGCTTTACTTGAAAAAAGAGTGCTTGAACTTGAAAATTTGCTTTTGCATGAAAAAAATGAGCGTCAGTTTTTTAATTCAAAAAAAAGATAAGAGAGTTTTAAAAACCTTTAAACTAGCTTATTTTTATAGAAATTCGTGCTTTTAAATCATAGTTAAGGATTCATAATTATCGTTTTGCATTCGATAAAAACTTTTATCCTAAAAGCGGTGTAACTAAACTTTTAAAATACCTTTTTTACAGACAGAAAAATAAAAAGCATTTATAGTTTAAGTTGTAAAGTTTGATTTGATTTTTTGAGAAAGAATAAAAGCTTGATTTGATAAATTTTGCTATAATCTTGCCTTTAGTTTAAGGAAAATAATGCCACTTTCAAAGCTTAATGAAGAACAATACAAAGCCGCTACAGCTAAACTCGGACACAATCTCATCATCGCCAGTGCTGGCACGGGTAAAACTTCTACTATAGTTGCTCGTATAGCATATCTTTTAAAGCAAGGAATTTGTGCTGAAAAGATCATGCTTTTAACCTTTACAAATAAAGCAAGTAAAGAGATGATTTCTCGCTTAAGCCTTTATTTTCCAAAAAAAATTACACAAAAAATTATCGCTGGAACCTTTCACAGCACCGCTTACACCTTGCTTAAAGAACGCAACAAAGAAATACTTTTAAAGCCAAATGCTGAACTTAAAGTGCTTTTAAAAAGCATTTATGAGCGAAGAACCTTTGCTCACTTAAGTGATACTAAGCCTTATATGCCAAGTTATTTGTATGATATATACTCACTTTTTCAAAATAAAAGCAAAGATAAGAATTTTGAAGTATTTTTTTATCAAAACTACCCAGAACAAGCCGTTTTTGCAGAAATTTATCAAGATATTTTGCACGAATACGAGGAGGAAAAAAGGCGATTTAATTATGTAGATTTTAATGATTTGCTACTTTATCTTAAACAAAGCTTAAAAGAAGAGAAAAAAGAATTTGATGAAATTTTAGTTGATGAATATCAAGATACAAATACCTTGCAAGGCTCTTTAATAGAAGCTTTTAAGAGCAAGAGTTTATTTTGTGTGGGGGATTATGATCAAAGTATTTATGCTTTTAATGGAGCTGATATTAGTATTATAGGGGGCTTTAAAGAAAGATTTAAAGGTGCTACGATCCACACCTTAAACAAAAATTACCGCTCAAGCCGTTTTATACTTGCCCTTGCAAACAAAGTCATTATCAATAACGAACGCCTTTATCCAAAAGAACTTGTTGTAACAAGGCAAGGAGAGTTTAAAGCCCCTGTTTTGCTCGTCTTTAATGAACTTTTTGAGCAGTATCAGCATATTGCTAAAATCATACTTACAAGCGGAGTAAATTTTGAAAACATAGCAGTGATCTTTCGTAACAACTCAAGTGCTGATGGTATGGAAGTGGCTTTAAGAGAGCAAGGCATTGCTTGTGTGCGAAAGGAAAGCCGTAGTTTTTTTGATAGTCTTGAGATTAGAGCATTTTGTGCAATGCTTGCTTTAAGGGTAAATCCTAAAGATATCATGGCTTTTATTCATTTACTTGAGTATGTAAAAGGTGTTGGAAGCGTGCTTGCAAAGGAACTTTTTGATAGTTTTTTAAAACTTGGCGAGGGTAGTTTAATCCGTGGTTTTTTAGAGCCAGATAAAAAAGTAAATTTAAAAAAAATAGCAAAAAAAAGTTATGATTTGGGGCTTTTTGAGGAGCTTGAAAGCTTGCAAAACCCAAGTCGTTTTCATTTAAAAAGCGAATTTAATGAAAATCCCATTTTAAGTCTGCCAAAGATCAATGAATATATGGCTTTAAAGCTTGAAAAAATATATCATTTTATAAAAGAAAGCGTTAAAACGACAAATTCAAATGAACTCATTACACTTATTTTAAAAAACGAACTTTTTGTAGAAATTTGTGATCTTCTGGCGACAAAAAGGGCAACAAACAAAGCAGGACATATTGATATAGATAAAAAAAAGTTGGCTTTGGAAAAGATCGAGTTAAAGCTGGCTATGCTTAAGGATTTGGCAAAAAACTACAGCGATGTTTATAAATTTTATAATTTTCTCACGCTTGGAGCAAATGAGATGAGTAATGGTTCTGGGGTAAATTTACTTAGCGTTCATGCAAGTAAGGGGCTTGAGTTTGATCTTGTTTTTGTTGTCGATCTTGCACAGGGGCGTTTTCCTAATGAAAAGCTTATGCTTATGGGTGGATCTTTAGAGGAAGAAAGAAGGTTGTTTTATGTAGCTACAACAAGGGCAAAAGATATGCTTTATCTTAGTTTTGCCAAATACGATAAAAATAAAAACACACATTATAAGCCCTCTTGTTTTCTCATTGAAGCTGGTTTATGCAAGCCTTCTTAACTAAAGATTTTTTTAGCTTTATTCCAAATTATACACTTACCTTAAAAAAGTGAAAAACTGGGTATATGGATTGCGGGTTTAAAAATATAAAAGTAAAAATTAAATGTTTTAGTATTTTTGAAAGATGTTTCCATAATACTCTATATCTTTTGCATTTTGTTTTTTTTCAAGTTTTTTAAGCAGGTTTTTGTTTTCGCTTGCTTTTTGAATATCCTCATCTAAGTCTTGATAAGAAAAAACCATATTTATGCTGATGATATTTTTTAAAGATTCTAGGCTTTTGTATGCTTTTAGTTCATCATCTAAGCACATACTTTCAATAATAACGATGATTTTATCATTTTCATTAAGCTCGACACTACAGTCTTTGATCTGCTTAATCTCTTTTAAAAGCTTATCTTGGTGTTCTTTTTTTGCTATGATTAAAACGCTTGAGATATTCATTTTTATCCTTTCAATTTAGTGTAAAAATTAAAATTGTATCGTTATATCCTGAAACAAGCAGAGTTTTTTCATCTAAAAAAAGTATGTGTTCGAGTGAAAAATTAAGATTTTCAAAAGCTTTTATCCTTTTTAGGCTTGAGCTAGAAAAAATTTCAAGCGTATTTTTACTACTATCGCCAAAGGCAAACATACTTGCATTAGTGCTTAAAGCACAAGTATAGATAAGAAAATCCCTTTCTATAAATCGTTGAATATTATTTTGTATAAGTGCTACTTTTCTATCTGTAGCACAACTTAAAACACTTGAGTTTTTAAAATCCACGCTATATATACTATCTTTATGAATTTGATCAAAATTAGCAATTTCTTGCCAACTTTTTAAATCAAAAAGCTTGACTTCTCCGCTCTCAAAACCAGCTATAAGCTTGGTTTTATTTTCATTTAATGCAACATCATTTAAGCTAGAATGTGAAAAAATATACTCTTTCAGCACTTTTAAATTTGAAAAATCAAGCAAGATTAAACGAGCTGAAGAAAGAGCAAGTAAAACCTTATCATCATCGAGTAAAAAAGCTTTTTTTGTAGAATCAAAAATAAGTTTTTTGCTTCGTAAATTTTTATTTTTATCAAGCAAGCTTAAGTTTTTTCCACCAAATGAAGCCTCACTTAAGATAAGCACCCTGTCTTTTTGCATATCAAGACTAAAAACGCGTGGTGAGACATTTTTTTTATAATAGTTTTCAATTTTTGCTAGCTGAAGATAAAACGCATTCTTTTTATCTTTTAAGTCAAAAAGCTCTACACTACCTGAATCTGTGCCGATGAGTAAAATTTCATCTGTTTTACTCAAGCTCATAATATTTGAATGATCTTGAGTTTTTTTAAACACTTCAGCCTCTAAAGTCAAAGGCAGGCTTAGACTTAAAAGCAAGATAGCAAGAGCTTTTGACACTTATTTTACCCCTTCGTTTAAGGCATCGATGAGATTTGATCTTTTCTTCGCTTCTTCGCTTTTAAACTCTGGCTTGAAAGTGTTTCCAACCAAAGGTTTTGCATCGCTTTGAGGCACATGACATTGGGTGCAGTTAAATCTTTCGTTACTCACTTCATCTCCTGTTGCTTTGCCTGCTTGAAAGTCAAAATAATGAGTCATAGGCATAGCTGTAGCTCCTACATCAGCAGCAATTGCTTTGTCATGGCAACTTAAGCAGATATTATTTTCTCTTGTGATAGGAAGCATATCCTCAATGCTGTGAGAGATGAGCGGTGGAGCGTTTTCAAATGATCGCTCGATCAAATTTGATTCACCTGGTTGCAAAGAAGTGAAATTTGCATCAGGTAAAACAACATTGTTTTCATTTTCAACGCTTGTTTTTCTTATGCCTATTTCATCAGAACTTACTGCTGAGCTTGTATTTTCTTTTGAACTTGTGTTTTCTTTTTTATCTTGACAAGCGATGAAAGTCAAAGCACACGCACATGCCAACATTATAATTTTCTTTTTCATTTTTTACTCCTTAAATCTAAAATATTAAAAACCAAAGCATCATCATCACAAACCTCAATGCAACGCCCACATCTTATACATTCTCCAGAACTCACGCTTTTGCTTTCTTTACCTACCATAAAAAGCACTTGTTTTTCAGGGCAGATTTCTATACATTTATAGCATTTGGTGCAGTTTTGTGCTTTGTGCTTTATTTTAAGCAAAGCAAAACGAGAGATAAGTGCATAAAATGCTCCCAAAGGACAAAAATGGGAGCAAATTGCTCTTGGGCTTAAAAAGGTATCTATGCAAAAGATCACAAAAGCAACAAAAAGCCAAGAAACACTGCCAAAAATAATACCCCTTTGCACTATGCCTATATAAGAAATGCTCTCAAACACAGGTAAAGAAAGCACAAAAGAAAACACTAAACACAAAATAAGCACAAGGTATCGTAAGTTTTTGTGTAAGGTCACAAATTTAGAAGACTTAAAGCCAAGTTTCTTTCTCACAAAAGCTGCTAAATCAGTGATAAGGTTGATAGGACATACCCACGCACAAAATGCACGCCCCAAAAATACTGCATACACAAAAGCAATGATCAAGGCTCCGCTTAAAGCAGCAATATCTATGCTTAAACTTGCAAGCACGATTTGTAAAAAAGCAAAAGGATCGCTTAGTGGGATAGCATCAAACCACACAGATGAGCTTAAATCGCCTTTGGCGATAAAATCAAGTGAGCTAAAGCCAAGACAAGCTAAAATTCCAAGCTGAACGACTCTTCTTAAAAGTAAATATCTCATAGCAAATCCTTGCTATTAAGATAATCCCTAGCTTTGTTTTGCTCGTTTTTCTTGCTTGTATCAGCGTCTTTTAGTCTTTGTTCATCTTGCTTGTCCCAGCCTTTGATATAGTTTGTTCCAGCTTTACCAAGCACATAAGTTCTTGGTAAAACACGGATAGCTGGTTTTTCTGTGATACAAGCATGCTCACAAAGCCCACAGCCAACACAAACTTCATGATCAACAACAGGGAGCAAAAAAGCATGTTTAGCGGTGCGTTCATTGCGTTTAAGCTCAAGTTTTAAAGCCTTATCGATTAAAGGGCAGGCTCTATAGCACGCATCACATTGCACACCCCAGTGAGCGACGCAACTTGCACTATCAAGTATGGCTATACCCATTTTAAGCTCTAAAACACCTTTTTCACGCTCTAAATATTGATGATCTAAAGCATTTGTAGGACATTCCCTTATGCAAGGTATATCCTCGCAAAGATAGCACGGCGTTTTTCGTGCGTCAAAAAAGGGCGTGCCATTTTTTGGGCTATCAAAAACGCTTGCAAGTTTTAAAGTATCATAAGGACAGGCTTTTACACATAAACCACAACGTATGCATAAAGATAAAAAATGTTTTTCATCTTCGCCTCCGGGTGGGCGTAAAAAATACCCCTCATCAGCCTTAAGTGCAAGCGTAGCTAAAAAGCCACCGCCTGCACAAAGACAAAGGGCTTTAAAGCCAGTTTGCATAAACTCTCTTCGGTTTTTCATTGTTTTTACACTTTAGTGATTTTTACCGCACATTTTTTAAAATCTGTTTGATTTGAAAGTGGGCAAGTTGCATCTAAAGTAACTTTGTTGATATAGACATTTTCATCAAACCAAGGCACATATACAAGTCCAACAGGCGGTTTATTTCTGCCACGCATATCAACGCGTGCTTTAACTTTACCACGACGCGATTCAACCCATACAAGATCGCCTTGTGCTAAACTAAGCTTCGCACAATCTTGTTCGTTCATATAGCACAATGCTTCAGGAACGGCTCTGTAGAGCTCAGGCACACGCATAGTCATCGTTCCACTATGCCAATGCTCTAAAACCCTACCTGTAGAAAGCCAGAAAGGATACTCAGCACTTGGGCGTTCAGGTGCTTTCATAAATGGACGAAAGAAAATCTTTGTTTTGTTTGCAAGTGAGAATTTTTCATCTCCTGAAGTTGGACCAGTTAAATTTCCTCTTTGTAAAGCTTTATCAGCTACTCCATAAAAAGCAAAGTCTGAATCTGGAGCTGCTTTTTTAGCATAATAATCAAATTTGGTGTTAAAACGCCACTGCGTTTCTTTTCCATTTACTACAGGCCATCTTAAGCCTCTTACTTGATGATAGGCGTTAAAATCTGCTAGATCATGTCCGTGTCCAAGTCCGAATTTTCTGTATTCTTCCCAAAGGTATTTTTGCACGAAAAAGCCATAACCTGTAAATTCCTTACCATCACTGCCTATAACCTTTCTTGCATCGCCTTTAACTTCGCTATTATCCACACCTTGCATTAGAGCATCATCAACACTAAATTTCTTCGCATCTTCGTTTGCATAAAGCACATCAAAAAGCGTGCTTTCCTCACTATAACCCATAGCCTTAGCTTCTTCTAAAACGCTTGGCAAAGTGGTTTGCTCATCAACTTTTATTTCGCCCCATACTTCTTTAAGCTTAAAGCGTTTTGCAAATTCCATCATCTGCCAAGTATCACTCATTGCTTCACCTATAGGTAAGACTTGCTGTTTCCAGTGCTGAGTTCTTCTTTCAGCATTGCCATATGCACCCCATTTTTCATAAATCATCGCACTTGGTAAGATTAGATCAGCTACTTTTGCTGAAATACCCGGGTAGCTATCACTTACCACGATGAAATTATCCATTTCGCGAGCTGCAGCTATCCAGTGGTTTGCGTTTGCTGTATTTTGCCAAGGATTATTCACTTGCACCCAAGCAAATTTGATCTTGCCATCTTCTAAATCACGCATAATTTTAAGATAAGGAGCACCAGGCTTTGGATTTAAGGTTTTTGCTGGGAGTTTCCAAATTTTTTCTGTAATTTCTCTATGTTTAGGATTTGCCACAACCATATCAGCGGGTAAGCGGTGTGAAAAAGTGCCTACTTCTCTAGCTGTGCCACAGGCTGATGGTTGTCCTGTGAGAGAAAATGCTCCACTTCCCGGTTTTGCTTGCTTGCCAAGTAAATGATGCACCATATAGGCTTGTTCATTAACCCAAGTGCCTCTTGTATGTTGGTTAAAGCCCATAGTCCAAAAGCTCACAACTTTGCGGTTTTTTTCTATGTAAAGATTGGCAAGTTCTTGAAGCTTTTTCTTGTAATCTTCTAAGTTTTCATTATCATCGCCTTTTGAAACCTTAGCGACATAGTCTAAAGTATAAGGTTCAAGTGCTTTTTTAAAGTCTTCAAAACTGATTTCCCAGTGGGCTGCTGCTGCACCTGCGTGTTTCATCTCTAAAGTATCGCCTGTTTTTATGCCAAGATAAGCTAAAGCTACAGCTTCTTCTTCATCAACAACAATAGAGTTTTGTTTAGCGACAATGTCTTTTTCGGCTTCTTTGAATTTTGGGTGGTTTGGATTATTTCTCATACCATAACCAATATCAGCATAACCTGTAGTGAAAATGCAGTGATTTTGGATAAAGTCCATATCCAAGGCTTCTGGGTGATTATATACAATCTCTCTAGCGATATAGTTCCATATAGCTAAATCAGTATTTGGTTTGAAGATAATTTCACTATCTGCGATATGACTGGTGCGGTTTGAAAAAGTCGAGAGATTGACAACCTTAACCTTATCTAAATTTGAAAGCTTTCTATCTGAAACGCGGCTCCATAAAATAGGATGCATTTCAGCCATATTTGCTCCCCAAGTGATGATAGTATCGGTAAGTTCTATATCATCATAACAGCCTGCTGGTTCATCAACTCCATAAGTTTGCATAAAAGCCACAACAGCTGAAGCCATACAGTGTCTTGCGTTTGGATCTATATTATTTGATCTAAAGCCTCCTTTGATAAGCTTCACAGCTGCATAACCTTCTTGAACGGTGTATTGTCCGCTACCAAAAACAGCTATACCGCTTGCACCAAGCTCATTATAAGCCTTTTTAAACTGCTTTTCCATTTCATCAAAGGCTCTTTGCCAGGAAACTTGCTGAAATTTACCTTTTTTGTCAAATTCGCCCTTTTCATTGACACGAAGCAAAGGTTGCACCAAACGATCCTCACCATACATAATCTTAGCATTAAAATACCCTTTAATGCAGTTTAGCCCACGATTTACCGGAGCAGCTGGATCGCCTTTGATCGCGACGATTTTGCCGTCTTTTTTTGCAACCATAATACCACAGCCTGTTCCACAAAAACGGCATACTGATTTATCCCATTGCCATTGTTCCCCAGCATTAGCTAATACTGAACTTGGCATACTCAAACCGGCAACGCCAGCAGCACTAGCAATAGCAGAGTTTTTGATAAAATCCCTTCTATTCATAAGAAAGACCTCCAAAATTTAAATTTCGCCTCATTGTAGCAGAATTTTTATTAAATAAATATAAAATGAATATTTTTATAAGCATTATATTTACATTTTTTTAAGCAGTTTCAATTAAAGACTAGAATAATATTAATTAACATAAATAAGGTAGAAAGGTATTAAAATCACCATATTTTGAGTGCTTTTCAATGTCATCTTAAAGCAAAACACAAAACGGCACTAAATTCAAAACAATGCAAAAAAGAGCGAGCCATTTAAAACGAGTGCTGATAAGAGCTAGTAGCATATAAGCTAAGAGCAAGTTTAAGTTTATGTTTGCAAAATTTAAGGCGTGAAATTTAAAGTTGAAAAAGTCGAGTAAATAGCTATCTAATAATCCCCCAAAACCGATGAGGTGCAAAAACAAAGTGCAAGGATAAAACACAACAAAAGCCGCACTTAAAGGTATGGCTAAAAACTGCTGGAAAGAAATGAGTGGGAAAAAATATAACACTGGGATGATCATCGCTAAAAAAGTCCATAAATTTAGCAAAATAAGGTTACTTAAAGCATTAAAATAGCTTGCAAAATGGTGTAAATATAAAAAGATGAAAAATACTCCTAAAACCGAAAATAAAAAGCCTACACTAAAAATAAGCTGAGGAAATAAAGCAAGACAGATTAACACACTAAAAAATAAATTCCCAAAATGAATGATTTTATTATGTTTAGCTAAAAGATAAAAGCCAAACAAAGCCATCACTAAAGAACGCGCGAAGCTTGGCACAAAGCCGATGAGATAAGCATAAAAAAGTAAAAATATAAAAATCATCACACTTAAATCAAGCCGTAAATTTCTATAAGGAAAATACCGCTTTTGAAAAAAGCTATAAAGTGGAGTAAAAAGAAAAAATAGTAAAGAAAAAATCAAAGCGATATGATAGCCGCTAATGGCGATAAGATGAGCTATGCCATAGTGATTAACATCGTTTCGAAGTTCTTTTGAGATACTAAGGGCAAAAAATAAAGCTCCATAAAATTCCCTCATCTTTTCATCTTGGTGTTGATTAAGAAAATAAGGAATGATTTTATGCTTAAAAGCAGGCTCTTTTGAAGTGATATTAAGATCGTAGCTTGGCATATAAAAACTTTTTGAAAGATAGTCTTTAAAGCTTACTTTGGTTGTAATAGCTCTTAAATTCAACTTTTCATAGTTTGAAATTTCTTTATCTTTAGCTGTGGTGGTATAAAAGTTAAAGTCCTTGTTAACAAGCTTTAAAACCCTATAAGCTCTGCCTTTTTCATTTGTTTTTATATAGCTTAAAAGCACACTAAGATCACGAAGATAGATATGCTTACTTTCTTTAAAAGTTAAAAATTGTCTGTATTCATAAAAAAGGTTGAGGCTAAAAACACAAAGGCAAAAAAATCCGAGAAAAAGGAATTCTTGGTATTTTTTCACCCATTTTTTCATTGTGTTTTTTTAGAAAAAGAATAAAGATAAAACCAAATCAAAGCGATTAAAACAAGTAAAAACAAAGGTATAAGATAAGAATAAGTGCCTAAAGTATCCATAAAAGGCGTGATAATAGCTCCAAAAGCGAAGCCAGCATATCCTAAAACCACAGCCCAAAGCAAGCTTGCAAGTGTGTTAATGATGAGAAATTTTAAAAAGTTAAATTTCGCAAATCCAGCTGCCATAGGGATAAAGGTTTTTAGCCCATAAATGAATTTTTGAAGCAAAAGTAAAAAAACGCCGTATTGTTTGATCTTCATCTGAGCTAAAGCAAGCTTACGACGGTGTTTTTTAAAATACGGCATTAAATCCTTTTTATAGTATTTGCCTAAGATAAATAAAAGTGTCGAGCCAAGCGTATTTGCCACAAAGGCTAAGACTATGCAAAGGCTGAGGTTAAAATGCCCCCCAGCACTAAGCACTCCAGCAGCTAAGATAGCTACCATTCCACCGCCTAATGAATACACAAACAATATAATATAACCATACTCAACTAAGCTCGTGATAGTTTCACTCATAAAAAAGCCTCTTATCTTGCATAATCTACAGCTCTAAGCTCGCGTATAACATTAACTTTTATTTCGCCCGGAAATTGCACTTTATCTTGAATTTCACTAGCAATTTCTTTAGCTAAAAGCACGGCTTCATCATCATTGATAAGTTTTGCATTAGCAATGACTCTGATCTCACGTCCAGCATTGATAGCATAGGCGTTTTTGATCCCTTCTTTGTTTTTGGCTATATTTTCAAGTTCAGTCACTCGCTTTAAAAAGGCTTCAAGAACTTCTCTTCTAGCTCCCGGACGCCCTGCTGAAAGCACATCAGCAGTGCAAACAGCTGCACTTTCTACACTTGTAGCTTCTTCGTGTCCATGATGAGCATAAATGGCATTTATCACAGCTTCAGGCTCTTTATACCGCTTGCAAAGCTCGCCTCCTAAATCCACATGTGAGCCTTCAAAATCATGAGTTAAAGCCTTGCCTATGTCATGCAAAAGCCCAGCGCGACGAGCCAAGCTTTCATCACCTCCGCATTCAGCAGCGATGATGCCAGCTAAGTGAGCCACTTCTAAAGAGTGAGCAAGGGCATTTTGTCCGTAACTTGCTCTGTATTTAAGCTTGCCGATGAGTTTAACTATCTCAGGATGTATTTTGCTTAGTCCTAAATCCATGATGATATTTTCGCCTTCTTCAAGGATTGAGCTTTCAAAGTCTTTGCAGACTTTTTCATAAATTTCTTCTATGCGGGCAGGTTGAATGCGTCCATCTTCAACTAAAAGTTCTATAACTTTTGTCGCTATGGCTCTGCGGTAGAGATTAAAGCAACTTACTATGATAGCTCCGGGCGTATCATCGATGATGATATCCACACCTAGCACCATTTCTAGTGTTTTAACATTGCGTCCTTCTTTGCCTATAATGCGTCCTTTAAGCTCATCGTTTTTGATATTGACTACATTGATAAGTCTTTCAGCCGCAAATTCGCCAGCAAAGCGAGAAGTAGCTTGTGCGATGATATAATTTGCCTTTCTTTTACCCTCATTTTTAGCTTCTTCTTCGTATTTACGCACTATAGAAGCGATTTCTTGCCTTGAGTTTTCTTCAACTTTTTTTAAAACGATTTTTTTAGCTTCTTCTTGGGTAAGTCCAGCTGATCGTTCTAAAGTTTTTAAAACTTCTTTAAGTTTTTCTTCATAATTACTTTTAAGATTAATGCTTTCTTCAAAAAGCTCTCTAGCCTTTTTTTGTTTTTTTTCTAACTCTTGTGAGCTTTCTTTGAGGTTTTGCTCTTTTTTGTGTAAATCATCAAATTTTTGAGAATATTCTTTTTGTATTTTGTGGCTTTTATCCTCAAATTTCTTTTTGGCTTCAAATTCAGCATTTAAAACTGAATTTTTAGCATCTTTTAGCACAAGCTCGGCTTCGTATTCTATGGCTTTTGCTTTTGCTTTTGCTTGCTCAACAAAAATATCATGCTTTGCATCGTTTATTTTTTTGGCAACCATATACCCAATCCCTACGCCTATGATAACGGCGATAAATGCAGTTAAAGTTATCAGCATTTTTCAACTCTTTCTTATAAAATTTTTTAAAAGGGTTAAGATAGAAATCACCTTGTATATCGTGTTCTTGACTTAGTTTTATTTGGCTAAAACCTTGCGTAGCTTGCACAAAAGCGATTAAAGGTTTATATTTTAAGCTTGCAAAAAACCTATCATAAAAACCTTTACCATGTCCTATTCTTTTAAAGCTTTTATCTACGCCAAGTACTGGCACTATAGCTAAATCAATTCTAACGCTCATCAAAGAATTCTTTGGCTCTTTAACCCCAAACCTCTTTTTACAAAAAGGTAGTCTCAATTTTACCACTTTTAAACTTTCATCTTGCATAAATGGAACAAAAAGCTGACAATTTTTACTTAATTTATGCCTAAATTTATATAAATCAAGTTCATAAGTAAGTGGCAGATAAATTAAAACATTTTTTGCTTGTGTGCTTTTTACGAGCTTAAAGCATTCTTTAAACACGACAAAATCATGTTTAAAAAGGTGTTTTTGAAGCTGGATTAATTTGTTTTTTTGGTTTTTTCTAAATTCTTCTTTCATTTATGATGTGTCTATTTATAAATTTCATATATAATTTTAGCATTTTTTGAAAGATTTTAACGAATTTAAAAAGGAAATTAAATGAAATTTTTGATGATTTTATTTTTAGCTTTTTTTTTCATTTCGTGCTCAAGCGAAGATAAAGATGAACAAAATACAAGCTCACTTCTTTCTTGGGGACAGAGTAATAAGCAAAGCTTTGATCTTAAACTCAATAATGGCGAGAATTTATTTATTAAGTCAAACGAAGGAAAACTTGAGTTTATGAGCAATGATAAAGCAACTTTATTTGTGTTTTTTACAACTTGGTGTGCTCCGTGTTTAGCTGAAATTCCTCATCTTAATAAGCTTCAAGAAAAATATAAAGATAATTTTAACATTATCGGTGTTTTACTTGAAGATAAAAACTCAAATGAAGTAACAAGCTTTATAAATGAAAAACAAATAAGCTTTAAAGTGGCTTTGGGCGAGCCAAATTTCACTTTTGCTCAAAGTGTGGGCGGGGTAAATGCTATACCTACGATGATACTTTATTCAAGTTCTGGTGAGCTTGTGAGGCAGTATTTGGGTATTATCCCTCAAGAAATGCTTGATATTGACATTCAAAAAGCGATTATGTGATGCTTGATTTTTTAAAAAAGGGTTTGCAAAAAACTTTTGCTAATTTTAGCGAACTTAAAAAAGGTAAGGAAAAAATTTCAAAAGATTTACTCGAAGAAATGCTTTTAGAGGCTGATGTGAGTTATGAGATCATAGAAGAAATTTTATATTATCTTCCGCCAAGCGATGAGGTAAAAAAAGAAGATTTGTTACGCGTGATGAAAGCATATTTTATCTATGATACGCCAAAAGCTAGCGAGGAAAAGCCCTTTATTCAGCTTGTCTTAGGCGTAAATGGAGCTGGAAAAACCACAAGTATTGCTAAACTTGCAAATTTTTATAAACAAAACAATCAAAACGTAATTTTAGGAGCTTGTGATACCTTTAGAGCTGGAGCTATTGAGCAGCTTAAGCTCTGGGCTAAAAAACTCGAACTTGATATAGTTGCTTCCGCACAAGGTCACGATCCCTCAGCCGTAGCTTATGATGCGATCAGTAAGGCTTTAGCTAAAAAGTATGATAGGGTGATCCTAGATACAGCAGGACGCTTGCAAAATCAAAAAAATCTTGCTAGCGAGCTTGAAAAAATCGTGCGAATCTGTGCTAAGGCTATGCCAAACGCTCCTCATCAAAAAATCCTCGTACTTGATGGCACTCAAGGTAACGCTGGCATTTTGCAAGCTAGAGCTTTTAATGAGCTTGTTAAGCTTGATGGCGTGATTATCACCAAGCTTGATGGCACGGCTAAGGGCGGGGCTTTGTTTAGTATAGCAAAAGAGCTTGAGCTTCCTATACTTTATATAGGAGTGGGTGAGGGTGTAGAGGACTTGCTTGAATTTAGCGTCGATGAGTATTTGCAAGCTTTGCTTGAAGGTATTTTTGAGTAAAGAGGGCTTTGCTTAACTTTTTTTTACCCTGTCTTTTCAAGCAAAGCCCAAAGTATTTAAGCTTTTATATCAAGCAGATTTTCGCTTTTTTCCTCTTAAATTTCTTCTTTTTTTTAACTCAAGTTCTTTCTTTTGAGCTTGTTCTTGAAACTAATGAAATATACTTTAAAGCATAATCAAACTAAAATAAATTTTTTCTTAAAAACAAGACTTTATCTAAATCTTATACAAAAAAGCAACACTCATTTTTTCAATATCCAACCTAGATAAAAACAAAACAAACTTAAAACCAAAACGATGAAATTTCGCAAAGCATAGTTTGAAATCAAAGCGATATTGCTTAAAGAAAGCATAAAACCAACTGCTGCACTATAAATACACACGCTGCTCATCACACCATTTTGCACAGCTTTTCGACATGGGCAATTTTTATAAAGCTTTTTAAGGCTTGATTTTTGGCTTGGGTTTTGCTCTAACTGCTCATGTTTTTTTGCAAATTTCATTCCTATAAGCGAAACAAGAGCTAAAAAGCTAAGATAATACAGCAAAAACTTAAATAAAGAATCAAAAAGTGTTTGAAATACCATCAAAAGTTCCTTAGCCAAAAGTCAAGATGAGCTTGCTCGGTTTTGAGTGTAGTTTCTTTTCCATGTCCGGGCAAAAGCCTTAGCTCATCTTTAAAGCTCGCCACTCGCTCCAAGCTTTGCTTCATCAAATTTGCATCAGAATAAGGAAAATCATATCTTCCAATACTTCCTTGAAACAAAAAATCTCCACTAAAAGCCAAATTTTCGCCAACAAGCTCTATCATACAACACCCCGGCGTATGTCCGGGAAAAAAAAGGAATTTAAATTTCACTCCAGCGATCTCAAATTCATTTTCATCAGTGATTAAAACATCTGCTTTTGATTGCTCGTGTCCCATACCAAAAGGATCATTTAGCATAAACTCATCAAATTGATGTATATAAATAGGAGCTTTAAAATGCCTTTTTACCGCTTCATTATCCCAAACATGATCAAAATGTCCGTGTGTGTTTAAGATTGCTTTAACCTGGGTTGTGTTCTGTTTTACAAAGTCAAATGCTCCATCTCCAGGATCAATGACAAAGTCTCCTTGTTCGCTTTTGAGTATGTAGCAATTCGTGCCGTAAGCCCCGCATGCTTTTTTTAAAATTTGCATTTATTAATCCTTGTTAATTTTTAGTTATAATTATACATTTTTAAGTTGAAGGATAGAAAATGGATTTTGCTTTTTTGGAAAAAAAGCTTTGCAAATTTATACAAGATGAGCTTGAAAATACCTGCTTAAAAGGCGTAGTTTTAGGACTTAGCGGAGGCATAGACTCAGCTCTTGTGGCTACACTTTGTAAAAAAGCTTTAGGCGAAAAGGTATTTGTGCTTTTAATGCCAAGTCAGTTTTCTAATAAAGCAAATCTTAAAGATGCTTTAAAACTTTGCGAAGACTTAAAGCTCGAACATAAGATCATAAACATTGAAAACATACTCAAAGTCTTCTTGCAAAACATTGAAAATCCAAATAAAATCCGCATAGGTAATCTAAGTGCAAGAATTCGTATGAGTTTGCTTTATGATTATTCAGCCTTTAAAAATGCTTTGGTCGTTGGTACAAGCAATAAAAGCGAGCTGATGTTGGGATATGGCACGATTTATGGGGATTTGGCTTGTGCTTTTAATCCTATAGCAAGATTGTATAAGAGTGAGATTTTTAAATTTGCAAAATTTCTAGGCTTAGATGAGGTTTTTATCAAAAAGGCTCCAAGTGCTGATTTGTATGAGGGACAAAGTGATGAGGGCGAGCTTGGTTTTAGCTACGAACAGATTGATGAAGCTTTAAAAGCACTTGAAGCAAATGATAAAAGCATCCTAACAAGACTTGATCCAAAATTGCTTGAAATGATTGAAAAAAGAAAAAGGCAAAATGCTTTTAAACTTGAACTTCCCCGTTTTATAAGTCTTGATGAATGAACTTTTTTGATTCGTATTTTTATAAGCCAAATTTCTTCCAAAAAGTGCTTGTTTATCTGCTTTTGCCTTTAAGTTTTATCTATGCTTTTTTTGCTATTTTAAACACCAAATTCAAGAAAAAAGTAGCTTTTGAAGTGCCAATCATTAGCGTTGGAAATTTAAGCTTAGGCGGAAATGGAAAAACACCTATGTGCAAGGCTATAGCTGTGTTTTTGCAAGAATTTTTACCTCAACAAGGCTTAAAGGAAGCTAAAATTTTTATCGTTTTAAGAGGTTATAAACGAAAAAGCAAGGGTTTAATATGTGTTAAACTTAGTGAAAAAATACTTTGTAGCGTAGAGCAAAGTGGCGATGAAGCTATGGAATATGCCTTTGAAAAGGCAATTTATGGTGTGATCGTGAGCGAAGATAGGGTAAAAGGCATACAAAAAGCTCTTGAATTAGGAGCAAATATCATTTTGCTTGATGATGCTTTTTCTAAATTTTATATCAAAAAATTTGATCTTTTGCTCGAAAGCAGAATAAAACCTTATTTTAAATTTAGCTTACCAAGTGGAGCGTATCGCTTACCGCCAAACTATGCTAAAAAGGCTGATTTTATAGCCATTGAGGATAGGGACTTTGTGCGGTATTCTTATGTGAAAGAAAATCAAAAAGCGATTTTAATCGCTTCTATAGCCAAGCCTTTTAGATTGTATGAACATTTTATCAAGGCAAGGGCGTGTTATTTTTTTAAAGATCATCATGATTATAAAAAAAGCGAACTTGAAAATTTGCTAAAAAAGCATAATTGTGATACACTAATGCTGACTTTTAAAGACTTTGTCAAGGTTAAGGATATGGGTTTTAAGTATGAACTTATCAAGCTTGAGCTTGAGTTAATGCCAAGTTTAAAAGAAGCTTTGATAAATTATATAAAGAGCTTTAAAAACTTTGATATAAAAGGATAAAAATGCTTTTAGTAGGAACAAGAGATAAAAGTCAAAGTGTTTCTTTTAAAGAAGCTTTGCTTAATCCAGCTGCTCATTTAGGCGGCTTGTATGCACCTTTAAGCTTACCTGAGTTTAATGGCTATGCGTATAAAGATTTAAGTTACAATGATTTTGCTTTAAAGCTCATTCAAAGCTTTGAATTTGGCTTTGATGAGGACTTTAAGGAGGCTTTAAAAAGCTATAAAAATTTTGATGATGAAACCTGTCCTGTATATTTAAATCAAATCAGCCAAAAGCTTTTCATCAATGAGCTTTATCATGGACCAACAAGGGCATTTAAAGATATGGCTTTACAGCCTTTTGGAGTGCTTTTAAAGCGTTTTAGCGAGGGTAAAAATTTCCTTGTGTGTTGTGCGACAAGCGGAGATACTGGACCTGCGACCTTAAAAAGCTTTGAAAATAGCCAAGTTAAAGTCGTATGTATATACCCAAAGGTTGGCACAAGTGGGCTTCAAGCCTTACAAATGAGAGCTTTAGATAAGGATAATCTGAAAGTTTTTGCGATCAATGGCGACTTTGATATGGCTCAAAACACGCTTAAAGCGTTGCTTAATGATGCTAAGTTTAAGCAAGCCTTAAAGATTGAAAATATAGAGCTTTCAGCAGCAAATTCAGTAAATTTTGCCCGTATTTTGTTTCAAATCATTTATCATTATTATGCTTGCATAAAGATAGATAAAGAACTTGAAATCATCATACCAAGCGGTAATTTTGGCGATGCTTTGGGGGCGTATTATGCTAAAAAAATGGGTGCAAAGATCAAGCGTATAAAGATCGCTTCAAACGCAAACAATATCTTAAGCGAATTTTTTAACACAGGTAAATATGATTTAAGAGGTAAAAAGCTAGTAAAAACGCTTTCTCCAGCTATGGATATACTCATATCCTCAAATATAGAACGTTTGCTTTTTGATCAATTTGGGGATTTGCGAACGCTAGAGTTGATGAATGCTTTAAAAGAAGAGCTTCATTTTGAACTTACAAAAAATGAGCTTGAGAGTTTAAAACAAGATTTTGAGGCTGATTTTTGCACGGATTTAGAATGTAAGCATTTTATCAAAGACTTTTCAAAAAGCGCCATCATCGATCCGCACACTGCAACTTGTTTTAAGCTTTTAAATCCGCATAAAATTACACTCATTACCTCAACAGCTGAGTGGAGTAAATTTGTGCCAAGTATGTATGAAGCTTTATTTGACAAGCCTTGCAATGATGAAAAAGAAGCAATGCTTCAAATCGCTGAAACTTACGGCGAGGGGATAAAAACCGAGCTTTTGGATCTTTTTGATCTTGAAAAACAAGCCATTCAAAGTTATGAAGCAAGTGCTTTAAAAGATGAAATTTTAAGGTGGGTAAAAAAATGATCATCATACCAGCAAGGCTAAAATCAAGCAGAATGCCTGAAAAAATTTTATGCGAGATTAAGGGCGTGCCTATGTTTATCGCAACAGCTTTAAGAGTAAAGGGTGTTGATGAAGTATGTATAGCCGTTGATGATGAAAAGGTGTTTGACGAGGCTAAAAAGTATGGTTTTAAGGCTGTGCTTACAAGCAAAGAGCATGAAAGTGGCACAGATAGGCTTAATGAAGCATGCAAGCTTTTGGGCTTAAAAGATGATGAAATAATCATCAATGTCCAAGCTGATGAGCCTTTTATAGAGCCAGAAAACTTACACAAATTTAAAGATTTTAGCCAAGAAAACCTTGATAAAACAGCCTTTATGACAAGTTGCTTTAAAACCTGCACAAGCAAAGAAGCAGAAGATAATAATCTTGTCAAAGTCGTGCTTGATAAAGATAATTTCGCCCTTTATTTTTCTCGCTCAAAAATTCCTTTTGAAAGAGCAAATTATAATGAAGCTTTTAAAGCACATTTAGGCATTTATGCTTATAGTGTAAGGGCATTAAATGAGTTTTGCATCTTAAAAAGCTCAAATTTAGAGCAAGCTGAAAAGCTTGAGCAACTTAGAGCCCTAGAAAATGGCAAAAAAATCAAAATGCTTGAAATAAGCACAAAAAGTATAGGCATAGATACCCAGCAAGACTATGAAAGAGCGTTGAAGTATTTTGTATGAGGATTTAAGTCTTAATTGGAATTTTATTTTTAAAAAATGGCTTTAAAATAGAGCACTTTTAAAAAAGAAGAGTTGAGAAAGGGTAAAAAGTCTTGCTTTGAGTCTTTTTATTCTCTTTTAATTTAATAAATCCTATAATGTAAGTTTTAGTTTAAGAAAGAAGCATAAAAGGCGGTAGTTGTGGATATATTTGATGAGATGTTTTCTAAAAGCCCTGAGGAGAAATTTTTTGAAACCTTAAGACATGCACCTTTGGGGGCTGTTGAGAAGTGTTTAAGAGCTTTTATAAGCGAACATATCGCCATGCTTGAGCTTTTAGAGCAAAAGGGCGTGAGTGAAGATGAACTTGAGCTTTATAAAATGGAAAATGAACTTTTGATTCAAGAACGTTTAAATGATCATTATATAGAGCTTGGAGCTAAAATTTTAGGACAAGAAGGATAGATGAGGGTAATCACTCTTTGTTCTTTGCTTATTTATGTAAGTTTTGCAGCTACTCCTGCGTTTGAGCATAGTTACGAGTTTAGCCTTAAAAAAGACGAACGAGCTTCTGTAAGCATTACTGAACTTGCGTATGATGATAAACAAAATTTTGACTTTTATTGGACTCTTTTTGATACAAATAAAATCATCGTGCATACAAGATACCGCAAATTTTCAAGGCAGTTTGTTTTAGCTTTGCGTAGAAATCTTAACTGGGCGACTCAAACTTTGATCCCTGATTATACGAATCCTCACATAGATAGAGCCAGACTTATCTTAGAATTTAGTGATTTTTCAAGAGGAGAGGCTAAGTTTAAGGTGTATATCGAGGATAAGCAAGCAAGGCTAGCAGTGGATTTTTTAGATCCAAGCAAACTTGATCCAAGTAAAACAAGCGATGCAACAAAGATAGTTCCGGGGATTTATTTTAATGAGGAGAAAAACACAAGCCTTCAACCAGCTCCTCAAACAGAGCAAATACCTCAAGTTTTAGAACCAAACGAAGTAGGGCAGACTAACCCTCAAGCACCATTAAATCAAGAAAATTAAAACAAAGGATAAGAAAGTGCAAGAAATCGATGAGTTTATAGCAAGTTTTATAAAGGATTTGGAGTATAAACCTATACTTTTAATGTGTTCAAAGCTGAAACCAGGTAAAAAACTTCGCTCAAAGCTCCTTTTAAATATAGCTAAGCCAAGCCAAGAAGCCTTTAAAATTTGTGCTTTAATCGAGCTTATTCACCTTGCAAGCTTGCTTCATGATGATGTTATTGATGAAGCAGAATTAAGACGAGGAGCAAAAAGTATTAATGCTGAATTTGGGGCTAAAAATACGATCATGCTGGGCGATATTTTGTATTCTAAGGCTTTTTTTGAGCTTTCAAAGCTTGATACAAGTTTTGCACAAATCATCTCAAATGCTGTTTTAAAGCTTTCAAAAGGCGAGCTTATGGATATAGAATTAAGCAAGAGTTTTAATGATGATGAAAAGGCTTATCTTGAGATGATCGATCATAAAACCGCAGCATTGATTGAAGCAAGTGCGAGGTGTGGGGCAATACTAGCTGGTTTTGATGAGGAAAAATTTGCTTTGTATGGTAAAAATCTTGGCATAGCCTTTCAGATCGTAGATGATATACTTGATATTAAAAATGACGCTCAAACACTTGGAAAACCGGCGATGAACGATTTTAAAGAAGGAAAATGCACACTGGCATATATCTTTGCACACAAGAATTTGCAAAAAGATGAAAAAATAAAACTTGAAAGCTTATTTAAAAAAGAACTCTGTCAAGATGAAGCAACTTGGCTTAAAGATATCATTGCTCCTTATTTAGATCAAAGCTTTATTTTAGCAAAAAATTATACACAAAGAGCTTTAAAGGCTATAGAAAGTTATCATAATGAGGCTTTAGAAGATATCGCCAAAACAATGATAAATAGGGAGTTTTGATGACTTATTTTTGTATAAGCTGGACGCATAAAAATACAGAGCTTATTCTGCGTGAGAAATTTTCTTTTTCAGATGAAGAAACAAAAAAACAATTTCTTTCCCAACTTATTAAGCATCAAAATATACAAGAATCTCTGCTTTTAAGCACTTGCAATAGGGTTGAAATTTTTGCTTTTGTAAAGGATAAGAACAAGGCTGGTTATTTGCTAGCTAGCGTTTTGGCTGAATTTTACAAACTTGATACAAATGAGCTTTATAATAGAGCTGATCTTTTTGAAGATACAGGAGCTATTCACCATCTTTTTTCAGTCGCTAGCTCACTTGATAGTCTAGTTGTTGGCGAAACACAGATCGCTAGACAACTCAAAGAAGCCTTTATCTTTGCTTTGGAGCATAAATTTTGTGATATTCATCTTTCAAGGGCGGTGCATTATGCCTTTAAATGTGCAGCTGTAATTAGAGCTCAAACGCAAATTTCCAAAAATCCTGTTTCAGTTTCTTCTGTAGCTGTGGCTAAGGCTAAAGAACTGCTTTCTTTAGAAGATAGAAAAGTTATAGTTATTGGTGCTGGAGAGATGAGTGAGCTAGCATGTAAGTATTTGCTTGCTGCAAGGGCTCATATTATTTTACTCAATAGAAGTTTAGAAAAATCCAAAGAACTTGCCTTAAAGCTTGGTAGAGGTGTAAAAATTGATAGCCTTGATAAACTTGAACACTATCTTAACACACACGAACTTTTTTTCTCGGCTACAAATTCGCCTCATTGTATCATTACTGATACTATGCTTAAAGAAGTGAGTTTTACGCGTTATTTTTTTGATATAGCTGTGCCAAGGGATATTGACTTAAAGCAAGGTAAAAATGTGCAAGTTTTTGCCGTAGATGACTTAAAAGAAGTGGTAAAAACAAATCTTGCCTTAAGAGAGGAACAAGCTAAAATAGCATATAAGATCATTGGCACTATGACAGAAAGCTTTTTTAGATATTTAAACAAACTAACCTTAACGCCTATAATTAGAGATTTAAGGCTTGAAGCAAAACGCTGTTCACAAGAAATTTTAAGCAAGGCTTTAAAAAAGGGTTACTTGAAGGGTTCAGATGAAGAAGAGGCAAGAAAGCTCATTCATCAAGCATTTAAAGCCTTTTTGCATACGCCAACATTAAGGCTTAAAGAGCTTGAAGGGCAAATTCAAAGCGATACTATCATCAATGCTTTGCGTTATGTTTTTGCCTTAGAAGATGAAAAATCTGGCTTAAATGAATACAAATGTGAATTAAATTTAAAGGATAACTGATGAAAATGAGTAAATTTTATGCACCAAGCACTAAGGAAAGTCCAAAAGATGCGATTTTAGCAAGTCATATTTTCTTACTTAGGGCTGGTTTTATCGAGCAAATTGGCAGTGGGCTTTATAATTTCTTGCCGCTTGGAAAAAAAGTTTATGATAAGATAGAAGCTATCATTAAAGAAGAAATGGATAAAGCAGGAGCCTTACAAACTAGCCTAAGCTTTGTAACTCCAGCATCTTTATGGCAAGAAAGCGGAAGGTATGAAACATATGGAAAAGGGCTTTTGCGCTTTAAAGATAGAAAAGAAAATGAATTTGTATTGGGTGCAACGCATGAAGAAGCGATGTTAAGTGTAGTTAAAAACAAAATTACAAGTTATAAACAACTGCCTTTAAATTTATATCAAATAGGGCTTAAATTTAGAGATGAGGCACGTCCTAGATTTGGGCTTTTAAGATGTCGTGAATTTGTGATGAAAGATGCGTATAGTTTTCATGCAAATGAGGAGTGTTTAGAGGCTGAATTTGATAATATGTTTGAGACTTACTCAAGGATTTTTACTCGCTTAGGACTTGATTTTAGAGCTGTTGAAGCTGATAGCGGAGCAATTGGAGGAAGCGGAAGTAAGGAATTTATGGTGCTTGCAAAAAGTGGCGAAGATGATATCATTATTTGTCAAAACTGCTCTTATGCGGCAAATATTGAGGTTGCAAAAAGAGCTAAAAGAACGAGCAAAGAAGAGCGTCCTGAAGCAAATTATGCAAGTAAATTTCATACTCCAAATACAAAAACTATCAAGGCTGTGGCTGAATTTTTTAAAATTGCTGAATTTTATACCATCAAGGCTGTGGTAAAAAGGGCTATTTATGAAAATGAAAGTAAATTAGTTGTGTTTTTTCTAAGGGGCGATGATGATTTGCAAACGACAAAAGCTAAAAATGCGTGCAATGCTCTTGATATAGTAGATGCTGAAGAAAGCGAGCTTATAGAATCTGGCTTAACACCCGGATTTATCGGCTTTGTGGGCTTAAAAGATGTCAATTTTTATGTGGATAATGAGCTTTATGAAGAAAGCAATATGATCATGGGAGCAAATGAAAAAGACTATCATCTTGTAGGCATAAATGTCAGCAATCTTAACAAAGATCGTTTCAAAGACTTATGCGAGGTAAAAGAAGATGATATATGTGCGTGTTGTGGCGGTGTGCTTAAGATGAGTAAGGGTATAGAAGTGGGGCACATCTTTAAGCTTCGCACGAAGTATTCAAGTGCGATGAATGCGAATTTTTTAGATGAAAATGGCAAAGCTCAACCTTTTTATATGGGGTGTTATGGTATAGGCGTAAGTCGTTTGGTGGCTGTAGCTGTAGAGGCAAGTCATGATGAAAAAGGCATAGTATGGAACAAAACACTCACACCTTTTGCTTTGCATATCATCATCTCAAATATCAAAGATGAAAAAGCCTTTAAATTTGGAGAAGAACTTTATAATAAGCTCATCCAGCAAGGCTTATCAGTGCTTTTTGATGATAGAAATGAACGTTATGGAGTAAAGATTAATGATTTTGAACTTATGGGCTTTTCTTATGCTTTAATTGTAGGTAAGGGCTTAGAAGAAGGCTTTGTTGAGCTTGTGAAGCGAGAAAAGCTTGAAAAAACTCGCTTGAGTGCTGATTTGAACGAACTTGAAGAAAAATTAAAAAAAGTTTTATCATGAATTACTTCCGCTTTTCTATCTTTCCTTTTGCTTTGCTTGAATTTTTAGTAAGCGTGCTTTTTGTTTTTACCTTTGGCTTTGGAAATTTTTTGATTTTTTTACTTGCAAGTGTGATTGTAGGTGTGATCTTACTTGCCGTGTTTTGGAAAAATATGCTTGAATTTCAGCTTTTGCATCCTAAGGAAATGCTAGCCCAATTTGCTTATATTATCGCTGCTTTTTTATTTATAGTTCCCGGTGTTTTAAGCTCATGTATAGCCTTTTTTATCTTAATTTTTGCCCTTATTTTTAAAGGTAAAAAAAGAGAAAAACAGGCTTTTGCAAGCTTTAGCAGGGAAGAAAAATCGAGTAAAAGCAAAGTATATGATGAAGAAATCATTGATGTAGAGATCATTAAGGAGTAAAGATGAGACTAATAATCGCAACACGAAAAAGCCAACTTGCTTTGTGGCAGAGTGAATTTGTCAGAACAAGTCTTTTAAAAGAGCATGCGAATTTAGAACTTTTACTTCAAGGCTTTAAGACAAAAGGCGATGTTTTGCTTGATAGTCCCTTAGCTAAGATAGGCGGAAAGGGGCTTTTTACTAAAGAGCTTGAAGAAAGTATGCTAAGAGGAGAAGCCCAGCTTGCGGTGCATAGTCTTAAAGATGTGCCAAGTTTTTTACCTCATGGGCTTGTTTTAGCTGCACTTTGTAAAAGACATAGTCCAAATGATGCTTTGCTTAGCGATAAATTCAAAGATTTTCAAGCCTTACCAAAGGGTGCTAAGATAGGCACGACAAGCTTAAGACGTAAAATGCAGCTGCTTGCTTTACGTGCTGATTTAAATATCATCTCTTTAAGGGGAAATGTTAATTCTCGCATAGAAAAGCTTAAAAAGGGCGAGTTTGATGCTATAGTTTTGGCTCAAGCTGGTATTGAACGCTTAAATTTAGATAAGCTTGTGAATTTTATTTATACTTTTAGTCTTGATGAGATGATACCAGCGGCTTCTCAAGGCATACTTGGCATAGAAAGCGTTGATAAAAAGGAAATTTTAGAGCTTTTAAAATGTTTAAATGATGAAAATGCAAGCATTGAAAGCAAGATAGAAAGAGATTTTATAAAAGAGCTTGAAGGCGGTTGTCAAGTGCCAATTGGTATAAATGCAAAGATAAATGGTGATGAAATAGAGCTTAGAGCGGTTTTAGGTTTGCCTGATGCAAGTAAAATGATTCAAGAAAAACTTGTGATTAAAAAAGCTGAGTATAACACAGCTGGAACTAACTTAGCTCAACAATTCATCAAACAAGGTGCAAAAGAGCTTTTAAAAGAGGCTGAAAAGATGATATAAGAGGAAAAAATAATGCAAAAATTCATTAAAATTTTAGAAGAAAATAACTTACTTAAAGTCATATCAGATCCAATTGATACAGAACTTGAAATGGCTCATATTGCCTATATAGAAGCCAAAAAAGGCGAGGAAGGCAAGGCTTTGCTTTTTACAAATGCTATCAATAGAAAAGAAAATAAAAACTATGAATTTAGCGTGCTAATGAATACCTTTTGTAATAAAAAAGCCCTTTATCTAATCTTTGGCAAGGATTGTGAAGAAGTAGCAAGCGAAATAGCAAGCCTTTTAAAGCTCCATATCCCTACAAATTTTGGTGCAAAGCTTGATTTTTTTAAAACCCTTCTTAGTCTTAAAAATATCCCGCCAAAACGTGCTAAAGGCTTACAAGCAGACTTTAAATTTAAAACCCTAAAAAATCTTGATGAACTGCCTATCTTAAAAACTTGGAGCAAAGACGCTGGTAAGTTTATTACTATGGGGCAAGTTTATACCCAAAGCCTTGATGGCACGCAAAATAATCTTGGTATGTATCGCCTGCAAGTAAGTGCTCAAAATGAGCTTTTATTTCATACTCAAATTCACAAAGACAGCACGCATTTTTTTAACGAATACAAAAAGGCTGGTAAAAAAATGCCTGTAAGTATAGCTATAGGTGGTGATCCGCTTTATATTTGGTGTGCTCAAGCTCCTTTGCCAAAGGGGATTTTTGAACTTTTGCTTTATGGCTTTATCAAAAAACATCCGGCTCAACTTGTAAAATGTGAAAGTAATGAACTTTTTGTGCCAAAAGATAGCGACATAGTCATCGAAGGTTTTGTGGATACAAATGAATTTAAGCTTGAAGGTCCTTTTGGCGATCATACCGGTTTTTATACCCCAGCCGAACTTTTTCCGGTGATTAAGGTGGAAAAGATTTTTGCTAAGAAAAATGCTGTGTATCAAGCCACAGTTGTGGGTAAGCCTCCGCTTGAAGATAGGGTGATGGGGCTTGGCACAGAAAGGGTGTTTTTGCCACTTTTACAAACTACTACACCTGATTTGATTGATTATAAAATGCCTGAAAATGGGGTATTTCACAATCTTATCTTAGCAAAGATCAAACCAAACTACCCAGCACATGCCCAGCAAATCATGCACGCTTTTTGGGGAGTAGGGCAGATGAGCTTTGTTAAGCATGCTGTTTTTGTTGATGAAAAAGCACCTAGACTTGAGGATTATGAGGCTTTGATTTTGCATATCTTGAACCGCTTTAAGGCTGAAAATTTACTCATTAGTAGTGGGGTGTGTGATCAACTCGATCATGCTTCACCAAATGCTTGTTTTGGCGGAAAGCTTGGGCTTGATGCTACAAATGATGAGCTTGGTAAAGATGAGCTTGAAAGACTTGACGATGAAGCTTTACTTAAACTTTTTAAGCAAGTTGATGAAAATATCAGCGCTTTAAAGCAGTTTTTTATACAAAGTAAAAGTCCTATAACTTGCATTTTGGTGGATAAAAAAACAGCACATAAAGAATTTTTTGAAAAACTTTTAAAATTTAAAAAGCATTTTAAAATTCTCATTTTTTTGGATACAAATAATCACCTAGAAAACCCATATATGCTCCTTTGGCGTGTGGTAAATAACATAGATGCTCAAAGAGATGTTTTTATCAAAGATGAATGCGTAGGCGTTGATGCAAGTGCAAAAGGCGATCTTGAGGGTTATACAAGGACTTGGCCTGAGCAAACAGATTGTGATAAAAGTGTAGTCGAGGGCTTGATTTTAAGAAATATCATTAAGCAAGACAAAGCTCTTTTTGATCAATTTGAGCTTTTTGAATGAAGATTAGGCTAATCAAAGAAACAAAAGCAAGTAATTAGAGCTTGCTTTGCATTTATAGCTAAATTTTTCATCTACCACAAAAATATAAATTGATAAAATTTATATTTTAAAATTTGAAAATGATTTCATAAAAGTTAGATAAACAAAGGCAAAAGCTTTTTATTAACATCTAAAATCTTTTATGGCTTGGCTTAAGATAAAACAGGGCAGATTTTTAAATCTTGCTAAGTGGATTTTAAAACATTAAATCAAGATAAATTTATCAAAGCTTGTTTGTAAGATAGCTCAAATTTACACTAAAATTCCAAAAAAATAGAAAAGTAAATTTTCATCTTCTTTACTTTGCCTACGATAAAAAGCCTATAAAATGCGAAAAAAATTGTAGTTTGAGTTCAGTTTTTATGTATTTTTACTTTCTATTCGCCATTTGATAGATAAAAGCAAAGACTTCAGCTACAGCTTTATACATATTTGGCGGAATTTCATCGCCTAAGTCAAGTTTAGAAAGTATCTCGACTAAGTCCTCATCTTCTTTGATCGGCACGCCGTGTTCTTTGGCTAGACTTATCATCTTTGCTGCACTTTCACCCTTGCCTGTAGCAAGGACTTTTGGGGCTTGATTGCTTTCTTGATTATACCCTAGTGCGACAGCTTTTTTAATAGAACTTTTTGCCATTTTACGCCTTTTTATCTATACCCATTTGTAGATCATAATCCCTCACACCAGCATTTGTTTGATCAAATTTACTTCGCACTATATCGCCCACAAAAAAATTTGAGCTTAAAAGTCCAGCTTTATTAATCGCTCTTTTAAGCTCATGAGCGTTTTCATAAATTCGTTTTCTAAATTCCTTATCTTCTGCCATGATATTAATATCAATGTATTTTTCATTATTTAAGGCTATGAGTATGTCAAGTTCGCCCAGTTTAGCAAACTCAAGCTTGATTTGGGCAAAAAATTTATCTTTTTTACCCCTTTTAAACACAAGTTTTGAGTCGTTTAAATCCTCCCAAAAAAAAGGCAGATAAGTGTTTATACTTTCATTTGCTAAGGACATAAGCTGGTTCATTTCAATTTGAGCTAAAAGGCGGTTGGCTTGATTAGCAATAGCCTCATTATCCGTGCTTTTAGCTAAATTTGAAACCTGCAAAAGCGTAGATTTTATATCACTTTTTAATTCATTTATGACTTCGTGTTCATTTTTTGTAGTAATTTGAGCTAAATCTTTGCTTGCATTTTGCATTTTGTGCGTTAGATTTTTAAGTTCGCTTAAATTGCTTTTCGCTTCACTAGCACCTAAATCAAGTTGTTTAAGGCTTTCATTGAGCTTTCTATTTAGCGTATTTATATCTTTACTAAGTTGTTCAAGTTCAAGCATTTGGGTTTTTTCATTTGAAAAGACGAGGTTTTTTACCTTAGCTTCTAAATTTTGTATGGCTTTATTGGCTTCATTTGGTTGAGTTTGTATAATTTTTTCTTGCGAAATTTTGGTGTTTTGTGTATTTAAATTTGTGTTTATTTGGATATTTTGTGGGTTTTTAGGATTTTCTTTTAGAGTTTGGGCTGTGTTTTCTTTTGGCATTTCTTTGGTATTTTTGCTCATTTCCTTGCCCAAGTCCTTAGCTAATTCTTTGTTTAAATCCTTGTTCGTTTCATTTTTAATACTTTCTTTAGAGGCTTCTTTTGGGCTTTCTTTAATGTTTTCTTTCTCTTTTTTGATAATAGTTTCTTGAATATTTTCATCTAAGGATGTTTCATCTTGAGTGAGGTTTTCTTTGTTTTGTTCGTTTAAATTTGCCTTTTCATTTGTGTTTTTGCTTTGTATTTCATTTGTTTTTAAATTCGTGTCTTTAATTTGAGTTTTTTCATTATTTTGATCTGTTTTTAATAGCTCTTGATCCTCATCTTGAAGAAGCTCTTGTGTGTTTTTGTGTGTTTTTAAATCCTTATTTGCTTCATTTTTTTGCAAAGTTTGAACCTTTTCATCTTTAAATTCTGTATTTGATGAAGGGGTTTTAGAGTGTGTTTGTTCTTCGTTGGCATTTGTTTTAACCTCAACAAAAGCGTTAAAATTTGGGCTTTTATCCTGAATATTTTGGGTGTTTTGAGGCGTAAAAGGCTTAGCTTGAATGATATCTTTAAGTGTTTCTTTGAGTTTCATAAAGCTTTGATTTAAATCTTTCAAAAAATTTGTATCTTTTAAGGCTAAATTTTGAGGTTTTGAAAGCTCTTGTTTAAATTGTGGCTCAAGCTTTTCAAGCTTTGAGAGTATGTTATTTGCGATTTGGCTAAGTTTTTCTTGGGCTAAATTTGGATTTTTACTGATATAAAATTTGAAGTTTTCAAGTTTTGAGCTAAGTGAAAGTAGGGTTTTAAAAGCACTTCCTTTAAGAAGACTTGCATTTTCATTTTTTTGATTTTGTATGATGTTTTTAAGCTCGTTTAAAGAGCTTTTTGCGTCAAGTTCTTTGTCAGCTAGGGCTATGATTTGAGTAGCTATTTTTGGGCTTGAAAGCGATTTTATAGTATTTAAAAGACTGTGAAAGCTGCTTGGAAGTTGTTCTTTGTTAAGTGCGTTTTTTAATTTTGCTTCAAAAAATACGCCTGAATTTTTAAACAAAGGAGCAAGATTATCAGCCTTCATTTGGCTTGCTGGCTTTAAAATTTGCTCTAGTTTTGCAAACAAATCCTTAAAAATTTCATTTTTTTTCATCTCATTAGCAAGAAATTTAAGCTCGTTACTAAAATTTGGAGCAAAATTTAGCTTTTCTCCTTGTTCGATGAGCTTTGAGCTGTCTTTAGTGCCAAGTTGGTTTAAGAGCTTATTGACGAGTTCTTTAAGCTTTAAATTGAGCTCATCGCTGTTTGTGTTAAGCTCTTTTATGGGTAAAGCTGTGGTGCTTGAAAGCCCTAAATTTTTCTTTAAAGCTTCTGTTAGGACTTCTTTTGAATTACTTTTATCATTTTTGTTTTCAGCTTTTGAATCTGTTTTGTTTAAATTTGAATTAATATTTGTTTGAGCGACTTGACTTGAGATGATGGAGGAATTAATCATGGTTTTTCCTTATATTTGGCTTATTGATCGCAAAAAGGATTAAAAAGCCTAAGGCACACAAATAAAAAAGCGTAAAGCCCTGATATGAAAAATACTGCATTAAAGCACCTAAAAGAGTAGGGCAGAGCAAAGAGCCAAGTGAGTAGCAAAAAAGCACTGAACGGTTAAGCTCAACTAGCTTGCTTTTATCCTCAAGCATATCATTAGCACGTGCTAAAGCTAGGGCATAAAGCGGTCCTATACCAACACCGAGCAAAAAAGAAAGCAAGCATTGAACAACAAAGCCAAGCTTAAAGCAAAAAAGCAAGCTTATAGCACTTAAAGCAATGCTTGCACACAGGATAATAGCAAATTTTCGCCCTATCTTATCAGAGATAAAGCCAACTCCAAGCTGTGCGCTAAAGCTTCCAAGCATCATCGCAAACATAAAAATCGAAACCTGAGCTGCCTCAAAGCCTTGTAAAAGTATATACAAAGAAGACATTGAAAAAAAGCCGTTTAAGAGCATACCAGCGATAAAACTTGTTACAAAAGCCAAAGGCACAAGATCAAAAACCTTAGGGAGTGAAATTTGACTTTGCTTTTGTAAAATAGGCTCTTTGATACGGATAAGATTTAAAGGCAAAGATGAAAACATGATAAGACAAGCTGAAATGATGAAAATTTCATATTTGTTTAAGTTTAAAGCAAGAAGTAATGTCCCACTACCAAGTGCAAGATAAAAAGTAACCTCATAAAGGCTTAAAGCTCTTGAGCGGTTGGCATTTTTTGCTTTGTCATTAAGCCATGATTCAATGAGCATTAAAAAAGCATAATAACAATACCCAAGCACCAGTCTTAAAATCGTCCAAAACCAAATCGCATCACTTATAGAATGTAAGATAATACAAATGGCAAAACACGAGCCAAACACTCCAAAAGCCCTTATATGTCCTATCTTTGTGATGATTTTATGAGCGCTCATGGTGCTTAAAAGTGCACCTAGGAAAAAGCAAGAATTTACAAGCCCTATACCAAAAAAGGAAACCCCAGCCTCTTTAAGTATCACACCCACTGAAGAAACGATGAGTGCATAGCCTGCAAAAACAAAGATCATCGAGATAAACAAAGCCCCAAGGCTTTTTATCGTCCTTTTATATACACTCATTTTTTTCTAATTGTAACTCCAACTTTTCTAATCATAATCCCAAAATACAAAATGCCTAGAAGCAAAGCAAAGATACCGGCAAACAAGCCAAAAATACTCAAATATCCATTTTTTTGTAAAAATAAAAAAATAAGCACAAACACTATATATACAAAGATTTTTAAGCCACTAAAAAACCACAAAAAATTTTTAAACTTTGGTTTTAAATCGGCATTTGTGTCTAAAAATTTGACAAATACAAGTTTTTTTTGAGGTTTTTTATACCAAATACACAAGGGCTTTGTGATAATGCTTAAACTTCCAAGCTCTCTTAAAATAAGTTTTTTATAGTTTAAATACGAGCTTAAAAAGATAAAAAAGGCTCCAAAAAAGCTTAATTCAAAGTTTAAAAAAAGAGCTAAACTTAAGCCCCTAAAAGCAAAGCTTATAAAAAGCACAAGCAAATGAAAACACAAAAGGCTTATAAAAAGGTTATTTTTTTGCTCTATAAAAGTTTTTTTTGCAAGGTTTGAAAGCTCATTCATCGATCAGTTTTACCTTCATCAAAATCATCTTCTTCTAGGTCTTTAGGGGCATAACGCACCCCATCTTTAAACTCCTCATAGCTTGCTACTTGGGCTTTATAGGCTTTATATACATTTAAAATTGCTGCTGCTACGCCTATAAACACGCCTAACCAAAAAAGCCAGCTTATGCCTGTATATTTTTTGAGCAAATACCCCAAGCCAACCCCTATAAGCACAGCCACAACCATAGAAATTCCAAGACTTAAGCCATCAGCTGCTTCTACGCCTTTTTTGATGAATTTTGTTCTTTTACTCATAGACTTTTAAAGCTTTCATAGGCTTTTTCACTTACTTCATCGATAAGCTTTTTATCCATTTTGTCGCAAATAAAGCCTATTTCAAATTGAGAGCAAGCCAGATAAACACCCTTTTTAAGCATAGCTTGATGAAATTTAGCAAAAAGTTTAAGATTGCTTTTTAAGGCATCTTGATAGTTTAAAACCTCGTTTTCATTAAAGAAAAAACCAAACATAGAACCAATGCAAGTTGTTTGTAAGGCTATGTTTTTTAAGTTTGCACCTTCTTTAAAGCCTTTCATCAGCCTTGCACCAAGTTCTCCAAGTTTAGTATAAAGCATTTTATCTTTCATCGCTTTTTTTAGACTTGCTATGCCAGCTGCCATAGCTAAAGGATTGCCACTTAGCGTTCCTGCTTGATATACTCCGCCCAAAGGACTTAACAAATCCATAATCTCAGCCCTGCCAGCAAAAGCAGCCGCAGGTAAGCCTCCACCTATAACCTTGCCAAAAGTTACAAGATCAGCCTTTATGCCATTTATACCAAAAGAGCCTTTTAAGCTTGCTCTAAATCCGCTCATCACTTCATCAAAGATTAAAAGTGTGCCGTGTTTTTTGCAAAGTTCAGCAAGATTTTCTAAAAATTTAGCCTTTGCTGGCACAAGTCCCATATTTCCAGCGATTGGTTCGATGATAACACAAGCTATATCTTTGTGTGTATCAAAAAGAGCCTCAACACTTTTTATATCATTATAACTTGCCACTAAAGTGTGTTTAGCTAAATCTTTTAAAACTCCTAAAGAACTTGGTGTATTAAAAGTGGCTAGTCCAGAACCAGCACTTACGAGCAAAGAATCACTATGTCCGTGATAGCAACCTTCAAATTTGAGGATTTTATCGCGTTGTGTGAAGCCTCTTGCAAGGCGAATGGCACTCATTGTCGCTTCTGTGCCACTGCTTACAAAGCGGATTTTATCAAGGTGCTTGAAATTTTCTAGGACAAGTTTGGCAAGCTGTGTTTCTAAAAGGGTTGGTGCTCCAAAGCTCGTGCCTTTTTTCAAGGCTTTTTCACAGGCTTTTGTGATATCTTTATCACAATGCCCAAAGAGCAAAGGTCCCCAACTTTGCACGAAGTCTATATAGCTTTTACCTTCTATATCGCTGATAAAAGCTCCTTTACCTTTATCGATAAACAAAGGATTTGAACCCACCGAACTAAAAGCACGAACAGGTGAATTAACCCCACCAACGATGAACTTGCAAGCTTGTTTAAAGGCTTTTTTGTTTGTCATTTTTTCTCCTTGTTGAGTTCTTGTATATAATTATAAAGCGTAACAATTTCACTTGGTGTAAGCGAATAAGTAGGCATTATGCTTTTTGTATCTTTATCTTCAATCAAAGCCTCTTTAAATGCTTCAAAGCTTAAATTTTGTATGCTTGGCACAGTGAAAGGCTCTTTCTCACCTTTTTTGGTGTAATAACCCAAGACCTGCGAAGCCCCATCAGCTCCATGGCATTCTTTACATGATATGCCACGAGGATTTTCATAGAGCATTTTTGCATATTCTTTTAAAGTGATAAAATCTTCAGCTAAAGCAAAACTCAGCCCAAATACGCATAAAATCATAAGTTTCAATTTTTTTACCTTTATTGTCTATCTTTAATGAAAAAAAAGTTTTATTATGATACAATTTTTTTTATAAAAAAAGCTATAAATTCAAGGAAAAATGATGACCTTACTTGACGGAAAAAAAATCAGCCAAGAACTTAAAACAGAAGTGGTAAATGAGGCTAAAAAACTTAAAGAACAAGGAATAGAGCCTTGTTTGGCTGTAGTTTTAGTAGGCAATGATCTAGCAAGCAATACTTATGTAAATAATAAAGCCAAAGCTTGCGAGGCGTGTAAGATAAAGTCTTTGGTTTATAAGCTCAATGAGCAAACAACGCAAAATGAGCTTTTAGCTCTTATTAACACTTTAAATTATGATGATAGCATTGATGGAATTTTAGTGCAACTTCCCTTACCAGCTCATATCAACAAAAATATAGTGCTTGAAAGTATCAATTCAAACAAAGACGTTGATGGCTTTCATCCCTTTAATGTGGGCTGTTTGAGCTCAAATTTAAAAGGTGGATTTGTTGCTTGCACCCCACAAGGTGTGATTTATCTTTTAAAAAGCTATGGCATAAAGTTAAGTGGGCTTGATGCCGTGGTTATAGGAGCTTCAAACATAGTTGGTCGTCCTATGGCAACTTTGCTTTTAAATGAAGGGGCAAGTGTGAGTATTTGCCATATTAAAACTAAGGATTTAAGTTTATACACTAAAAGGGCTGATTTGATCGTGGTCGCAGCTGGGTATGCTGGGCTTTTAAAAGCTGATATGGTAAAAGAAGGTGTTATCGTCGTTGATGTGGGGATAAACCACATTAATGGTAAGCTTGTGGGCGATGTAGATTTTGAAGAAGTAGGCAAAAAAGCAAGCTTCATCTCACCAGTTCCTGGCGGTGTAGGACCTATGACTATAGCTATGCTTTTGAAAAACACCATCAAAGCAGCCAAAAACCGCGTTAAATTTGAAAATTAAGCGTTCATTTGCTTGTTTAGTTTAAAATACAACTTTAAAATTCACAAAACAGCTTCTAAAATAAAAGCTCATTTTAAGGAAGAAAATGCAAAAACTTAAGAGTATTCATAAATTCTCACAATCTTGGATAGGCACAATTATCATCGTTTTGCTTGTAATTTTTTTCTTTATTCAAGCTTTTACTATACCGAGTGGTTCGATGAAAAACACGCTTTTGGTTGGGGATTTTTTATTTGTAAAGAAATTTAGTTATGGTTTGCCAATTCCACATATTCCTTGGGTTGAAGTGCCTATTTTACCAGATTTTAACGGCGATGGACATTTGCTTCGCGGTAAAGAGCCACAACGTGGTGATATAGTTGTTTTTCGTAATCCACTCGATCCAAAAATTCATTTTGTTAAACGTCTTGTGGCAAAGGGTGGCGATGAAGTTGTGATGGTTGGTTCGACTCTGTATGTTAAGATGAGCGAGGGTGATGAATATATGAAACAAAACTATGCAGATAGTATCGTTTATATTCAAAATCAAATTTTTGTTAAAGAACCTTACAAGCAAAAAGGCATACATACTGATGAGCGAGTAGATATGGAGGCAACTTATAATCTTTATCTAAGCAGAAATGCCTTTGCTATGCAGCCTATTATTTTGTCAGGTTTTGGCGAAGTGGGTGCGAATGGGGCAAATGCGTATTATTATGCTGTGCCTCAAGATGAGTATTTTATGATGGGTGATAATCGCGATCATTCAAATGATAGTCGTTTTTGGGGTTCTGTGCCTTATAAATTTATTGTTGGCACACCTTGGTTTACGTATTTTTCTTGGGACGAAAACAAAAATATACGCTGGGAGAGAATAGGGCGTTTTATCGATACTCTAGAAAATGATGAGCGATACATACACCATAAAGAAAGCAAAATAGGGGCTTTAGAGTAGAAACAATCTTGTCTTTTGTTTTTCATTTGCTTCATTTATCGTTGTCAGTTTTACACCACAAGCTTTTGTTGGTTTTTTAGATATTACTTTTGTGGTGTAAAGATATTTTTATTAGCTTTGGATATTCTGTTATAAAAAAGCATATCATAGCCTTAAAAATTTTGGTTTTTTAAGCTTTAAAACTCAAGCCACCACTATCGCCTAAAATACTTTGAAGTTCGGCAATCTGTGCCATGATAACGATGATTTGTGAAAGCAGCTGCATTTTAAGTTCCATATCACTTGTTTTTTCGAGTTGTTGTTGAAGCATTTTCAGTTGTTCTTTGAGCTTATCTAGGATATCTTCTTCTTTTTGATTATCTTCTTCACTGCTTGTTGTTTGACTCAACTTTTTAGTTGCCTCAGCATTTATGTTTTTTATGATATCAGAAGGGCTTTCTTGAACAGAATTTGATATATTTTCGCTTTTTGTTTGTTGTTTAATATTGTTTTGAGAATTGGTGAGTGCATTTGCTGTATTTAAATTCGCATTATTTTGCTGTGCTTGAGTGTTTTGTTTGTCTTTTTCCTCATTTTGCGTAGTAGCAGGATTTGAAAATGTGAAATTCAAACCTGTATTGTAAGAATGAATTGTCATTGTCTTGCCTTAAAATTTATTTTCCATTTACAAAATCGGCAAAATTCAAATATTTTTTAATCTTTTATACTTAAAATAAAGTATTTTTTACAGATCAAAAACTTATAATTTGAATTTTATTATTGATATTTTCTAAAATATCTTTTTTGATTTCTTCATTATAAGCACCAGCATTAAGTATCAATAAAGCATTATCTTTATCTTTGAGGATTTTTGGGCTTTGAACAAACAAAGAAGTGCCATAAAGCCTTTTTCCTTGTTTGTTTATGTTATTATCTAAAATAGCCTTAATTGTATCGCTTTTTAAGCCGTGATAAAGGAGGTATTGACTAAAAAGATGAGCCCCAAAAAGATAAATTTCTTGCTTGCTTATTTTTAAAATTTCATTAAGTTCAGCGATTTTAGCTGTATAGAATTTTTGCATATTTTCATAAAGTTTTTTGTTTTTCGTGTATTCATTTGGAGCTTGTATTGTTTGAGTATCTATACTTTCATCTTTTGAAACAGCATAAAAAATGCTATGTTCTTTAAAATAGAATTTATTAATGATTTTTAATTTATGTTTGTTGAGTAAAAACTCTATCACAGCCTCGCTTAAAAAGATGGTATGTTCAAAATTAAGACAATTAGTAAATTTATTTTCAAGCCACTTTTGCATATTTGGCAGAGTAAAAATTATATGCCCCCCCCCGTCAATGTAGATGAGAGCTCTTCTAAAAACTCATGAGGATTATAAATATGTTCAAAAGTGTGTGAATGCACTATGGTATCAAAATTTTTATCTGCCACCAAATCCTTACTAAAAAAAGCATCAATATAAGAAATTTTTTCATGCTTATAGTTTGAATTTGGTTCAAGTATAGTATAGTTTAAATTTTCATCAAGTTTTAAGCACTCAAGAGCAAGTTTTCCGTGTCCACCGCCTATTTCAAGAATTTTTTTTGGTTTGTATTGCATGACAAAACGGGCAAATTGTTTGTGGTGTTCTTGCCAGATAGCACCAACTGAACCAGCATCATGTCCATTGGCATAAAGTAAATTTAAGGGTATAAGTTTTTGAAGCTGAATAACTCCAGAATTCTTACTAATGCAAAAATTCATATCAGCGATAATATCTTCACTTTGCACTTCTTCTGTGCAACCACAAAACAAAGGATATTTTTCGCTTGAAAGGAGTTCTAAATTTTCATCACCACTGACAACACATTTTGTTCTTGTTTCATAGTCGATATTTTTCATAAGAATTGCTTTCTTAAAACTTAAGTTTATAAAAATGAATGGTGCGGTTAGCGAGATTTGAACTCGCACACGCGAAGCGCACTACCCCCTCAAGATAGCGTGTCTACCAATTCCACCATAACCGCATTGAAAGTAAAAGCCTCTAAAGAAGAGGCTTGATTTTTAAGCAAAAGCGATAAAAGGATTTGCATAAAGTGCGATAAGAGCGATAACAAGAGCGTAGATAACTTGAGCTTCTATCATCGCAAGGGCGATAAACATTGTTGTCATTAATTTTCCGCCAAGACCCGGATTTCTTGCTGTTCCAGCTATAGTTGCTGCAGCAGTATGTCCCATACCAATAGCCCCACCAAGAGCAGCAACGCCTAACCCTAAGCCAGCTGCAAGCACTGAAAAGGCTTTAATCCATACATTAATAGACTCTTGTTCAATAGGAGCACCTGTTGTTTGAGCCAAGGCTACACTTGCCAAAGCAAGCACCAAAAAAACGATTTTTTTCATATTTTCTCCTTTATTTCAGCTTTTTAAAACTAGTTCGGCTTGCGTATCCCTACTTAGAGCTTTAAAAATCTGTTTTAAAACCATAATCTTAACCTTTTTAAACTTTAATTTTGTTTAAAATAAAATCTAAAAGCTATCTATAAATTTGTAAGCATTGTGAAAAATTTCTACCTTTTATCATCAAATATCAAAAAATAAGCATTTTATCAAGCATTTAAACAAGTTTTTAGGTATTTTTAGCTTTAATTTTGACATTATAAAGTTTAAAAGGCTTAACCTTGAATTCAAAATTCTCAAAGATCGGCTTTGTTTTAGCCGTGGCTGGATCAGCAGTTGGACTTGGAAATGCGTGGAAATTTCCTACTTTAGTTGGACAAAACGGAGGTTCTGCTTTTATTTTGCTTTATTTGTTTTTAACACTTTGTGTTGGCTTTGTGGTGTTTTTAGCAGAGCTTAGTATAGGAAAACTAAGCGAAAAAGATCCCGTAAATGCCTACAAAAACCTTGCTCCAGAAGGCAAAAAAGCATGGGGCTTAGCCGGTTTTACTATGCTTGGGGCGATTTTGCTTCTTTCTTTTTACTCCTTGGTTATTGCTTGGATTGTTAAATACGCCGTTTTTAGTGCCTTAACCTTACCGAGTGATATTCAAAGTTCAGCAGGTGAATTTAGTGAGCTTGTGAGTAATAGCCCTTTGCTTCAGCTTGTGTGTTTTACTTTTGTGTTTTTTCTTGTTTTTTATGTGGTATCAAAGGGCATTAAAAATGGTATTGAAAGGCTTAATGTCTGGATGATGCCAAGTCTTTTTATCTTGCTTGTGCTTATGCTTTTTTATGCTTTAAGCAAAGATGGTTCTTTGCAAGCTCTTGAGTTTTTATTTAAACCAGACTTTAGCAAAATTAGCGTTAGTTCTATACTTGAAGCTTTAGGACTTGCCTTTTTTAGTCTTTCTTTGGGTGTTGGCACTATCATTACTTATTCAGCTTCTTTACCCGATCGCACTAATTTCATCACAAGCACACTTTCTATTATCTTTATAAATATACTCATAGGCTTGATGATGGGGCTCATTGTTTTTACTTTTATTTTTGAATTTGGAGCTGATCCTACTCAGCAAGGTCCCGGACTCATTTTTATCTCTTTAGCTACGCTCTTTGCAAAACTTGGCGTTGTGGGAAATATTTTAGCTGTATGCTTTTTTGTGTCTTTATTTTTTGCAGGCATTACAAGTGCGATTTCCATGATCGAGCCTTTTGCCTTTTATCTTATCAATACCTTTAACTTTTCGCGTCTTAAAGCTCTTGTATATATAGGCGTGTTTGTCTATATACTCGGTGTGATTTGCATACTCTCATCAAATCAAGCTACTGCTTTCACTTTCTTTGGTGATAAAAGTTTCTTTGAAGTGCTTGATTATCTCGTGCAAAATATCATTATGCCAATAGGTGGGCTTTGTGCAGCGATTTTTGTAGGCTTTGTGGTGAAAAAAGAAGCTTTGCAAATTCTTTTTGCACCTTGTATGAATAGCTTCTTTTTTGAACTTTGGTATTTTTTCTTGCGTTTTATTGCACCATTTATAATTATACTTATTGCTATAAATTCCATTTATCCGCTCAAGCAGTTATTATAAGGCTTTTTGGATAAAAGCTTATGAGGATATATTTTAGTAAAATAGGCTTTGTTTTAGTTGTAGCTGGCTCGGCTGTGGGGCTTGGAAATGCGTGGAAATTTCCAACTCTAGCTGCAAAAAATGGTGGATTTAGCTTTGTGCTCTTGTATCTACTTCTTACGCTGACTTTAGGCTTGAGTGTGTTTTTAGCTGAAATTGCTATGGGAAGGCTAAGCAGAAAAGATTTAGCTCATTCTTTTGAAAGTTTGGCTGTAAGAGGTGCGAAGTATTGGAAATTTGGCGGCATTTTTATGATCAGTGGCGTTTTTGTGTTGAGTTTTTACCTTGTGATTATGGGCTGGGTTTTAAAATATATGTTTTTTAGCCTTTTTTATCTACCAAAAGATATTACTCAAGCAAAAGTGGATTTTGATATGCTTTTAAGTCAAGATTTAGCTGTATCGTTTTTGTGCTTTTTTATCTCTTTTATACTTACTTTTGCAGTGCTTTCTCGTGGTTTGATTAAAGGCATAGAAAAGCTTAATATTATCATTATGCCAAGTTTGTTTCTTATGCTTTTGGCTATGCTTTTATATTGCATGCAATTTGAAGGCTTCAAACAAGCTTTTTTACACCTTTTCAGCTCAAATTTAAAGGTTTTTAGTTTTGATTCTTTGCTTGATGCACTAGGACTTGCTTTTTTTACTCTATGTCTAGGTATAGGGTGTATAGTTACTTATGCAGCAGCTTTGCCAAAGAAAGTGAATTTACTTCAAAGCTCTATATTTATAGTGTGTATCAATCTTTTTATCGCTTTGATGATGGGACTTATCGTTTTTACTTTTATTTTTGAATTTGGATCTGATCCTAGTATGCAAGGATCTGGGCTTGTGTTTGTGTCTTTGGTGAGTTTATTTAAGCAGCTTGGTGTATTTGGGAATTTTTTAGCCTTTTATTTCTTTTTAGCTTTGTTTTTTGCTGGTATTACAAGTGCAGTTTCTATGATAGAACCCCTCATCTTTTATCTTACACGTACTTTTAAGATAAGTCGTTTAAAAGCTTTGATGATAAGTGCTTTTGTGGTATTTGTGTTCTCTGTAGCTTGCATTTTATCTTTTAATGCCTCTTTTTCTATGTATTTTATGGTATTTGAACTGAATTTTTTTGATTTTTTGGATAAACTCACTTCAAATTTTTTGCTTCCTTTAGGAGTGTTTTGTATAAGTATTTTTGTAGGATTTTTTGTCAAAACGAGCCAAATTTACAGACTTTTTAACTCTTTTATGAGTAGAAAAATGTTTAAATTTTGGTTTTTTGTATTGCGTTTTATCACGCCTTTTGCTATTATTTTTATAAGTTTTTATAATTTTTTTGTATAATTTAATAAAAAACTCATCAAAATTTAAAGTTGATTTGTTAAAATCTGCTTTTTGTAAGTAAGGAGAGAAAAGGTGGCAAAGAAGTTTGTTGACATTATGGATACGAGCTTTAGAGATGGCTTTCAGTCTGTTTATGGGGCTAGGGTATTGATGCAGGATTTTTTCCCTGCTTTAGAAGCGGCTAAGGAAGCTGGCATTACTCATTTTGAGTTTGGTGGTGGGGCACGTTTTCAAAGTCTTTATTTTTATCTTAATGAAGATGCTTTTGAAATGATGGATAAATTCCGCTCAATAGTCGGTAAAGAAGCCAACCTTCAAACCCTTGCAAGAGGTGTAAACACTGTTGCTTTGGATACAGGAAGTAGAGAGCTTATTGATCTGCACGCAAAGCTTTTTGCAAAACACGGCACGACAACCATACGTAATTTTGACGCTTTAAATGATGCCAATAATCTTAAATTTAGTGGCGAATGTATAGTCAAGCATGGTTTAAAACACGAGATAGTCGTTACTATCATGGATTTGCCACCGGGTTGTAAGGGTGCTCATGATGTTGCTTTTTATGAAAAGAGTTTAAAACAGATTTTAGAGGCTGAAATTCCTTTTCATAGCGTTTGCTTTAAAGATGCAAGTGGAACAAGTAGCCCTCAAAAAGTATATGAAACCATAAAAATGGCGCGTAAGCTTTTACCTGAAAACACACATTTGAGATTACATACGCACGAAACTGCTGGGGTGAGCGTAGCGTGTTATCTAGCGGCTTTAGAAGCCGGGGTTGATGGTATAGATTTAGCAGCCTCTCCTGTAAGTGGTGGCACGAGTCAGCCTGATATTTTGACCATGCTTCATGCAGTGAAGGGCAAAAATTACGATCTAGGTGGGCTTGATGCAGAAAAGATTCTTGTTTATGAAGAAGTGCTTAAAGAGTGTTTGAAAGATTATTTCTTGCCACCTGAAGCGACTGTGGTAAGTCCTCTCATACCTTTTTCACCTATGCCGGGTGGAGCTTTGACTGCAAATACTCAAATGATGAGGGATAATAATATTTTAGATAAATTCCCTGAAGTGATTAAAGCTATGAGAGAAGTGGTTGAAAAGGGTGGTTTTGGCACTTCGGTTACTCCTGTTTCTCAATTTTATTTTCAACAAGCTTTTAATAATATTATGTTTGGAAAGTGGAAAAAGATCGCTGATGGATATGGTAAAATGGTGCTTGGTTATTTTGGAAAAACCCCTGTTCCAGCTGATAGTGAAGTCATAAAGTTAGCCAGCGAACAGCTTAATTTAAAGCCAACAACTGAACTTGCCATTGATTTGGCTGATAAAGACGAAACTAAGAGCTTGGAATTTGCACGTAAAATTCTTGAAAAAGAAGGCATTGAAACAAGCGAAGAAAATATCTTTATCGCTGCAGCGTGTAAAGAAAAAGGCATAGCCTTCTTAAAAGGCGAGGCAAAGCTGAATGTGCGTAAAGTTTCAAGCATGCTAAAAAGCTCAAATATCAGTGCAGATGAAACTCAATTTACCATAGCTGTAAATGGCAACAAATACCATGTTGAAGTGCATGCTGGTTTTGATAAAGATGTCAATATTAAAAGTGTAAGTAAGGTAGAAGAAAGCAGTGATGAAAAAACTTCTACTCAAGTTGCAAGCGATGAAAATACTGATGGCGTAAAAGCAAGCATTTCCGGTAATGTCTTTAAAATCGTTGCCAAAGCTGGCGATAAGGTAAAAGCTGGACAAGTTGTTATCGTGCTTGAAGCGATGAAAATGGAGATTAAGGCACTTGCTCCAAAAGATGGAGTGATTAAAGAAATAGTCGTAAAAGCTGGCGATAGCGTAGCTGAAGGACAAATTTTAGCGATATATGAATGAGGAAATAAAAATGCAAATGATTAAAGATTTTGATAAATTAGGACTTGTTAATGTTAAGCAGGTTTTTCACAATCTAAGCTATGATGAGCTTTTTAAGCATGAAGAACAAAACAAAGAAGGTGAAGTTACCAAAAACGGCACTTTTGCAGTCGATACAGGCGAATTTACTGGTAGAAGTCCAAAAGATAAGTATTTTGTCAAGCAAGATCCAAGTCAAAAATACCTCGCTTGGGGCAAGATTAATCGCCCAATTTCAAAAGAACTCTTTGAAACACTTCTAGCAAAAGCTAAAAAGCAACTCAGCAATAAAAATATTTATATACAAGATGTGTTTTGTGGGGCGTCTTTACAAAGTAGAAAAGCTGTGCGTTTTGTCAGCGAAATTGCTTGGCAAGCTCATTTTGTTAAAAATATGTTTATTCGTCCAAATGAAGAAGAACTAAAGGATTTTAGTGCGGATTTTGTGGTGTATAATGCGTGCAAATGTGTCAATGAAGACTATAAAAAGCAAGGCTTAAATTCAGAAGTTTTTGTGATCTTTGATATAGAAACAAATATCGGTGTGATCGGTGGCACTTGGTATGGCGGGGAAATGAAAAAGGGCATTTTTTCTATGATGAATTATTGGCTACCTTTAGAAAATAAATTTCCTATGCACTGCTCGGCAAATGTGGGTGCTAAAGGCGATGTAGCCCTCTTTTTTGGGCTTAGTGGCACTGGAAAAACCACGCTTTCAACCGATCCAAAACGAAAATTAATCGGCGATGATGAACATGGTTGGGACGATGAGGGTGTGTTTAATTTTGAGGGCGGTTGTTATGCAAAATGTGTAAATTTAAGTGCCGAGAATGAGCCTGAAATTTATGCAGCCATTAAAAGAAATGCCCTTTTAGAAAATGTAGTTTTAAAAGCAGATAAAAGCGTGGATTTTAAAGACGCTTCAAAGACTGAAAACACACGTGTATCTTATCCAATCGAACACATTTTAAATCACGAACCAAGCTTAAAAGCTGGGCATCCAAGCAATATCATCTTTTTAACCGCTGATGCTTTTGGAGTTTTACCTCCTATAAGCAAGCTTACCAAAGAGCAGGCAATGTATTATTTTTTAAGCGGCTATACAGCTAAGGTAGCTGGCACAGAACGAGGTGTTACAGAGCCTCAAGCGACTTTTTCAGCATGCTTTGGTGAGCCTTTTATGCCCCTTCATCCAACCGTATATGCCAAACTTTTAGGACAAAAAATAGACAAGCATAATGTAAGTGTATATCTAGTTAATACAGGCTGGAGCGGTGGAGGCTATGGAGTAGGGCAAAGAATGAGTATCAAAGCAACAAGAGCGTGTATTAATGCTATACTTGATGGTTCTATAAAAGCTTGTGAATTTGAGAATTTCGAGCTTTTTAATTTAACTATTCCTAAGGCTCTTGCTGGAGTGGAAAGTAAGCTTTTAAACCCTATAAATACTTGGAGCGATACAAACGCCTATAAACAAGCAAGAGCTAAACTTGCTAGTATGTTTGTAGAAAATTTCAAACGTTATGAAGATGTAGCTGAAGGCAAAGAATATTCTGGTTTTGGTCCTAAGGCATAAATAAATGAAAAATTCCATGTGGTCTGGTCGCTTTGAAAGCCAAAGTAGCGAGCTTTTGCAAGTTTTTAATGCAAGTTTAACTTTTGATAAGCTTTTATACAAACAAGACATACAAGGTTCAATCGCTCATGCGAATATGCTTTGTCATTGTGCTATCATCAGTGAGGCTGAAAAAGATGCTATGATTAAGGGTTTAAAGCAGATTGAAGCTGAGATTGAAGCTAGAAATTTTAGCTTTGATATTAAAGATGAAGACATACATATGGCGATTGAAAAACGTCTTTCAGCCTTGATAGGTGCTGAAATAGGTGGCAAGCTCCACACCGCAAGAAGTAGAAATGATCAAGTAGTAACTGATTTTAAACTTTTTGCAAAAGAACAAAACCAGCTTTTACAAAATTTACTCAAAGAACTCATTGAAACCTTACTTACTCATGCAAAAACTCATAAAACGACCATAATGCCTAGCTTTACGCATTTACAACATGCTCAGCCTATAAGCTTTTCTTTTTGGATTTTAAGTTATGCTTTTATGTTTATGCGTGATATTAAAAGGCTTAAGGCAAGTTTTGAATTGGCTGATTTTTCCCCACTTGGAAGTTGTGCTTGTGCTGGCACGAGTTATAAAACAGATAGAACGATGAGTGCAAATTTGCTTGGTTTTAAAGACATTATGCCAAATGCGATGGACGGCGTGAGTGATAGGGACTTTGCTCTTGATTTGCTTTATAATATAGCTGTGATTTTCATGCATACTTCAAGGCTGTGTGAGGAGCTTATACTTTTTTCAAGTGCTGAGTTTGATTTTATACAAATTAGCGATGCGTATTCTACAGGAAGTTCTATCATGCCACAGAAAAAAAATCCTGATGTATGTGAGCTTATACGAGGTAAGACAGGCAGGGCTTATGGGAATTTAATCGCTCTTTTAACCACTATGAAAGCTCTACCGCTTGCGTATAATAAAGATATGCAAGAGGATAAAGAAGGGCTTTTTGATAGTGTTAAAAATGCTACACAAAGCCTTATTATCCTAAATGCTATGCTTAAAGAAATTAGCATAAAAAAAGAAAATATGCTTAAAGCTTGTCAAAAAGGACATTTGCTAGCTACTGATTTAGCGGACTTTTTAGTGCGTGAAAAAAATATCCCCTTTAGAAAGGCACATTTCATAGTCGGCGAAGTGGTAGCAAAGGCTGATAAAATGGGGCTTGATTTAAGCGAGCTTTCTAATTTACACGAACTTGAACCACTTTTTGATGAAGTAAATGCAAAAAGGCTTTTAAATTTTGAAAATTCTTTAAATGCAAAGCAAAGCGAGGGTTCAAGTGCTGTAAAAAGCGTAGAAAAGCAGATCAAGATTTTAGAAAACTTCTTGAAAGGAGATAAAGTAGCCTAAGCCACAAAACATAAATTTTGCAATGTAATAAAATTATGATATTATCACTTTTAAACAGAGGTTAAGGTGAAAAAAAGTGAAAAGTTATTATCAAACAAACTACATTTCTTCTTTTGGGGATATTAGTCTAGTTTGTGATGGCAAAAATCTTATAGGCTTATGGCTTAAAAGTCAAAAGCATTTTGATAGCGAACTTAAAGCTCAAGCTATATATAATGATGATTTAGAAATCTTTGCAAAAACCAAAGCTTGGCTAAAAAGCTATTTTAAAGGCGAAAAACCAGCCATTTCAAAGCTTTCGCTTGCACCTATAGGTAGTGAGTTTAGGCAAAGAGTTTGGCAAATTTTGTGTGAAATTCCTTACGCAAAGCTAATGACTTATGGCGATATCGCTAAAATCATCGCTAAAGAAAAAGGCAAAGCTAAAATGTCCGCTCAAGCTGTAGGTTCTGCTGTAGGGCATAATCCTATCTCAATCATCATTCCTTGTCATAGAGTTGTGGGATCAAATGGCAATCTCACAGGCTATGCAGGTGGGATACAAACCAAAATCAAGCTTTTAGAACATGAAGGTGTGGATATGAAAGGCCTTTTTGTCCCAAAACATTTAAGCTCACTTTAGCAATATTTGAAATTTGAGATACAAAAATTTGCTTAAAATCCAGCTAAAAGATGAAAATGCAAGTGAAATACCTCTTGTTCAGCTGCTTTACCGCAATTTGTAAGAAGTTTATAACCGCTTTTATCCACGCCTAAAAGTATAGCAAGTTCTTGAATAAAACTTGTCATTTTCATCATCACTTCAGGATCGAGTTCTTGAAAGTCTTTAAAATGTTTTTTTGGTATCACGAGTATGTGAATTTTTGCTTTTGGGTTGATATCATGAAAAGCCAAGAAATCCTCACTTTCAAGCACTTTATTGCAAGGAATTTTCCCTTCAACGATGAGTTCAAACACGCTTTTTTCTTGCATAATTTTCCTTTATGATTTAAATTTAAGCAATTATACCCTAAGTTTTATGTGTTTTTTAATTAAAAATAGGCTAAAATACCCCAAAATTTAATTTTATACTCCAAAAAAAGGAAAATATTTGCAAAAACTTATTTCAAAAATACAAGCTTGCACGAGTTTGAGCGAACTCGATAAAATGCGTGTTAAAATACTCGGCAAGAAAGGTTCTTTAACGCTTGAGTTTGCAAAGTTAAAGGATATGCAAGGCGAGGAAAAGAAAGAATTCGCAAACTCATTAAATATGCAAAAAGACGCTTTTAACAAGGCTTTTGAAAGCAAGGTTAAAGAGCTAAATGCACTTGCACTTGATGAAAAGATGAAAGAAAATGCACAGCATTTTAGTTATTTTGATGAAAATGCTCAGGTTGGAGCCTTACACCCTGTGATGGCGACTATGGATAAGATCATAGAATACTTTTTAGCTTTAAACTTCAGCATAGAAAAAGGACCTTTGATAGAAGATGATTTTCATAATTTTGAAGCTTTAAATTTACCTAAATCCCATCCAGCAAGGGATATGCAAGATACTTTTTATTTTGATGATAAAAGACTTTTACGCACACATACTTCGCCGGTGCAAATTCGCACCATGCTTGCTACTAAGCCTCCTATTCGTATGATTACTCCCGGAGCTGTGTTTAGAAGGGACTTAGACCTTACTCACACACCTATGTTTCACCAAGTAGAAGGGCTTGTGGTTGAGGAAGGGCAAAAGGTTAATTTTGCGAATTTAAAAAGTATTTTAGAAGAGTTTTTAATCTTTATGTTTGGTGATGTTAGAGTGCGTTTTCGCCCAAGTTTTTTTCCTTTTACAGAACCTTCTGCTGAAGTTGATATATCATGCGTGTTTTGCAAAGGACAAGGCTGTAGGGTTTGTAAGCAAACAGGTTGGCTTGAAGTTTTAGGGTGCGGGGTTGTTGATCCAAATGTCTTTAAATTTGTGGGCTATGAAAATGTGAGTGGCTATGCCTTTGGGCTTGGAGTTGAGCGATTTGCTATGCTCTTGCATGAAATTCCAGACTTGCGTTCTTTATTTGAAGGTGATTTAAGATTATTGGAGCAGTTTAAATGATACTTACAAAAACTTGGTTGAATGAATTTGTAGATTTAAGCTCTAAAAGCTTGCAAGATTTAGTTAAAACCTTAAACACCATAGGTATAGAAGTTGATGATGCACATAAATTAAAAGCTCCAGATAAAGTAGTCGTGGGCTTTGTTAAAGAAAAAAACAAGCACGAATGTGCAGATAAACTTAATGTTTGCAAGGTTGATGTTGGTGAAACTGACTTACAAATTGTTTGTGGAGCAAGCAATGTTGAAGCAGGGCAGTTTGTAGCCGTAGCCTTAGTAGGTGCAAAGCTACCAAATGACGTACAAATTAAAAAAGCTAAGCTTAGAGGTGTTGAATCGTGTGGTATGATATGCTCAAGCACCGAGCTTGGTTTTGCTAAGATAAATGATGGCATTATGGTGCTTGATGAGAGCTTGGGGGATTTAATCCCGGGCAAAGCTTTAAATGAATATGAGCTTTTTAATGATGAGTATATAGAAGTTGAACTTACCCCAAATAGAGGTGATTGCTTAAGCATTTATGGCATAGCAAGGGATTTAGTAGCTGCTTTAGAACTTGAGTTTAAAAAACAAGAAAGCTTTAGCGAGCCAGAACACACACTTGGTATAGGAAGAGTGTTAAGAATTACTGCTGAAAAAGAGCTTCAAAGCACTTTTAATTACCGCGTTATAGAGCTTAAAGGTGAACTTAAGCCTTCTTTGACGATGAAGCTTCGCTTAGCCACTATACAAAATTTAAGTCAAAATGAAGTGATGAATTTTTTAAACTACGCCACACACTCAACTGGTGTGATTTTTAATGCTTATGATTTTAAGGTTTTAGAAGCTAGTGAAAGCGAATTAAGTTTAAAAATTTCGAAAGGAAAATTTGCCGAAAGTATAGTTTCTTGCAATAACAAACAAATCGCTATAACAGGCATTTATGAAGAAAAATTTGCTAAACTTAATGAAAACTCAAAGCTTATCATTATCGAAGCAAGCTACACTTGTCCAAATATCATCGCTGAAGCTAAACCACACTACAAAGAACAAGATAGCGAAGTGGTGTATCGTAGCTTTAGAGGAAGTGAGCCAAGACTGAGTTTGGGTATAGAATACTTGCTTAAAAAAATGCTTAAATACCCAAGTATAGCTATTTATACAGGTTCTCAACAAGTGCTTTGTGAAAGAAAACGAAAAGAAGTGAATTTTAATGTCGCTGATACCAACAAAATGATAGGTATTGACATAGATAAAAATGAAATTGTTAAAATTTTACAAAAACTTGGCTTTGAACTCAGCGTCATTAGCGATCAAAATTTAAATGCTAAGGTGCCGATTTGGCGAAGTGATATAAGCAATGTTTCTGATATCTGCGAAGAAATCGTGCGTATGATAGGCATTGATAATATCAAGGCACAAGGGCTTGAATTTGTAGAAAAAAAACGTTTTAATCAAACTTATGATGAGTATAAACTGCTTAAAGATATAAGGCTTAAAGCTGTAGCAAATGGCTATTTTGAAAGTGTGCATTATGTGCTTGATAGTCAAAAAGAGCTTCATGAGCTTGGCTTTGACACAAGTAAAATCAAGCTTGTAAATCCTATAAATTCTGATCTTAATGCCCTAAGAAGTACTTTGATTAACCAGCTTTTAAATGCAGCAAGCTTTAATATCAAAAATTCTCAAAAAGTTATCAAGCTTTTTCAAAGCGGGGCTACATTTGATGAAAGGGCAAATGAAATCCACAAAATTGCCTTTTTAAGTTGTGGTTTTGTTGAAGAAGCAAAGATCGCAAATAAAGCAAAACCACAGCTTGTAAGCTTTTATGCCTTTTTACTCAAGCTTAAAAATATCATCGGTTCTTTTGAGCTTCAAAATTCAAGTCATCATTTTTTGAGCCCTTATGAGCAAGCAGATATTTATAAAGACGGCGTTTTAATTGGCTTTGTTGGTAGAGTGCATCTAAAAATCGAGCAAGATAAGGACTTGCTTCAAACTTATGTCGCTGAACTTGATTTATCAAAGCTTAAGATTGAGTTTAAAAAAGCAAAAGTGTATTCGAAATTTCCGAGTATGAGTAGGGATTTAAGCTTGCTTGTGCCAAAAGGTTTTGCATATAGTGCTTTAAAACAAGCCGTAAATGAGCTTGAAATTCCTATCTTAGAAAGCTTTAGGATAGTTGATATTTATCATGATGAAAGCTTAAAAGAGCAGTTTAGTTTAAGCATAAATTTCCTTTTCAAGTCTTTAGATAAGACTCTTGAAGAAAGCGAAGTAACAGCTGCTATAGAAGCGATTTTAGCACACTTAAAAGCAAAACTAAAGTTAGAGTTACGATGAAAATTTATCCTCTCAATAAAAAAATTAACGCAAAGCTAGATCAAATCGCTGCAGATAAAAGTATATCTCATCGCTTTGCGATTTTTTCCTTGCTTAGCAAAGGGCAAAATCATGCTCAAAACTATCTTTTGGCTGAAGACACTTTAAACACTCTTAATATAGTCAAAGCTCTAGGTGCAGAGGTTTTAAGACAAGACAATGAAGTTTTTATCACCCCGCCCTTAAAAGTCATTTCACCAAATCAGGTTTTAGAATGCGGAAATTCAGGCACGAGCATGCGTTTAATGCTAGGTTTGTTAAGTGGGATTGAGGGCTTTTTTGTCTTAAGCGGAGATGAATACCTTAACAAACGTCCTATGCAAAGAATAAGCAAGCCCTTAAGAGCCATTGGAGCACAAATTTATGGCAGGGATAATGCAAATCTTGCGCCTATTTGTGTGCAAGGAAGCAAGCTTAAAGGCTTTGATTATAAAAGTGAAATTTCTTCAGCTCAAGTAAAAACAGCAATGATTTTAGCTGGCTTTATGGCAAGCAAGAAGTCTTATTTTAGCGAGATAAGCTTGAGTAGAAATCATAGCGAGCTTATGCTAAAGGCGATGAATGCACCTTTAAAGATAAGTCAAGATGAACTTAGCCTTGAGATCAGTCCTTTAAAAGAACCTTTAAAGCCTTTAAATATCACTATACCAAATGATCCCTCATCAGCGTTTTATTTTGCTTTAGCAGCGTGTATTTTGCCTTGTTGTGAAATTTGCATTCAAAATGTTTTGCTTAATCCTACCCGTATAGAAGCTTTTAAGGTGCTTGAGAAAATGGGTGCAAACATACAATACAAACTCTATGAAAAAAGCTTCGAACAAATCGGTGAAATTTGGGTAAAAAGTAGCGAACTTAAGGCTGTAAAAGTCAGTGAAAATATCGCTTGGCTCATCGATGAAGCTCCAGCTTTAGCTATAGCTTTTGCTTTAGCAAAGGGCAAAAGTGTGCTTAAAAACGCTAAAGAATTACGCGTAAAAGAAAGCGATAGGATTAAAGCTATGGTTGAAAATTTACAAAAATGTGGCATTAAGGCAAGCGAGCTTAAAGATGGCTTTGAGGTTGAAGGTGGCATACCAAAAAAAGCACAAATTAAAAGCTTTGGCGATCACCGCATAGCTATGAGTTTTGCGATTTTAGGGCTTGTGTGTGGCATTGAAATAGACGAGAGTGAGTGCATAAATACTTCTTTTCCAAATTTTAAAAATATACTTTTAAGCTTGGGGGCAAAGATTGATTATTGAGTTAGCTAAGAATTATGGTTTTTGTTTTGGGGTAAAAAGAGCGATTAAAAAAGCTGAACAGATCAAAGATGCAGCGACGATTGGACCGCTTATCCACAATAATGAAGAAATTTCAAGGCTTGCTAAGGGTTTTAATGTCAAAACCTTGCAAAATATAAGAGAATTAAGCAATGAAAAAAAAGCTATCATACGCACACATGGCATTACTAAGCAGGATTTAGCCGAGCTTAAAAAGCAAGATATAGAAATTTTTGATGCGACTTGTCCTTTTGTAACCAAGCCTCAACAAATTTGTGAAAAAATGAGTGCTGAAGGCTATGAAGTCGTGATTTTTGGCGATGAAAATCATCCTGAAGTAAAAGGCGTGAAAAGCTATGTAAGCACAAAAGCTTATGTGATTTTAAACGAAAGCGAACTTAAGGACATAAAGCTACCAAGCAAAATCGCTGTGGTGAGTCAAACTACAAAAAAAGCTGAAAATTTTATGAAGATTGTCAATTTTTTAATGCTAGTTTGCAAAGAAGTGCGGGTGTTCAACACTATTTGTGATGCAACTTTTAAAAATCAAGAAGCTATTTTAGAACTTTCCAAGAAAAGCGATGTGATGATCATCGTTGGTGGACGAAACTCAGCAAATACAAAACAGCTTTTTTTAATCTCACAAAATAATTGTCAAGACAGCTATTTAATCGAAACTGAAGCTGAACTAAAAGCCCAGTGGTTTAAAAGTAAAAAACACTGCGGGATCAGTGCTGGGGCTTCAACTCCTGATTGGATCATACAAAAGGTCATCAAAAAAATAGAGAATTTAAGTAAAAATTAACTCTAATTAAAGAAAAAATCTGCTACAATGAAGCTTTTATTATTTTTAAAAGGACCAAGATGGCTGAGGCGAACAAAAAAGTTCAAACAAGTATGGACGATTTCACTGATGAAGAAAACTTTGAGCAATTGTTAAAAGAATTTGATAAAAAAGATGAAGGTGCCATAACACAAGGTGTGATTGTTGCGATTAAAGACGAAGAAGCTTTTGTTGATATAGGCAAAAAATCAGAAGGAATTCTAGCAATAGACGAACTTAAAGATGCTGGAGGAAATTTACTCTATAAAGAAGGTGACAAACTTGAAGTTGCTGTGATAGGAAATCGTAATGGCAAGCCTCTTGTCTCTCATAAAAAAGCTTTAAGAAAGCAAAAAGTTGTTGAATTTATCAAAAATTATACAGAAGATGACAATAAAATCCTTAATGTAAAAATCATCTCTAAAAACAAAGGTGGTTTTGTTTGTGTCGATGATGATGGTGTTGAGTTTTTCTTACCTCGCTCGCAGTATCTTGCAAAAGATAGTAATGTTATTGGCAAAAGCTTGAAAGTAAAGATTATTAAGATCGATCAAGATGAACAAAGCATAGTCGTTTCACGCAAAAAAATTCTTGATGATGAACGCAAGAAACGCAAAGAACTTGTCAGCGATATTGTCGAAGAGGATAAGATCATCAAGGGTGTCATTAAAAAAATCACAAGTTATGGGATGTTTGTTGATGTTGGCGGTGTAGATGGGCTTGTGCATTATAGCGAAATTTCATATAAAGGGCATGTCAATCCAAATGCACTTTATAAAGAAGGTGATAGTGTAAGTGTAAAAGCTATAAAATACGACAAAGACAAAAAACACCTTTCTTTATCGATCAAAGCAGCTCAACCTGATCCCTGGAAAGAGATTAAAGACAGCTTAGAGCTTGGTGATACGATTAAGGTTATCGTTTCAAATATAGAAAATTATGGTGCTTTCGTGGATTTGGGAAATGATATAGAAGGCTTTTTGCATATCAGTGAGCTTTCTTGGGATAAAAATATCAAACACCCAAGAGATTATATCAGCAAAGGACAAGAACTTGAAGTTGAGGTGATTGAAATTGATCCAAATCAAAAGCGTTTAAGAGTTTCTTTAAAAAATCTTCTTGCAAAGCCTTTTGATGAATTTGTAAAAAAATATAAAGTAGGCGATATTATCAGAGGAAAAGTAAGCTCACTTACTAATTTTGGAGCTTTTATAGTTATAGATGGAATTGAAGCTTTGCTTCATAATGAAGATTGCTCTTGGGATAGAAATGATAAGTGCAAAGACCTATACAAAATAGGCGATGAACTTGAAGTAAAGATCATCAAAATTGATCCAGAAAATCAAAAAGTTTCTTTAAGCATAAGAGAACTCAGCCAAAGTCCGGTGCAAACTTATATCAAAGAATTTGGTATAGGCAAGATCGTAAAAGGCAAGATCAAAGACATTAAGGATTTTGGTATTTTCGTTGAACTTAGAGACGGAGTTGATGCGCTCATTCACAAAGAAGATATTAGCGTTAAAGATATGGAAGAACTTAAAGTAGGCGATGAGATAGAATCAGTCATTAGTTTTGTTGATGAAAAGAAAAACAGGATTCGTCTTAGCGTAAAAAATCTCAAAAGAATGAAAGAAAGAGAAGTTCTTAACGAAACCAACAATAATGATAGAGTAAGTTTAGGCGATATCATCAAAGAACAACTTTCTTAAATAAAATGAGCGATGAAAAAATATAGCTTTTTTGCTGTTTTAGCTGTATTGTTTTTAGGGCTTTTGATAGCTATCTTTTCTTTATTTTTTTCAGAAAATGATGCAGCGCCAAATTTTAATGACTTGCATGAAGAAAGCGAAACACAAATTTCTATTCAAGAGCAAAATAATCAAACTTGGCAGGATAGATTTGCAAATTTAAGCCCTAAAAACTACACGCCTGCTGTAGAACAATTTTCTATGGTTTTTACTCCAGATACGAGTCAATACCAGCCCAAGAGCAGATTTTTTCAGCTTATTGTTGATAAAAATGATATATATTCTTTGTTTTGTCTCAAACAAACCTTAAATTTTTTCAAGGTAAAATATTCGCTTACCTCAACTGGAACAAATACTGAAATTTTCTTAGATACAGATAATCAAAACTTGCTTAAAGATATACAAGCAAGACTTAAAATTTATGATATAAACACACAGATAAAGGAGATATGGCTATGAAAAAAAAGATTATCGTTTGTGATGCGATCTTAGATGAGGGTGTAGAATTTTTAAGAAAGGCTGAAGATATAGAACTTATCGAAGCGGCAAAAGTGCCAAAAGATGAACTTTTAACCAAACTTAGTGATGTTGAAGTAGCAATTACAAGAAGTTCAACTGATGTAGATGAGAAGTTTTTGCAAGCCGCACCAAAGCTTAAAGCCCTAATAAGAGCCGGAGTAGGGGTTGATAATGTCGATATAAATGCTGCTTCAAAGCAAGGCGTGATCGTGATGAATGTCCCAACGGCAAATACCATAGCAGCTGTTGAATTGAGTCTTGCTCATCTTTTGTGTGCGGCTCGATCTTTTGTCAATGCACATAACCAACTCAAGCAAGAAAGAAAATGGCAAAGAGAAAAATGGTATGGTATAGAGCTTAAAGATAAGGTTTTAGGAGTCATTGGCTTTGGAAATATAGGCTCAAGAGTAGCCATTCGTGCAAAAGCCTTTGGTATGAAAATTTTAGCTTATGATCCTTATGTGCCACATTCAAAAATCACAGATTTAGATATGAAAGTAGCCAAAAGTTTAGATGAAATTTTAACTCAAAGTGATTTTATTACCATTCACACCCCAAAAACAACTGAAACTAAGGGTATGATAGGGCTTAATGAGCTTGCTAAAATGAAAGATGGCGTAAGGCTTATTAATTGTGCAAGGGGCGGACTTTACACCGAAGAAGCACTTTGCGAGGGGCTTAAAAGTGGCAAGATCGCTTGGCTTGGTATAGATGTTTTTGATAAAGAACCAGCTACAAATAACCCGCTTTTAGACTTTGAAAATATCTCAGTTACCGCTCATCTTGGAGCCAATACCCTTGAAAGTCAAAGAAATATCGCCATTCAAGCTTGCGAACAAGCTTTAAATGCAGCACGTAACATAGCCTTTGCTAATGCTTTAAACTTACCTATAAAAACAGAAGATTTACCGCCTTTTATCGCTCCTTATGTTGAACTTGTTTCAAAAATGGCATTTTTATGTTCTCAAATGCAAAAAACTGCCATTACAAGTATCAAGCTTGAAGCAGAAGGAGCAGTGGCTGAATATGCGAAGTCCTTGCTTACTTTTGCTAGCGTTGGAGCTTTAAAAAATATCTTGGGCGATAGTATAAATTATGTCAATGCCGAGTTTGTGTGCAAAGAAAAGGGTATAGAACTTGGCTTTGAAGTTCTGCCAAATTCAGGCTATAACAACAAAATAAGCGTAAAAATAAGCACTGCAAATTCAAGCTTTAGTGTTTCTGGAACTGTATTTGAGGAAAATAATCAAAGAATTGTTTCTTTAAATGGCTTTAAGACTGATTTTAAACCAAAAGGAAAGATGATTATCTTTAAAAATAAGGACATTCCGGGCGTTATCGCAGCAATTAGTGGAATTTTGGCACAAAATCATATCAATATCGCTGATTTTAGACTAGGACGCGATGGCTCAGGTTATGCTTTAGCTGTGATTTTACTTGATGAAAAGATAGATAAAAAAGTCCTTGATGAGCTTAATGGGCTTGAAGCTTGTGTGTATGCATATTATGCAGAATTATGAGAATACTTTTAATTGAAGATGATACAGACTTAAACGAGCTTTTAACTTTAAGACTTCAAAAGGAGGGTTTTGAGCTTGAAAGCTTGTTTGATTTTCAAGGAGTGCGTGAGTGCTTAGATGAAAAGGATTTTGATCTTTTGCTTGTGGATAGAAATTTACCAAGCGGAGATAGTATAGAAAAGCTTGTCAGCCTTCGAAAACAGGGTTATAACGAGCCTGTGATTTTTCTCACCGCAAAAAGCTTGCAAGAAGATATAATAGAAGGCTTTAAAAAGGGCTGTGATGATTATATTATCAAGCCTTTTGATTTTAACGAGCTCGTTTTTCGTATCAAAGCCTTGCTTAAACGTAGTAAAAAAGAAAGCGAAACTCTAGCTTATAAAGACTTCTTGCTTGATCTAAACAATCACCAATGCTTTTTTAAAGACAAGGAAGTGATCTTATCAAATTTAGAATTTGAGCTTTTAAAATGCTTTTTTGAAAATAAAAATACCCTTTTAAGCAGGCAATTTTTGAGTGAAAATGTCTGGCAAGATGATAATGTAAATGACAAAACCATAAACATAGCTCTAACAAGGCTTAGGGCAAAATTTCCAAGCCTTAAAGAACATATCATTAGTGTTAGGGGCATTGGCTATAAATTATGCTAAAAACAAAACACATTTTTATGCTCCTTTTTGTGGGCATTTTAAGTATATTTACCTTAAGTGCAGCAGTGCTGATTTACTCAAATATACAAACCTTGCTTTTTAAGCAGTATGAGCAAAAGCTAAAAACCCTTGATGATGCCTTACGTTTTTCTTTATTTGAAAGCCTTAATGAAAATAATATAAAAGAATTTAGCATACAAACTCGCATTGATCTTATCATCAAAAAAGACGAGAGTATTTTCTCTTCACTTAAAGAGTATGATTTTTTCTTAAAACATGCCAATGAAAGCATTCAAGAGACTGAATTTAAAGGTAAAAAGCTTTTATATAAGCTTTATAAGATCAATCAAGATGATTTTTTTATACTTTTGGTGTATCCAAGAATTTTAGAACTTAAAAATTATTGGCTGGGTATTTTTGGGATTTTTAGCTTTTGTGCTTTAGCTTTTTTTGTGCTGATAGGCTTTTTTGCTAAAAAATTACAACAAAGCTTTAAGAAAATTTTAATTTTTTTAAGTAAAATAGACAGCAAAGATGAAATTTTACTTGAAAACTCTATCTTTAAAGAGCTTAATTTACTCAATGCAAAGCTTTACGAAACCAAATCCGCCTTACTTAAAAAACAAAAACAAAACAAAAAACAAAGCGATAAGATCAACCTCAAAAATACCCAGCTTACAAGCATTATCTCAGCCATATCCCATGAGCTTAAAAATCCACTTAGCGTTATAGAACTAAGCGTTGAAAGCCTAAAAAATGAGCATTTTCAAGATAAGGCTAGTCAAGAAAAACTTTTAGCGAAGATTAAAAATCAAAGTAAAAAGCTTGATTTTCTCACCACTAAGCTTAATCTTGTTTTTAATTTAAATTTAAGTCAAAATGAAAAAAACGAATTTGATCTGTATAAGCTTGCTCAAAAAATAGCTTTAAATGATGGTAGGATAAAACTTGAAGGTAAAAGTTCTATGGTTGTTGCCAATGAGTTTTTAATTGAACAAGTGCTTATAAATCTCATCTCAAATGCCCTTAAATACAGTAAAGACGAGGTAGTTTTAAGTATAAAAGATAAAAAAGCGAGCGTTAAAGATAAGGGTATAGGCATAGCTAAAGATCAAATCAAGCTTATCACAAAAAAATTTTATAAAGTTGATATAAAAAGTGAAAATTCTTTTGGAATAGGGCTCTTTTTAGTAAAAAAAATACTCAGCCTACACAAAAGCTATCTTCAAATTTCAAGCGAGCTTAACAAAGGCAGTGAGTTTTCTTTTGAATTGGAGTAAAAATGGCTTTACTTGAGTGCATAGAGGCAAACAAAAAATTTGGCGAAAAAATCATTTTAAAAGATGTGAATTTCAGTGCAAATAAGGGCGAAAAAATCGCTATTATCGGCAAAAATGGCTGTGGTAAATCAAGCCTTTTAAAAGCTCTTTATGGCAAGCTTAAACTTGATAGCGGACGCGTGATTAAGCAAAATGATATAAGCGTAGCTTTATTAGCTCAAGAGCTTGATTTTAACTCAAGCTTAAGCGTTAAAGAGGCTTTAAAAGAGCATTTGGCTGAGGAATTTAAGGCTTTAAAAGCCTATGAAAGCTTAAATGAAAAACTTGCTAGCGAATCTGAAAATACAGAACTTTTAAAGCAGATTAATACGCTTTTTGATTTTATCACAAGCAAAGATGCTTGGAATTTAGAAAATAAAATGAATAGAGCCTTAAAAGAGCTTGATTTGCTACGTTTTGAGCAAAGAAGCTTGCTTTCTTTAAGTGGGGGTGAGCTAAGACGTATAGCCTTGTGTGCTATCTTGCTTAAAAGCCCTGATATTATGCTTTTAGATGAGCCAAGCAATCATTTAGATGTATATATGTGTGCTTTTTTAGAAAATTATCTTAAAAACTCAAAATCCTGCGTAATTTTTATCTCCCATGATCGCTATTTTATCGATGAAGTAGCTACTCGCTGTGTGGAGCTTGAAGAAGGAGAGTTGAGGAAATTTGAGGGAAATTATACTTATTATTTAGCTAAAAAAGCTGAACTTTTAGCTAGCCTTAGTAAAAGCTATGAGACCTTAGTTAAACAACTTAAAAGTGAGGAAGAGTGGCTAAGACGCGGGGTAAAGGCAAGACTTAAGCGAAATGAAGGGCGTAAAGAACGAATTTTAAAGATGAGAGAAGAAGCTAAGAAAAATCCAAGCCAAATTAATAAACTCAAACTTGAATTACAAAGAGCACAAAAAAACTTCACTCAAATTCAAAGCACGAATCGTCAAAAAATGCTTTTTGAGCTTGAAAATATCAGCAAAAGTATGGGCGAAAAGCTTTTATTTAAGGACTTTTCAACGCGTATTTTACAATTTGAGCGTATAGGCATAGTAGGTAAAAACGGCTGTGGCAAGTCAAGTCTTTTAAAGATTTTATTAGGACAACTTAGCCCAGATAGTGGCAAGATGAAAAGAGGGGAGCTTAAAATTGGCTATTTTGATCAAGCAAGAGCCTTGCTTGAAGGCGAAAAAACTCTACAAGAAATTTTTTGCCCAAATGGAGGCGATAGGGTGGAGGTTAGGGGTAAAAATATGCATATTTATGGCTATTTAAAGCAATTTTTATTTCCTAAGGAGTTTTTAACTCAAAATGTAGCTGTATTAAGTGGAGGTGAAAAAAACAGGGTGGCTTTAGCCTTGCTTTTTACTAAAGAATACGATATGCTCGTGCTTGATGAGCCAACAAATGATTTAGACATTGCGACTATTAATATACTTGAGGAGTATTTGCTAAGCTTTAATGGTGCAATTTTACTGGTAAGTCATGATAGATATTTTATGGATAAAATCGTTTCAAAACTCTTTGTTTTTAAGTCAAATGCTACTATTGAGATAGAACATAAAAGTTATACTCAACTTTTAGAAGATGAAAAAGAGCTAAAAGAATTTGAGGAGCTAAGCCAGAAATTAAACCTTAAAGAGCTTGATGACGCTGAAAATAAAAGCAAAAATGCCAAAACAAACAAAAGCACAAAACTCAGCTACAAAGAACAAGAAATTCTAAAAACTTACCCCGATAAAATAACTCATCTTGAAACAAAAATCAAAGAATTAGAACACGCCCTTTCAAAGCAAGAATTATACCAAGAGCAAGGCGTTGCAAAGCTTTATGAAGAACTTGAACTTACGCAAAGCGAGCTTATTAAGCTTGAGAAAGCCTATTTTGAAGTGCTAGAAAAGAGTGAAAGCTAAGATTTTATATTTTAATTCTTCATTTTCATACTCAAGTGGCTTTTGAGGATAATCAAAATACCCGCTTTCTAAAACTTTAAATTTCTCACTTTGCCCATTTTGAGCGACAAGTAAATTTTCTTAAAAAAAAGAATTTATGCTTAAAAATGATGTTTAAAATAGTAACAAAAATTTTTATTATCTTAAAAAATTATTGTAAAAATAGATAAATTTAAGTTTAAATTGTTTTGCTTTTATTTAAAATAAACAAAAACTAAGGATTAAAATGAGCCATTTTTCATTGATTTGCATTCTTATTTTAGCGATTGTTTTTATCATTTTAGCTATTACAAAACTTAAAATCCACGCTTTTTTAGCCCTTTCTTTAGCAAGCATTTTTGTAGCTTTACTTACTAAAATTCCTTTAGAAAAGATAGCAGATATACTTGAAAAAGGAGTGGGCGGCACTTTGGGTTTTTTAGCTGTAATTATAGGTTGTGGAGCCATTTTAGGCAAAATGCTTGAAGTGAGTGGAGGAGCAAGAGTAGTTGCGAATTCTTTGCTTTCTTTGTTTGGAAAAGAAAGAGCTGATATAGCTATGATATTGGTAGGTTTTATAGCTGGAATTCCTGTATTTGTGGAAGTTGGCTTTGTTTTACTTGCACCTTTGATTTTCGTAGTTGCTAGGCAAATGCATATTTCACGCATTAAAATAGGCATTGCTCTAGGAACTTCTTTAATGTGCGTTCATTGTTTAGTGCCTCCACACCCTGCTGCTACAACCATAGTATCGACTTTAGGAGCTGATATTTCTAAGGTTATTATTTTTTCTTTAATAATAGGCATTATTTGTGCATTTTTTGGAAGCATTGTTTATTTGAAATTTTTTCATTTTTCTAAAGATGAAAATTTTACAATCATAAATGAAGCACAAAAAGAGAAAAATCCCGGAATTTTTTTAACTTATTTTACAATTTTATTACCACTTATTTTGATGCTTAGCAAGGTGTTTTTTACAAATCCTATCATCTTGTTTATAAGCAATCCTATAATAGCTCTTATAATTAGTGTGCTTGTATCTTATTATACCTTAGGTTTAAGGCTACATTATAAAATGCAAAATTTACTCGACTTAAGCACAAATTCCTTTTTACAAATTGCTGGAATTTTACTTATTATCGGTGCAGGAGGTGCTTTTAATGAAATTTTAATCCAAAGCCATATAGGAGATGCTCTAAAGGCTGTTCTTGGTAGTTTTCACCTCAATCCTATTTTTCTCGCTTGGCTTATAGCTATCATCTTACACGCAAGTGTTGGCAGTGCTACTGTGGCGATGATAAGTGCAGCAGGTATAGTTTCAAGCTTAGATACTAATATAAGCAAAGAAGCTTTATGTTTAGCAATAGGCAGTGGAGCCATAGGTTGCACTATAGTTACAGATAGTTTATTTTGGCTTATTAAAGAAACTTTAAAATTAAATATGAAAGAAATGTTTAAGTATTATACAGGTGCAACTGCGGTTGCTTCTTTGGTGGGACTAGGTCTTAGCTTTATTTTATCTAATTTTATTTAAAGGATAATTATGTTATTAGAAAAATTAAAACAAGTTAAAGAATGTTTTTGGCTCAATGATAATTTAAATGTCAATATACAAGAAGAATTAAATTCTAAAGGAATTAAATTTGAAGATATAGAAGATGCAAGATTAAGACTCAATCGTTTTGCTCCACTTTTAAAGCTTCTTTTCCCTCAAACCTTAAAAAGCAATGGCATTATAGAAAGTCCTTTACAATGCATTAATACTTTTAAAAGCGAATTAGAAAATATAGAAAAGATTAAAATTGCTGGAAATGTATTTATAAAGCTTGATTCTCATTTGCCTATTTCTGGTTCTATTAAAGCAAGAGGTGGAATTTATGAGGTTTTAAAACATACTGAAGATTTGCTTTTAGAAAACAAACTTTTGAAAATTGATGATGATTATTCTAAAATTGTTAATTTTAAAGATTTTTTAAGCAAATATAAAATCGCTGTAGGTTCTACTGGAAATTTAGGACTTTCTATAGGGATAATGAGTGCTAAGTTAGGCTTTAAAGCAAGCGTTCATATGAGTAATGATGCTAAAGAATGGAAGAAGCAAATGCTCAAAGCTCACGGATGTGAAGTGGTTACTTATGAAAGTGACTATGGCAAAGCAGTAGAAGAGGGTAGGAAAAGTTCGCTTAATGATAAATTTTGCTATTTTATTGATGATGAAAATTCCAAAAATTTATTTTTAGGTTATAGTGTAGCTGCAAAAAGATTAAAAGGACAATTTCAAGCTTTGGATATTTCAATAAGCAAAGAATGCCCTTTATATGTATATTTACCTTGTGGAGTTGGTGGAGGACCTGGGGGTGTGGCTTATGGCTTAAAAAGTGAATTTGGTAAAGATGTAAAATGCTTTTTTGCTGAACCTACTCATAGTCCTTGTATGTTTTTAGGACTTTTAACGAAAAAACACGCTGATATTAGTGTAAGTGATATAGGCTTAGATAATAAAACTGCAGCCGATGGCTTAGCAGTAGGTAGGGCATCTAAACTTGTGGGAAAAGTGCTTGAAAGAATCATTGATGGTTGTGTAAGCGTAAGTGATGAAAATATGTATAAATTTTTAAGTCTAATGCATAAGAGTGAAAATATAAATTTAGAACCATCTGCCTTAGCTGGGGCTAAAGCTTTGGTTTTTGCAAACGAGCTTAAAAATACCCACCCTAACGGCATTCATCTAATATGGGCAACGGGTGGAAATATGGTTCCTGAAAACGAAATGAAAGCTTTTATAGAAGAGGGTAAAAAATACTTATAAACAAAAATCATTTTATAAAATAGCTTGTTATTTTTGACTAAGTTCTTTTGCAACCTGTGCGGCAAGTTTGAGCTTATCACTATCAAAGTGTGTGTAAATTCTCGAAGTATCAAGGCTGGCATGTCCCAAGGCTTCTTGAACTAAAACTAAGTCTTTTTGCTTTTTGTAAAGCAAGGTAGCAAAGGTATGACGCAACATATGAGCCCCGTTTTTTTGTTTGCGAATACCAGCTTTAAAAAGAATTTGCTCAACTATACGGCTTACATAAGCTTGAGTTAGGGCTGTGCCTTTTTTGTTGCTAAAGAGCAGGGCGTCTTGACTAAGATAATTAATCTCTAAGTCTTGCAAAAGCTTTTCAATCAACTCTTTTTTAATCATTACAACGCGGTATTTGTTGCCTTTAGCTCGAATTCGAATGATATACAAATCATTTTCTTCACTAATATCCTTGCGTTTGAGATTGATAGCTTCACTTACTCTTATGCCTGTAAAGATGATGGTTTTAATGATGAGTTTATTTCGCGTGGTATTGGCTTTAAAGTCTGCATTTTCAACCGCGTCAAGAAATTTTTTAATCTCTTCTTCGCTCATGTATTCGGGTAATTTGCCCTTAAAGCTACTTATACCAGCCCAGTTTTTAAGACTTATATCATAAATATGAGCCTTGCCTTCTTCTTCGTTTTGTTTATCTAAAAAATCAAAAAAATTCATCATCGCAATGCGATAGTTTTTCTTGCTCGCATCAGATAAAGCTCCTGTAATACTTGCAAGCACTTCGATCACTAGTTCCTCATCAATTTGCTTCATCGAATAAAGCTTATAAAAACAAAGCTGTTCATAAAGCTTTTTAAGGGGATTAAAATAAGTATTTACACCGGTTAATCCAGCATTTCTAGCTTTTTTTACCAAGGCATCAAGTTCTTCTATATGATGCACGTTTTTTGTAAGTTCAAAATTTACCATAGCCAAGGCTTGAGCGTTTTTAAGTTCTTTATTTGAAAGCGAACTAAGTTTAAATTTAACATATCTTGCAAGCCAAAAGAGCAGGGAGTGCTCAAAATCTTCTTCGCAGTCAAGTGGGTATTTCATCGTTTGGTTTTCCTTAAAATAAAAGGGTATTGTAAGATATTTTTAATGAAAAAGAGCTTTAAGCAAAATTAAAAAATAAAAATAATATTTTTAAACTCTTTTTTTATCATTATTTATATTAAATGATAAAAATAAATTATAAATTTTTATTGAGTTATACTTATCCTTGCAATTTTATTTTTTCTATTCTAAAAAAAGTAGGTATATATAAACACAAACATATGCTTAAAATTCTATGGATAAAAAGATAAATTTCAAAAGGTAAAATGGTTTAATATACTATATAATAGTAGTTTAAAAGTAAAAATAGAGTATGGTATGTAAAAAATATAAAAAAGTTTGAAAATTATAGTTTTCAATACAAAATTAAAATACAAAGCTAATTTTACCTTATAACATATAATTATACATATTAATTAAGTTTATTTTAAATTAATAATTTATAAGTTTATTTATATATAGTTATATATTATTTTTAATATTTAAATAATATTATTTTACTATTTTATTAGCTTTAAAATCATATCTTTTCTTTAAATAATGTTTTTGTGTTGTTTTGGTGTTTGTATTTTTGACATTTGTGAAATTATTTTATGAAGATTTTTAATTTTATTAAGTGCATATTTATATTTTTTGGCTAAAATTATGTTTTAAAAATCGTTAAATCTTAAATTTAATGAAATACACTTTGAAGGAAACACAATGAAAAAGATTTTCACAAGCGTTGCGGTGGCTTCAGCTTTGCTTGCAAGTGCAGCTGTTGCAGAAGATTCTGGTGCTTTTGTCGGTGCAAATGTTGCTTATGGTGCAGCTAAACCAAATTCAGGCGGCTCGCATACTGGCTTTAGATATGGTATTATCGCTGGTTATAAAGATTTTTTTAATGCAGATTTTGGTGTGAGATATTATGGAACCTTTGATTTGGGAACTAAGTATACCAAAGGCAGTAACAATCCACAAATTGAAACAATGAACCTTTATGTTAATGCTGATGCGCTTTACAACTTTGCTCAAGAAGGCGATCTTGAATATGGCGTTTTTGGCGGTGTAGGCTTGGGCTATGTTAGCCATGAAGTAAAAAACAAAAGAAGGGGAAATGATAAACCAGATGGCTTTGATGTTGCTTTAAATCTTGGTTTAAGAACCACTTATAATTACGTACATGGCTTTGAGCTTTTCACTCGTTTTGGGCTTTTAAATCAAGAAGCTACAGCTAATGGCATCACCTCTAAGGTAAAACAACCTTATCAAGTAGGGCTTCGCTACACTTTTTCGTTTTAGTTTAAACACTATTTGCTAAAATAAAAAGGCTAGTTATTCTTTCTAGCCTTTTTATTAAATAAAGATTAGCTTTTAAAAACAAAGTTTAATCGCCCCCTGCCCTATCATCATACTCTACTCATAAGTTCATTATCACAAAAACGCAAATTTACAAATGCCTTTCTTTTATATTCTTTGAGTTTTCAAAGAATATAAGCCTTGATTGGTGTAGCTTTAACTCCTTAAAACTTGGCAATTCCAAGCACAATACAGAGCAAGTCGCAAAAGAAGGGAGATGAATTTCGCTTAAAAGCTCAATGCTTTCTTTTAGGGCTGGGTTGTGTCCCACAAGCATTATTTCTTGGTAGTTTTCATCGATTGTTTTGATAAGATTAATCATATCTTTAGCTTCAGCCTCGTATAAACGCTCCTCAAAAACAAGCTCACAGCCCAAAGTTTGTGCAAATTCTCTAGCCGTCTGACTTGTCCTCGTAGCTGGGCTTGAGATAATGCAATTTAATTTTAATTCAAAGTTTTTAAGTCTTTCAAGCATGAGCTGTATATCTTTCTTACCTTTTTTGCTTAGTTTTCTGTAAAAATCACCCTCTTTTGCACTTTCTTCAGCTTTAGCATGGCGTAAAAAATAAATCTTTTTCATATGATCGCTTCCTTAACTATTTCCTTAAAACTCGCATTTTAGCGATGATAAATCCGCATAAAAAGCCAAATATATGAGCATACCAAGCGATATTTACGCCCACAAGTAAAGGTGCAAAACTAATGAGTAAGATAGCTACTACAAGCCCTTTTGCACTTGATCTATCAATGCACGCGTAATACCCTATCAAAACGCAAATTGCTCCACTCGCACCGACAATATTTACAAAATGTGTTTCAAATATGTCAATATACAAAAAGCTTAAAAACGAGCAAGCAAGTCCTCCAAGTATGTATAAAAGAGCAAACCTAAGACTTCCAAGATAGCGTTCTAAAACAAAGCCAAATTGATAAAGCGTAACCATATTCAACGCTAAATGTGTAAGATTAGCGTGCAAAAACATAGAGCTTAAAAGCTGCCAATAAAAACCTTCTTTAAAAGCTAAATTCAAGCCAAAAACAGCTTTTAGTTCATTATCTGGCAAAAGGAAATAAATTATGATATTTAAAGCGATAAGCACAACACAAAACAATTTTTAAGCCTTTTTAACAAATTATAACATTTCTATGTTAAGATAATTCAAAATTCACGCTGGCTTCATTAAAATTGAGCTAAAATACAGAAAAATTAAGGATATTATAGTGTTTAAAAAGTTTGTTTTGGCTTTTTTCTTTATTTGTTTGCTTGCAAAGGCTGATCTTATCATATCTCCAGACTCTTTGCCTGAAAATACCAAACAATTTTTAAGCACAAATTTTAAAGCACAAGTTGGTATGGTGCAAAGAGATGATAATTCTTTTGAAGTTTATCTCACTGATGGCACTGAACTTGAGTTTGATATAATGGGAAATTGGAAAGAAATTGATAGCAAATTCACACCGATTAGTTTTTCTATACTGCCAGCAAATATCGTCGCAATCATACAAAATCAATTTCCAAACACATTTTTACTCGAGGCTGAAAGAAAGATAAATTATTACAAAATCAAACTTTCTAATAGACTTGAACTTAAAATAGACGCAAATGGAACTATCTTAAGTCAAGAATTTGATGATTGAGCGCGAACCAAAAATGTGGATCGCTTTGCCTTGATAAAAAACTCTCATCTAAAAGCTTAAGAGGTAAAAAATCTAATTTAGCTCCTTCATACTCGCCTTTAAAGCCTTAAAAAAATAGCACAAATCCTCTTGTTCGTGCGTATAATGAAGGCTTACTCTAAGCCAGCCCGGTTTAGTGCTAAATTTTGCATCATCTTTCAAGCCAAGCAAATCATGCCCATAAGGTCCAGCACAAGCACAACCTGCCCTTGTTTCTATCCTGTATTTTTTACTTAGATGATAAGCTAGATCAAAAGGAGAAATGCCTTTGATATTAAAAGAAAAGATTGCTAAACGATTTTTGAGCTCTTTTGCATAAATTATGGCTTTTTCTATGCTTTCAAGTTCTTTGAAGAACATTTTTACAAGTTTTTGCTCTTTTAAAATGATCTTTTCAAGTCCTATATTTGCTTTTACTTTAAAAGCGAGACTTGCTTTAATAAGCCCTAAAATAGGCGGTGTACCACCCTCTTCTAAGCTCTCAATATCACAAAGATAAGAAGCTGAGCTCCTTGAGACATAACCCACAGTTCCACCAGCGGCAAAACTAGGTTTAGAAGCGCATAGGCTTTTTTTAATCACTAAAAGTCCGCATCCTCCAACTCCACCTAAAAATTTATGCGAGCTGATAAATAAAGCATCATAAAAGCTAGCCGCTATATGATGATAAGGCGCAAAGGCTGAAGCATCATAAGCGATAATGGCTTTATATTTGCGTCCAAGCTTGCTTATAGCCTTATAATCACTTAAAATTCCTGTTACATTAGAAGCTAAAGAAATACTAATGATGATCTTTCTTTCTTTGTTTTTTTCTAGAACGGAACTAAAAAAATCAAGATCAAACTCGCCCTTTTCGTTCAAAGGCACACGCACACATTCGCACAAGCCTTCTCTAAAACTTAGCTCATTTGAATGATGCTCATAAGGTCCTATGATAACAAGGGGCAGGGTTTTTTGATCTAAATTGAAAAGATATTTGTCTTTTACAAGAGGTGGTGCATAAATGCCCAAAAGCTCTTGAAATTTCTTTATAGCAGCACTTGATCCATATCCACAAGCAATTAATGCAAAACTATCATCTAAACCCAAACAAGTTTTGATCTCTTTTCTTGCATTTTGGTATAAATCTTGAGTCTTAAAGGAATGCAAAGCACTATCAGAATGTGTGTTTGCGTAAGTTAAAAGTATATTTTTAAGACTAGCTTCCACGCTTTTTAAAGCTAAAGCTGAAGCTGCAAAATCAAAATAATACACACCCTTTTTTAAAATAATATCTTTTCTTAAATTCTGTATTTCCAAAGCAAACCTTAGCAAAAATTTGCTAGAATTATACAATAAATTTATCATTTTAATAAGGGTAGCAAATAGAATTTAACCAATTTTCAAAGTCTTTTAGGGGCTTGAGTATGAAAGAACTTTTTGACTTATATAGCGTGTTTGATGGCTTTGATAATTTTGAAAACAAGGGCGATTTGTATGAAAATATTAAGTTCAACTATCTACAAAATTACGCTTCTGTTGCTTTAAATTTTAAACTCAGTCAAAAAAGCGAGCTTGCCCTAAAAATACTTGCAAAAAACAGCCGTAAAAAATACTCTATCAACAAAAAACTCGGACATTTTAAAGCTACAGCTGCCTTAAAGGAGCTTTTAGAGCTTGGTTTTATAAGTTTTGAGAAAAGCAAAGAAGAACGCTTTTTTAGTCCAAAAGGGCAAAAGCTTAAAAAGCACTTAAGAGGGTATGCTATCCAAGATAAGATTTTGTTTAGTAGTCATTTTGTGAGATTTTTTTATTATTTTTTAAAGCCCTATGAGGAGCTTATCTTAAATGCTGAATTTGAGCTTGTATTAGAGCTTATAAAAAAGGATTTTGAACATTATCAAAGTCTGTGTTTTGAGCTTTTAAGTAAAGAATTTTTACAAAAAAAGCTTGATTTGGCTGAAATTTCGAGCTTTTGGCATAGGGATTTGGAGCTTGATTTGTATTATGAAGATGTAAATTTGTGCTTTGTAGGCGAGGTTAAATACAAAAATAAAAAAGTTTGTAAAAATGTGCTTAATCTGCTTAAAATCAAAGCTTTAAACCTTGATATAAAGCCAAATTTTTATGTGCTTTTTTCAAAATCTGGCTTTTCAAGTGAGCTTTTAAAACTCAAAGAAAGCGATTTGCTTTTATTTGATTTGAATGATTTTAAAGAACTTTTAAAGGAAGAATGATGAATGAAAATATCTTAAAAAGCCTTGATTCTGCTGAGAAAGAAAATTTCCAAGAAGGGCTTAAGTCTTTAATCGAGCAAACCTATGTTATAGAAAATGAATACAAAGCCTTGCAAGCAAGTTATGAGAGTCTAAGAAAGATGATGAGTGAGATTATCGAAGTTTTGCCAACTGCACTTTGGGTGCTTGAGGGTAAAACTATTATCTTGCAAAACGAGCAAGCTTTAAAAAATGAAGCTTTGTTAGCTCATATTGATACCTTAAAGGCTAATTATGAGCTTGAGTATGAAGGACGTTTTTTTATCATCAAAAACATCAACCACGAAGGAAAGCTCATTATCCAAGCTACTGATATAAGCGATGAAAAGCGAAATGAAAGGCTAGCAAGCATGGGGAGTGTGGCAGCACATTTAGCTCATGAGATCAGAAATCCCATAGGTTCTATTTCTTTACTCGCAAGCACGCTTTTTTCAAGAACCGAGCTTAAAAACAAACACATAGTGCTTGAAATTCAAAAAGCCACTTCAAGGGTAGAAAGGATAGTTAATTCTACCCTACTTTTTACTAAGGGCGTGCATATAAATTCAAGGGATTTTAATCTTTTGGAGCTTAAAGACGAATGCGAACAAATTGCTCATTCTTATAATTTTAATGCCGAGATTGACTTTAGCTTTGAGTTTTTGGATTTAAAAATCAATGCTGATAAAGCTTTAATCAACCTTGTGCTTCAAAACTTAATCTACAACGCCATAGATGCCATAGAAGAAAGCGAAACGCAAAATGGAAAAATAAGCATAAAAAGCTTACTTAAAGAAGACGAACTCATCATCAAAGTCTTTGATAATGGAGCAAGTATAAAAGATGAAAAGGCTGTATTTGAAGCCTTTAAAACAACAAAGCTTAAAGGAAATGGCTTAGGATTAAGCCTTTGCAAGCAAATCATTAACGCTCATAATGGAAAAATAGGCTTTGAAAAAGATCCAAAATGCTTTTATTTTAGCTTAAGTATGAGATAAATGAATGTAAAGTTCAAAAAAGAGCTCATAGAGCATAAAGCAGCCTAAAAATGCTACACAAAGGGCTGAAAATTTACTTAGTTTATTTAAATGCTTACCTAAAAACAAGCCAAAAGCCACTCCACCTAAGGCATAGGTGCAAAGTGCTATAAATTCTATAAAAATGATGATAGAACTTAGCACAAACAAATTTGACTTTTGCAAAAAAGGTGGTAAAAGGGCAAGCATAAAAATCCACGCTTTTGGGTTGGAAATAGTTGCTAAAAAGCCTTGAAGTGCAAGCGTGCTTTTATCTTTAAATTTAAATTCACCTTTTTTAAACTCGAGTTTTTGATGAAAAAGTGTGTAAGCTGTATAAAGCAAAAACAAACTTCCAAAAAGTTTAAGCACCATAAAAACAAGCTTAAATTGCAAAACAAAACTCGCCCCAAGTCCGCAAAGCACTACTACAAGCAAAAGCCCAAAAAGCTCCCCAGCCATCATCCACAAAGTCTTTTTAAAGCCAATGCTAAGTCCTAAAGAAAGAGCTAAATTCATACAAAGCCCGGGAAGAAAAGAAACTGAAACAAAAGAAAGCACAAAAAGGGTATAATCCATCACATAAGCCTTGAAGCGATCATATAAAAAATAGTCCCTAAGATTATACTTAAAAGGGCATTTTTAAAGCAAATTTCAAGCATTAAAACTAAAACACAAGAAAAAAACAACACAAAATCAAGCTCAAAAGAAAAAAGACAATAAAACACTAAAATAACCATAATCACAAGTGGCATATTTTTTTGGATAAAACCTAAAGTGTTTGAGTTTTGCTTGTATTTAAAGAGCAAAAAGGGTAAAACTCGCCCAAGATAAGTCGCTAAAAAACCTACAAAAACAGCTTCTAAATAAAAACTATCAAACATATCTTTTTCCTAAAACAAGCAAAATCAAAGCAAAAGTAAGGCAAATAAAGAGCATATAAGCTTTTGCGATAAACAAAAAGCCACAAATTCCTATCATAGCAGCTAAAATGAAAACTTTTTTGTTTGGATTGAGTTTAAACGCATCGTAACTAAGCACGATAAACAGAGCGATTAAGCAAAACTCAATGCCTTTGTAATCAAATTTCATCATCTTTTGCACGAGCACGCCTAAAATTCCGCCAAGCACCCAAGAGGCTTGATTGATAAAGCAAAGTAAAGCATAATATAAGCTTTTTTTGTTTTTATCTTGCACGCTTTCAAAGCCCTTTTCATTAGTGCTTAAAAGGGCAAAACTTTCATCAGAAAGAGTAAAGATCACATAATGTCTTAAGAAATTTAAGCCTTTCAGTCGCTCAAGCAAGCTTAAGGTATAAAAAAAATGCCGAAATCCAAGCAAGAAAAGCGTAACAAAAATACTAAGCAAACCTTGCTTAGCCGTAATAAAAGTAATGAGTAAAAACTCAGCCGAACCAGAATATACAAAAAAAGAGATACAAATCACTTCAAGCATAGAAAAATCATTGCTAGAAGCAAGTATTCCAAAACTCATTCCAAGCGGTATATAACTAAAAATTACTGGCAAGCACAGCTTTAAGCAAATTTTTACATTCAAGCTTATCCTTTTAAAAAATAGATTATAACAAATTTTTATATATTTTAAGATGCACTTTTACACTCATAATATATTAAAAAAGACTTATTTTAAGTGATTAATATTTTAAATTAAGACTTTAATGTTATAATGAGACTAGCTTAAAAATAAGCAAATATAAAATCTAAAAAGGAAAAACAATGAATTCAGTAACTTTTAAGGGAAACCAAATGCACCTTAAAGGAAGTGGGGTAAGCGTTGGCGATAACGCACCTGTTGTTAAGCTTAAAAGCAAAGATTTAGGCATAGTTGAAGTGGGAAAATCTGCTAAAATCCAAATTGTTTTAAGTGTGCCAAGCCTTGATACACCAGTGTGTGCAACTGAAGCAAGAGAATTTAACAAAAGAGTTGCTCAAAATCCAAATGCCGAAGTGATCGTAGTAAGCCAAGATTTACCTTTTGCTATGGGAAGGTTTTGTAGCACAGAAAACATAGACAATATAATCGTTGCAAGCGATTTTGTGTCTAAAGAATTTGGCGAAAAATACGGCGTTTTACTTAGCGATGGAGCTTTAGAAGGCTTGCTTGCTCGTGCGATTTTCGTGATTAAAGACGGCAAGATCGTGTATAAACAAATTGTTCCTGAGGTTACAGAACTACCAAATATAGAAGATCTTGAAAAATTCTTCAGCGAAAATGGCGGTTGTAGTTGTAGCTGCTCTTGCTCACACTAAGCTTTTCTCGCCTTAAAAGCCTCAAAAGCTTTCAAGGCGATTTCTACGCTTTTAGATAATTCTTGACATTTAGTTCCTCTTAATACACAAAGCACACTTTTTCATTAGTTTTTAATTTTCTTTTTAATCTTAGCGAGATAATTCGTCTTTGATGTTTTGCTTTGTAATGATGATATTATTAAGCTTTAGCTATATTTTGTCCAAATTTCACACTTTTTTGGCTTAAATTTTCTTGAAATTCAAGCTTTGAAGCTAAGATAAGTATGGTTGAACCAAGTTCAAAATGTCCTAGCTCCTCGCCTTTTTTAAATTCTAAATTCTCATAAGTGTGTGTAAAATTATGAGCGTTTGTAGCGTTTGTTTGTATGCTTTTATCAAATTCAAAGCACATTTTACCTACATTTAAAGCCCCAATAAAAACAAGCCAAAGCAAGTTTTTTTCAGCTGTAAGACATTTTAAAACTACTCTTTCATTTTTTGCATATAAATTTGCATATTTTTTAACATTTTTTTCACTCACACTTAAAAGTTTGCCACTGGTATAAGTTGCACTTAGAATTTGCAGATCACAAGGGGCGTGATAGCGGTGATAATCACGTGGAGAAAGGTAGATATTTGCATAACTTACGCCTTTTTCGAGCTCTTTTTTTTCATAGGCATTTTGTAAAAGCTCATCAATATCATAAGTAAAACCTTTCACGCTAAAGGCTAGATTTGTTCCCTCGCCTACAAAACTTTTGCCACATTCTAAAACTTTACCATCACAAGGAGAGATAAAGTCATCTTCTAAGACTCTTGGCTTTTGTAAGGCTCTTGTAAAAAGGGCGGTGAGACTTTTGTATTCTTTTATATCTTGAAATTCACTTAAGTCTATTTTAAAATAATTCACATAAGCTTGATTAATAAAATTTTGCAAAAAGCTAAAAAACTCAAAGCCAGCAATTGTCCCAAAAACTCGCGATATAAATTTATCCAAAATCCCCTCCTCTAAGCTTCGGCCTTTATTTGCATTAAAACAATCTCACTTGGAGCTAAAAAGCGAATTGCAGGTCCCCAAAACCCAGCCCCGCTACTTACATAAAGCCTAGTCTTTTGGTTTAATTCATAAAGCCCATATAAAAAGCCTTGTTGTGCAAGCACTAAAGCCCCAAAAGGAAAAACCTGCCCAGCGTGCGTATGTCCGCTTAAAACAAGATCAAAACCACTCACATCAAGCACATTGACACTTTTTGGCTGATGAGAAAGTAAAATACTTGGCTTGTTTGGGCTTAAATTTCGCGTTGTAGCTTTTATATCAGGAGCAAAATTCGTAGCCGATCTAAGCCCTAAGCCACTTAATCCCACGCCTTTTTCATCATTTGCAAAGTAAAATCCGGCAAGATCAGCAAGCCCAGCGAGATTAAACTCGCCTAAATCCACATTTTCATTGATTAAAATCTTTAAATTCGTCCTCGTTCTTAGCACATTTAAAACTTCATCAAGCCCTCTGTAATACTCGTGATTGCCAAGCACATAAAAAGTCCCTAGTTTGCTTTGTAAATCATTAAGCTTGTGTATGTAATGCTCTAACTCCTTAGGCTTTGTATCGATTAGATCGCCAACTATCACTACAATATCAGGCTTTAAGCTATTAATCTTTGCCACAAGTTCCCCTAAAAAGACATCGTGCAGGTTTTTACCCAAATGCACATCGCTAATCATTACAAGTCTTAAGTCATTTTTCAAGCCCTTTAAGCTTAGATTAACTTGCTTTACTGCAGGCACATTCATAGCATTGCCCCAGCCTCTAAGCATAAGCCCTACGCCAAAGATAAGCAAGGAAAAATTAAAAATGAGCTTGATAAAAGAACGTCTTTGTGGGTTTAAGGGAAGTTTGCTTGTTCTTTTTACCCAAAAGCATATAAAAAAAGCTACAATTTCAGCAAAAAGCGTAACAAAAAAGAAAAAATAAGTAAAAGCAAAAGAATGAGCTAAAACGTTGTATATAATGCTATTGAAGCGATCATCTGCCCTAAACATTAAAAAAACAAATTCCATCACAAAAATCACAAGCACAAAGCCTAAAATCCAAAGCCTATGAGCTTGCAAAAAAGGAATTTTCATAAACAAACGTTTATAAATAAAAACATTAGCTAAGCCAAAAATTAACACGAAAATACAAGAAATTATAAAAAACATAGGCGTAATTCTAGCTTTTTTTGTTAAATACTTACAAAAAATGCTTTTAAATTTTGATAAAAGTTGTATAATCGTATAAAATTTTCACTCAAAGGCATATTATGGCAACTCAAAGCCTCAAAAATCGCTAGAAACTACACTTTTTACCGCAGCTGATAAGCTTGCAAGAACATAGACGCAGCTGAATATAAGCACATTGTTTTAGGCTTAGTATTTTTAAAGTTTATCAGCGATAGCTTTTTAAAGCTTTATGATGAGCTAGTAAGCGAGGGTGAGGAGGAAAAGGAAAGATAAATTTTGGCTATCCATCAGATATTATCAAAATCACTGCAGAAAATGCGATAAAGCAAGCAGAACTTATCGCACAAGCTTTGACTTAGCTTTTATTAATCTTTTCAAGTTATAATTTAGGCTTTAAATTTATAAAGAAAATGAGAAAATTTCAATGTATAGATTTGCACCCTCGCCTACCGGGGATATGCACATAGGTAATTTAAGAGCAGCACTCATTAATTATCTTTGTTCTTTGCAGGATAAAAGTGGCTTTATTTTGCGTATAGAAGATACTGATACAGCTAGAAATATCGCTGGCAAAGATGAAGAGATTAAGGAGCTTTTGAAGCTTTTTGGTGTGAGTTGGCAGCATTTTTATATGCAAAGTGAAAACTTGAAATTCCACCGCCAAATGGCTTTAAAGCTAGTGAGTGAAAAAAAAGCCTTTGCCTGCTTTTGCACGGCTGAAGAGCTTGAGGCAAAAAAAGAAAAGGCTAAGGCTGAGGGCAAACCCTACCGCTATGATGGCACTTGTGAAAAACTTAGTGATAGCGAGGTTTTGGATAATGAAAAGCCCTTTGTTATCCGCCTTAAAAAACCTATCAAAGCTATGGAATTTGCGGACTTGATTAAGGGAAAACTTCATTTTGAACCTGAAAATATAGACAGCTTTGTGATTATGAGAGCTGATAAAACCCCAACTTATAATTTTGCTTGTGCGGTTGATGATATGATGGAGGGTGTTACTTGTATTATAAGAGGGGAAGATCACACTTCAAACACGCCTAAACAAGAGCATATTAGAGCTAGTTTAGGCTATGATAAGCCTATGCTTTATGCACATTTGCCTATCATTTTAAATGAAGAAGGGCAAAAGATGAGTAAAAGAGAGGCACATTCTAGTGTAAAATGGCTTTTAGAGCTTGGAATTTTACCTGTTAGCATTGCAAATTATTTGCTTTTGCTTGGCAATAAAACCCCACAAGAAATTTTTACCCTCAAAGAAGCCTTAGAATTTTTTGATCTTAAAAAAATCAGCAAAGCCCCTGCTCGCTTTGACCTTAAAAAGCTTTTACAAATCAATAGAGAACATATCAAAAAACTTGATGATGAGACTTTAGCAGAGTTTTTAAGTTTTGATGAGCTAGGTTTAAGCTTAAATTTAAAGGCTGATTTTGCAAAATTAGCTAAGTTTTATACTCAAGAAGCAAGCACTATAAATGAGCTTAAAGAAAAGCTACAAGGCATTTTTAAGCTAGATAAACATTCAGTTGAGTATAAAGAATATGAAAAACAAATCGTGCTTTTAAAAGAAATTTTAACCCAGCTTGAATTTTCAAATTTAGATTATGAGGGCTTTAAAAACGAGCTTTTGACTAAAAGTAAGCTAAAGGGCAAGGCTTTTTTTGCACCTTTGAGGCTTTTGCTAACTAGCTCTTTGCATGGTCCTGATTTAAGCGAGCTTTATCCTCTTTTAAAGCCTTTGATGAAAGAAATTTTAGGAGAAAAATATGATTGATATGTTGGGAAATTCTTTTTTGCTCTCAGTAATTGGCGTGATTCAAATACTCATTAATGCTTATATGTGGGTGATTATCATCACAGCCCTTATCTCTTGGGTAAATCCTGATCCTTATAATCCAATCGTGCAAATTCTTTACAAACTTTCAGCCCCAGCTTACCGCCTTGTGCGAATTATCCCTACGCGAATAGGAGCTATCGATCTTGCTCCTTTAATCATCATTATCATTCTTCAATTTATCAATATCTTGATAGGCAATATCTCAAGGCTGGCTTTATGAGGATAGTTTTAGCTTTAGTTTTTGCTTGTGTTGTAGCATTTGGGGCGGTTTATGATCTGCAAACTTTAAAAACAAAGGAGAATTCTTTAGCTAAAGATTATTACCTGCACCGCTTGCTTGAGGAAAACAAAATTTCAAAAAAAGAAGCAAATAGCTTGCATAATCAAATTTTTCGCTATGCTGGAAAGATTAAAAAAGACTTAGAAAAGCTTGTGCCACCGCCTAAAGATTATGTTGATCCAAAATATGTAAAATGTTATAATTACACCACAAAAACGATCACAGAAGCAAACGCAACTTGTCAAAAATTTAGGCTTAGTTCGCTTGCTTTTATCTCAAATCTTGATACAAATACGCGTCAAAACCTTGCATATAATTACAAAGGTAGCAATTTAAGCACCCTGCTTTTAGCCTTTAATGATACAAATATCTTAACTTTTCTTGCAAACAATCAAAACAGCAAAGATTTTATACGCACCTTTATTTTTTTAAAAGCAAGCGATTTAGACAATGTTAATGTGAGCTTTTTAAACGAGCTTGCTAAGCAAAAAGGTTTTGCAAAATTCGCCCAAGATTTAATCATCAAAAAACAAGCCCCAAAACTTCGCTCTTTTTTTGTGAAAATCGATCCGAATATAGTGAGTGAAGACGTGGCTTTTTATCTAGGTGTAAATGCCTTACTTTTTAATGATGAGAAAAAAGCTCTTGCTTTTTTTCAAAAAGCCTATGAAAGCTTTGATAAAGTCGCTGATAAAGACAATGCTTTATTTTGGATATGGAAAATTGGTGCAAAAAAAGAACATTTACAAAGTCTAGCAAAAAGTCAAAGTCTAAATATCTATAGTCTTTATGCCAAAGAGCTGATGCGTGAACCTTTGCTTCCTATCACCTTTCTTGAAGCAAAAGACAAAAAATCAAATTTTAATATGAAAGATCCTTTTTTATGGCAAAGCACAGCAAAAAAAATTCAAAAAGCAAGCCCAAAAGAACTTGAAGTTCTTGCGAATGAGTTTAACTCAAAGCATACCCTGCCTATCTATGCGTATATACTTGAAAGGCAGTTCAAGTTTAAAAATAATTATTTCATCATGCCTTATTATGAGTTTATTAAGGATTATGATACTAAGCGTCAAGCCCTTATTTTAGCTATTGCTAGACAAGAAAGTCGTTTTATCCCTACTGCTGTTTCAACTTCTTATGCACTTGGAATGATGCAATTTATGCCTTTTGTGGCAAATCATATCGCACAAAAAGAACTCAAACTTAAAGATTTTGATCAAGATGATATGTTTGATCCAAAAACGGCGTATTTTTTTGCCAATCATCATTTAAATTATCTTGAAGAAAGGCTTAAATCACCTGTTTTTATCGCTTATGCGTATAATGGCGGTATAGGCTTTACAAATAAAATGCTTGCACGAGATGATATGTTTAAAAAAGGTAAATTTGAGCCTTTTTTATCAATGGAACTTGTGCCGTATCAAGAAAGCAGAATTTATGCGAAAAAGGTGTTGGCTAATTATATTGCGTATCTACATCTACTGAACGATAATATAAAGATTTCGAGTATTTTTGAAAGTTTAGTTCAAAACACTGATCTTTCACACACAAATTAAGCTTAAGCACAGAAGTATTTTTTTCTTTAAAGCTGAGTTTGTAATAACTTGAGTATTCATTTGTAAATACATATTTTAAAAGCTCATCATCTTCTTTAAGAAGGCTAAGCTCGCCTTGTTCTTGATCAAGGCTAATTGTAATATCTGAAATTTCATCTGTTTTAGGCGTAATACTAAGCAAAAAAAGCTCATCTTTACTTGGCTCATCTAAAATAGGATTAAGATAAGTTAGCAAAAAAATAAAATTATGCTCATTTTGAACTACTCTTTGTTTTTGAGTGTGAATCAATCCTTGAGCCCTTAATTCATCAGTGATACTTAAAGGTTTAGAACAGCTTAAGAAAAGAAGCACAGCACAAAAAAGCAATATTTTCATCATAAAAATTCCCAAATTTTTAATGATATTTTAACTTTTTTAACTCTATTTTTTGCTTTAAAAAGTTATAATTTTTAAATTTTTTAAGGAAAATTGTGAAAAAACAAGTTATGGCTTTTAGCGGTCCTTCAAATTCGGGCAAAACAACTTTAATTAACAAACTTGTAAAGCATTTTATCGCTCAAAATTTAAAGGTTTTTGTGCTAAAACATGATCCAAGTGATAAGGCTTGCTTTGATACAAAGGGCAAAGATAGTTTTAGTTTTTTTGAAAACAAAGCTGAAGTTTTCGTGCTAAGTCCTACAAGAACGACTTTTTTTTCACATGAGCCAAGAAGTGTTGAAGAATGTTTGAGGCTGGCTGGGAATTTTGATCTATTTTTGATTGAGGGGCTAAAAACCCTGCCCTACCCTAGGATAGGTGTTTTTAAAAATGAGCTTGATGAGGGTTATTTTGGTGTTTGCAGTGCTATAGCAAGCTATGAAAAACCCAAAAATAGCAAACTACCTTGGCTTGAACTTGATGATATAAAAGGCATTGCAAGCTTTATCTTGCAAAATGCTTATGAATTTAAAGGATAGAAAATGCAAGAGATTGTTTCTCATATACAAAAAGCTATTTTAAATATAGCAAATGAGCTTAAATTCCCAGATACAGGCTATCAAAGCACACATAATGCAACAGGAGATACCCAGCTCAAACTTGATGTTAAAAGTGATATGATCATCACTGAAATTTTAAGTCAATGCAAAAGTATCAAAGCCCTTGTAAGTGAAGAAAAACCAGAAGCTCTTGAGCTAAACTCAAAAGCTAAGTATATAGTAGCGTATGATCCACTTGATGGCTCATCTTTGCTTGATGTGAATTTTGCGGTTGGATCTATCTTTGGAATTTATGAGCAAAAAATGAGTGCAAAACATCTTAAAATGGCTATTTATAGTATATATTCAGCTAGACTTGAGCTCATCATTTGCACTGATATACCTAAACTTTATCGCCTTAATCACCTCAATGAATTTGAGTATATCAAAGACTTAAAATTGAGTGAAAAAGGCAAGATTAATGCCACAGGTGGCACACAAAAAAATTGGAGCAAAACTCATACAAGTTTTATTAAAAGTCTTTTTGATGAGGGATACCGCTTAAGATATAGTGGGGCTATGGTTAGTGATATACACCAAATTTTATGCAAGGGTGGAGGGCTTTTTAGCTATCCAGCAACAAGTGATGCGCCAAATGGAAAGCTTAGAGCCTTTTTTGAGGTTTTTCCTTTTGCTTATATATGCGAAAAAGCAGGTGGTAAAACAAGCAATGGCACAAACAAAAGCCTGCTTGAGCTTGAATTTAGCGAGCCTCACTCTACTACACCTTGCTTTTTTGGCTCAAGCTATGAGATTGATAAACTTTTAAACTTTAAGGTGGAATAATGAGCGAAGTGATAGAAAAGGATTTTTTTGAACTTGAACTTGAGGAAAAAAAACAGATTTTGCAAAGCTGTCAGCAAGAAAAAAATATGCGATCTTGCTTTGATTGTCAAGAGCTTTTTGAATGTCAGATACGAAAAAACTATGTTTTAGCTGTATATAATTCTATGTCAAAGGGCAAAAATGAAGGTGGCTTTGATTTTTAAACCTTGCTTTATGCTTTATCAAAGCTTAAATTTACTATAATTTTACATTCAAAACAAGTCCGCTTGATAAAAAAAGCTTATGAAACACTAAAGGAAAATAAATGCGTTATATCACTACTCCTATTTATTATGTTAATGATGTGCCTCATTTAGGGCATACTTATACTACCATCATCGCTGATACCTTGGCAAGATTTTACCGCTTGCAAGGCGAGCAAACGCTTTTTTTAACAGGTACTGATGAGCACGGACAAAAGATAGAACAAGCCGCTAAACAAAGAAATTCAAACCCAAAGACTTATGCTGATAAAATTAGTGCTGAATTTAAAGAGCTTTGGGATGAGTTTAATATCACTTATGATATATACGCACGCACCACAGATGAAAGACATATAAAATGCGTGCAAACTATGTTTATGAAGATGTTTGAAAAGGGTGATATTTATAAGGGCACTTATGAGGGGCATTATTGTGTTTCTTGTGAGAGTTTTTTTACTCAAAGCCAACTTCTTGTCAACAATACTTGCCCAGATTGTGGTAAAAACACTCAACTTGTGAAAGAAGAAAGCTATTTTTTTCGCCTCTCAAAGTATGAAACAACCATCTTAAAATGGTATGAGGAAGCTGATCCCATCTTACCTAAAAACAAAAAAAATGAACTTGCCAATTTCGTGCAAGGTGGGTTAAAGGATCTTTCTATCACAAGGACAAGCTTTGATTGGGGCATAACCTTGCCAAAAGAGATGAATGATGAAAAACATATCATTTATGTATGGCTTGATGCGCTTTTTATCTATCTTTCTAGTCTTGATTATCTTGAAAACGGCAAAAACGCAAAGTTTTTTCCAGCTCATATCCATCTTGTGGGCAAGGATATATTGCGTTTTCATGCTGTGTATTGGATTGCTTTTTTAATGAGTGCTGATCTGCCTTTACCTCGCTATATAGGTGCTCATGGTTGGTGGACAAGGGATGGGGAAAAGATGAGCAAAAGCAAAGGCAATGTCATCAAACCAAAAGAGCTAAAAGATGCTTATGGCATAGAGCCTATGCGGTATTTTTTATTGAGAGAAATACCTTTTGGAAATGATGGGGATTTTAACGAAGTAGCCTTTATAAACCGCGTCAATTCAGAACTTTGTAACGAACTTGGCAATCTTTTAAGTCGTATAGTAGGCATGAGTGCAAAATACTCAAATTCAAGCATTCAAAGCAAGGATATAAAAGAATTTTTCACAAGTGAGCTTACACAAGTTAAAGAATACCTCTTCAATGCCATAGCTTTCTTAGAAAACGTGCAAACAAGCAGGTATTTAGAAGAGCTTTTTAAGGCTTTAAGCCTTGCAAACTCAAGTATAAGCAAATACGAACCTTGGAATTTAATCAAAAGTGGCGATACAAAAAAAGCAAATGCTCTAGTTGCTTTATGTGCGAACATACTTGCAAGGGTAAGCGTGCTTTTAAGCCCCGCTTTACCACAAAGCTGCGAAAAAATAGCCCTTACCTTAGGTTTTAAAATAACAAGTGAAAATTATCAAAAACTTATCTTAGATGATCAATTGCTTTCTTTTCAAAGCAAGTCTTGTGAGCCTTTATTTACTAAAATAGAAGAAGTTCGCTTAAAGCCTGTTGTGCAAGAGCCAACTCAAGAGCAAAAAATTCAAAAAATAAAAATCGATGATTTTGCAAAAATTGAGATCAAAATAGCCCTTGTTAAAGACTGCCAAAATATAGAAGGTAGTGAAAAGCTTTTAAAATTTATACTTGAGCTTGAAAATGGAGAGTTAAGGCAAGTTCTATCTGGCATAGCTAAGTATTATGAGCCTCAAAGCCTCATTGGCAAGCAAGTATGCCTCTTGAGCAATCTTAAAAAAGCCAAAATTTTTGGGCATGAAAGCGATGGTATGATACTTTCAGCAAAAAGCGGAGATAAACTCGTGCTTATAAGCCCAGAACAACTTGTAGAAAATGGTTCTATAGTTAGCTAATGAATATTTCAAATTTAAACGAGCTTTTACAGACTCAAATGCTTAATGAAGGCTCTACTTCAAGTGTAGGTGGCTTTGCTATAAGCTTAAATGAACTCAAACACGGCTTTGCGTTTTTCTCAAATGATGAAGAGGCTATCAATGAAGCCGTGCAAAAAGGTGCTTTTGTCATCATTAGCGAAAAAAAGCTTTTGCCTAAAGATAAGGAGGTTTTTTATCTTTACTGTAAGGACTTAAGCCAAGCCATCTTAAAACTTATACGTTTTATGTGTGAGGAAAAAGAGCTTGAGTTCGTGTTTTGCGAAGCTTTAGCACTTGATTTTTGCGAGGCTTTTTATCTTGAGTATTTAAGTGGCGAGATATTTTTGGACTTTTCAAAACTTATAAATGCAAAGAAAAAAACACTCTTTTTTTGCGACAAGGAGTTGTATTTACTTCGAATTTGTACGCATTTTAATAAGCTTGAGGCATGTGAATTTGCACTTTTGGAGCATTCAAGCTTGTTTTCTACAAGTCTTATTTGTAGGCAAATGTATTTTAAAAACCTTGCTTTGCCTTTTGTGTATGTGCCTTTTTTTGCAAGTTTTGTAAATTTTATCTTAGAGCGTAAGCTCACACTTCGTATAAAGGAAAAAAAGCTTGATTTTTTGCAAGTTTATTTTATCAATAAAAACAATGAAATGTGCGAATTTGGCTCAAGCTCAAGAGCTTTTTTGCTTGCTAAAAACGAGCTGCATTTTGATTTTTTGGCAAGAAATTTAAGCAAAATTAAAGGCTTTAAGACAGCAGCTAAAAATACTCTTTTTTGTGATTTTTCTTACTCAAGCTTAGAGGATTTAAAAGCATACAAAGATTTTAGATACTGCTTGATTTTTGAAAACCAAGAAGAATTTATAAGCTTTTTTAGCCAAAGTTCAGACATTCAACCAAGCTTATTTTAAGTAAAGAAAGTTTAAATTTAAGCAATTTGTCTTAAAAATATGCTAAAATTTTTATTATTACAAAAGGAAAACAATGCAATATCTTCAAATTCAAGCCTGTGATTATCTAAGTGGAAGTGTAGAAATCAGCGGTGCAAAAAATGCCGCCCTGCCCCTTATCGTCTCAAGCATTTTAGCCAAAAATGAAGTGCTTATTCATAATATCCCAGAAGTTGCTGATATCAAAACACTTTTTGTTCTGCTTGAGAATTTAGGGGCTGAATATGAGCTTAAAAATCACAGTGCAAGGATTAATACAAACAAACTCCATAAAACTAAAGCTTTATATGATATAGTGCGAAAAATGCGTGCTTCTATACTCACACTTGGACCCTTACTTGCTCGCTTTAATCAGTGCGAAGTAAGTTTGCCCGGAGGTTGTGCCATAGGACAACGTCCTATTGATTTGCATTTGCAAGCCCTTGAAAAAATGGGTGCAAATATCAGCATAAAGCAAGGTTATGTTATGGCAAGTGGCGAGCTTAAAGGAGCTGAAATTATCTTTGATAAGATCACAGTTACAGGCAGTGAAAACATCATTATGGCAGCAGCTTTAGCAAAGGGTAAAACAAGACTTATTAATGTCGCTAAAGAGCCTGAAGTGGTGCAACTTTGTGAGGTTTTAACAAATGCTGGACTTAATATAAAAGGCATAGGAAGTGATGAGCTTGAGATAGTAGGAAGTGATGGCGAGCTTTTAGAATTTCAAGAATTTAATGTTATACCAGATAGGATAGAAGCAGGAACTTACCTATGTGCTGCGGCGATAACAAATTCAAAAATTACAATTTGTAAAGCAAATGCGAGTCATTTAAGTGCGGTTTTAGATAAACTCAAACAAATGGGCTTTGATATAGAAGTGCAAAATGATACAATCACCATACTTCCAGCTAAAGAAATTAAGCCTGTTGAGATCATCACAAGCGAATATCCGGGCTTTCCAACTGATATGCAAGCACAATTTATGGCTTTAGCACTTAAGGCAAATGGCACAAGCATTATCGATGAAAGGCTATTTGAAAACCGCTTTATGCACGCAAGTGAGCTTTTAAGAATGGGAGCTGATATAAGGTTAAACGGGCATATTGCTACGATTAATGGAGGTAAGGAGCTTAATGGAGCTGATTTGATGGCAACTGATTTAAGGGCAAGCTCGGCTCTGATTTTAGCAGCCCTTGCAGCAAAAGGCGTGAGTCGCGTGCATAGAATTTATCATTTAGATCGTGGTTATGAGAGGCTTGAGGAAAAATTCAAAGCCCTTGGAGCAAATATCAAAAGGCTAGAAGAATGAATGATCTTTTTGCTACTTTAAAGCTTTTAGAAAATCATATAAAAGAGCTTTCTAACTTTGAGTGTGTAGAGCTTTTCAAGGCAAAAGAAAGAGTGCTTTTTGAAGATATAAAAGCCAAGATTGATACTCCACGTTTTACAAATTCAGCCCTTGATGGTTATGCTTTTAATTATGATGATAAAGACAAACCCCTACACATAAAAGGCACGATTTTTGCCGGAGATAAGGCTGAATATGAGCTTAAGCCTTGTGAGTGTTATAAAATCATGACAGGAGCAAAATTACCTAAAAATGCTGATACGATTTTGATGATAGAAAATGAGTGCATACAAAAAGGCAGGCTCATCATCAAAAACCCACCAAAACGTCTTAATGCAGTGCGTTTTAAAGGCGAGGAATACCAACAAAACGAACCTTTGTTTCAAAAAGGCACACTTTTAACAAACGCTCATTTAGCTGTGCTTGCAAGTCAAGGCATAAGCGAACTTAAAGTGTATAAAAAGCTTCAAGTGGGCGTATTTTCAAGTGGAAATGAGCTAAAAGAGCCTTGTCAAGAAGCTGATGAAAACAGCGTTTATGACGCAAATGCTACAAGTATTACTGCCCAGCTTACACAGCCAAGTATTGAAATTTCTTATCTTGGTATCATCAAAGATGAACTAAATGAGGTAAAAAAGGCTTTAGCAAATTGCAATTATGATTTGCTTATAACAAGTGGTGCAGCTAGTGTTGGTGAAGCTGATTTTATGCAAAAAGCTTTAAAAGAGCTTGGCTTTATGCCTATTTTTGAGGGTATAAAGGCTAAATTTATTAAACCAAGCAAGCTTTTTCAAAAAGATGATAAACTAGTTCTTGTCTTACCGGGCAATCCTCTTTCATGCTTTTTAGCTACGCGTTTGATCGTGCCAAAACTTTTTGCTTTACTTTTTGGCACAATTTTACAGGATAAAAGCTATGAAGTCCTTTTAAGTAAAGATATAGAGCTAAAAAGCGGACGCAATAACTTCATCTTTGGCAAGCTTAAAAACGGCGTTTTTACACCTTATGCTAAAAACTTTGGCTCAAATATGCTTAAGGTTTTGCTTGAGAGTGAATATTTGCTTATCAGTGAGCTTGAAAGCTCGAGCCTAACACAAAATCAAAAGGTAAAAATTTTTAAAATTCTTGACTTTTAAACTTGAATTTTATATAATCTTAGTTCTTAAAAATGCGGGAATAGCTCAGGGGTAGAGCACAACCTTGCCAAGGTTGGGGTCGCGAGTTCGAATCTCGTTTCCCGCTCCATTTTTTTATTTTTTTGCTTCATTTCACACATACTTCACAAAGCTTTCACTTTGAATTCACAAAATAAGGCTAGAATTACAGCATAACTTTTTAAAGGAGAAAAAATGAAACTTAAACTAATCTTAGCAAGTTTAACTTGTGGTGCTAGTTTTTTGCTAGCTGATATGGTGGTTGCTCCAAATACGCTTCCAGCAAACGCTCAAGGCTTTATCAAGCAGAATTTTCCAACTGCTCAAATCATGCTCGTAAAAAGAGATCTTGACTCTTTTGATGTAACCTTAAATGACGGCACTGAGATTGACTTTAATATCAACGGACAATGGACAAGCGTTGATGGCAAATACAAAGCCATTCCAACAGGCTTTTTAGGACAAGCTATAGTTTCTAAAGTAAAAGCAGCTCAACCAAATGCGGCGATTATCGATGTAGATCGCAAGATAGGAGGCTTTAAGTTCAAATTTAACAATATGATGGAAGTTTATACTGATATGAATGGTAATGTGCTTGGACAGAAATTTGACGACTAAAAAACTCACACCAAAGGATTTAAACCTTTGGTGCTTTAAACTTTAAATTCACTTATATCCGCATATATTAAATAGTAAAATTTAATGCAAGGGCTTATTTTTTAGGACGAAAAGCCTTGATAATGGCTTCATTTGTGTGTATAAATTGAGCTCCTATTAAGTCTAAACAATAAGGCACAGCTGGAAAAATAGGCTCTAAGCATTCAGTAATAGCCTTTGGATTGCCCGGTAGATTAATGATGAGTGAGTTTTGGATTATACCTGCACTTTGACGCGACAAAATCGCTGTTGGCACAAATTTTAAACTTGCTTGACGCATAAGCTCACCAAAACCTGGTAACATTTTTTCACACACTGCTTCAGTAGCTTCTGGGGTTACATCTCTTAAAGCAGGTCCAGTTCCCCCGCAAGTAATGATAAGATCGCATTTTGCTTCTTTGCTTAAAAAAAGCAATTTTTCTTTGATAAGTTCAAACTCATCAGCGATAAGCTCGCATATAAACTCACATTCATTTTTGATATAGCTTTGAAGCACTTCTTTTACCTTTGGGGTAGCTTTATCTTCATAAATTCCAGCACTTGCCCTATCGCTTAAGCTTAAAATTCCTATCTTTATATTATCCATTATCAAGCTCCTTAATGCACTCTCATCACATTTGCAACATCTTCGCTTTCAAGCTTTTCAAATTCCAAAAGCACATTTGCAAGCTCTAAAATCTTATCTTTCATAGGCTCAAGGTAGTTTTGCACCTCTTGCTTTTGATCGCTTAAGGTTTTTTCATCAGCCATATCAAAACTAAGCATAAAGCCAACAAGCTCTTTTACCTTAAGAAAATCATGCTGTGAGTTAGTGTAACTTTCATTATAAATAAGCTTCATGGCACACGATCCTGCTAAATGCACTTTAATCTTATTTAAAAGCTCTGATTTTGATCTGATTTGCTTTTCATATTCTTTAAAACGATCTTCAATGAGTGTGATTTTTTCAAAACCTACGTCAAAATAATACGCACTTAAAGCCTTTGCAGCTTGATAAGTTGCTTGTATCTTTTTCTCGTTTTCATCAAAGCTTAAGATTTTCTTTTTTCCCACTAAGACCTTGTTTAAAACAGCAAAAAAATCACTTTCCTCAACCAAATTCGAGCCTCTTCTTAAGGCATTAATCGCTGCTTCATTCACAAGGGTTTCAAGCCCTGCCCCGCTAAAGCCTACGCTTGCTTTGGCGATATTTTTTAGCTCGACATTATTTTTTTTGTCTTTCATATAAATTTCAAGGATTTTAAGCCTATCTTTAAAGTCCGGTAAAGAAAGAAAAATTCGTCTATCAAAACGACCTGAGCGAAGCAAGGCTGGATCCATAAGCTCGATTTTATTTGTCGCTGCAATAACGATAACGCCGCTATTATCCTCAAAGCCGTCCATTTGGGTTAAGAGCTGATTTAAGGTGCTATCTCGCTCAACATTGCTTACCTCGCCTCTTGCTTTGCCAACAGCGTCTATTTCATCTATGAAAATAATACTTGGAGCCATCATTTTAGCTTTGTTAAAAAGCTCTCTAACTCGCTTTGCTCCCATACCTACATAAATTTCAACAAAGCTTGAACCGCTTTGATAAAAAAATGGCACTCCAGCTTCCCCAGCTACAGCTTTTGCGATCAAAGTTTTACCAACTCCTGGAGGTCCTATCATCAAAACACCTTTTGGCATTTTTATGCCAAATTCTTTGTATTTTTGCGGATTTTTAAGAAAATCCACGATTTCGCTAAGCTCGCTTTTTTCCTCATCAACCCCAGCCACATCATCAAATTTAATATGAGAGATTACCGGTTTTATACCAGAGTTTGCACTTTCTAAGATAGGATTGCTCTGCGATTCACTTGGAGGCGAGATGGGAAATCTTTGTATTTGCTTTTTGCGTGAAAAATAAAAGGCTGAAACAAACATAACTATAAGAGTGATTATTATGAAACTTAAAAAAAATGCTGTATTTTCTTGTCTTACTTCAACAGGCACTTTTTGCAAAAGCTCATCAAGATCAATGCCATCTTTAATAATGGCGTAATTATCATTATTTGCCTTGATAATAATCTCTTTATCACTGATAACAGCTTTTGTGATAAGATTTTCTTGTAAAAAGCTTTCATAAAGTCTTTTATCAATATATTTTGGCTCATTTTTAAAATAAATAATGCCAACAAGCACACACAACAACGCAAAGGAAAAAATAATGATTTTTTTATTTTTATTCAAATCTAGCCTCCTAAACTGGCTTCATTATGCTCGGTTTTGCACTCATATTCATCAAGTATGAGCCAAGTTTTACTCAAGTCTTTTGGGCTGTGAATTTTAACTTTATTATAAAATTGATCATAGCCTTCAAAAACACCTTCTTTCTGACTTTCTACAAGCACTTCAAGCCTTTTTTTATTGTTTTTTCTAAACTCAAGATTATTATGCTTTACTATATCTTTAAGCACATTAAGCCTATCTTTGGCTATGCTACCATTTACTGGCTTTTCGTTAAGACTTGCTGAATGTGTATTTGCTCTTGGACTAAAGATAAAGGCGTGAATATGTGTGAGTTTAAAAGCTTTGAAATTTGTCAAAGCCTCTTCCCATACAAGCTCATCTTCGCCAGGGTGTGCCACGATAAAATCCGTTCCTAAGGCAAAACCTTTATTTATAAGCATTTCAAAAAGTTCTAAGTCATTTTGAGTATGCGAACGACGCCGCATGATACGCAACATTTTTTCGCTTGTGTGCTGTAAGGCTATATGCAAATGTCGCTCAAGCCAAGCTTCATCTAAAATTTCTTTAAAACTTGCATCGATTTGAGCTGGTTCTAAACTGCCTAAACGCACCCTTTTTATGCCTGAAACCTGCCCTATTTTTTGAAGCAATCTTCCTAAACTTGAACCTTGTTTTAAGCCGTAAGAGCCTATATTTGTGCCAGTTAGCACGACTTCGTTATAGCCATTATTTGCTAGAATTTTAATTTGTTTGAGAATTTCTTCTTCGCTAATACTTCTTGATTTGCCACGTACGCTAGGGATAATGCAATATGAACAGGCAAAATCGCAACCTTCTTGAATTTTTACAAAAGCCTTAGTGTGATTTTCATATTGAGTTACGATATCTTTGTCAATGAAATTTAAATCCCCAAGTTCAAAAAAGCTTTGTTTAAAACCTAAAAACTCATTAATCTTTGCTTTATTTGAAGCTCCAAGCACACCAAAGATTTTTTTGTTTTCTAAAAGCTCTTTGCCCTTGCTTACTGCTCCACAACCTGTTAGCACTACCTTGACACCTCTTTGTTTGAGGCTATTTATATAAGCTCTTGTGCCACTATCTGCCCCATTTGTAACAGTGCAAGAGTTTATCACTATGATTTGAGCTTCCTTTTCATCTTGAGTGATTTCATAGTCTTTGACATAGCTTTTTAAAAGCTCGGTATCATAGATATTTGTTCTACAACCAAAGGTTTTGAAAAATACCTTTTCTCTCAAGCCCTACCCTTTGTAAAATCAGTTAAAACTTCTAAAATCAGCTCTTTTTTGATATCATTTTTAATCACAGCCCTACCCAAACCTTGTGGCAGGATAAAATGAAGCTTTGCATTTAAGCTTTTTTTATCAAGAAAAAAAGCCTCATAAAACTCATTACTATCTTTTATCTTATAATATGTTGGAAGCTTAAATTTATGCAAAAGTTTTTCTACCTTTTTGCATTCTACTTCACTTAAAAAACCAAGCTTTAAAGCAAGCTGATTTGCCATATTTATGCCTATAGCTACAGCTTCGCCGTGTAAAAAAGTCTTATATTGTGTTTGATTTTCTATAACATGAGCAAAGGTATGTCCATAGTTTAAGAGCATTCTTAGATCGTTTTCTTTTTCATCTTTTGAGACTATATCAGCTTTTAATTTTACACTTTCAAAGATGATTTGAGCATAAATTACATCATCTAAGCTTTTATCAAAAAAGGCATTTTCATCAAGCTTTTCTATAAATTCAAGTTTTTTCTCATCAAAAGTAATCGCCATTTTAATAAACTCAGCCATTCCAGCACTAAGTTCTCTTTGAGGCAGTGTTTTTAAAAACTCACTCTCACAATACACAGCACGAGGCTGATAAAATGAACCAATGAGATTTTTCCCAAAGGCATTATTTACCCCTGTTTTTCCTCCAACAGCTGCATCAACCATAGCTAAAAGCGTGGTAGGAATATTAATAAAGTCTATGCCTCTTTGATAAATGCTTGCCCCAAAGCCCACTATATCGCTAATCACACCTCCGCCAAATGCGATGAGCGTGCTTTTTCGATCAAGTTTGGAAATGAAAAGTTGATTTAAAAGCTCTTCTATACTTTGTAAATTCTTATACTGCTCCCCATCTTTTAGCGTAATGATAAAGACTTCATCAGCCTTAAGCCTTGAAAGCAAGCTCTGTAAATGAAGCCCGGCTATTTTTGCATTACTCACCACAGCAACTTTGCCCTTAAATTCAAGCTTTTTAAGCTCATTTACACTGACTTCATAAGAGTTTTTTTCTAAATTTACTTTTATATTCACCATTTTGCCTTTTTTGAATAAATTTTAACCAAATTTAACTAATTGGTATAAAAAGTTGATAATTTTTGTTCATTTTTGCGTATAAAACATTAAAGTCCGTGCTTAAAAGTGTGCTTAAACGAGAGCTTGTTAGCTCTTTTTTAAAGCTCACAAACTGCAAAATATCATTGTTTAAACTAAGCTCTAAAAGAGGATTTTTGCTGGTATCATTGATGATCTTAATCTCCTTGTTATAAAGCTTTGAAAGACTTTGAAAGTGTTCTACAACTTGTTTTGAATCATCATTTGGTTTGTAGTGATACAGCTTTACTGAAAGCCCAAGTTGCTTACTTAGATCAATCATCACGTTTGCTTGAGTTTCAAGTTCGGCTTCATTTGAGTTCAAAATCACAGCCTCTCTTAGCTCTTCAAAGTTTCTTTCTCCTATTTTAAGGATAGGAATTTTAAGCTCAAAAAACTGCTTTTTCTTTCTTTCAAAATGAAGCAAATCAGTAATAATCACGCCTATATCATTACCCTCTAAAAGTGCTGAAATAGACTTAAAATCAGTATTTTTGTAATCAAGTTCTATACTAACATTGTTCTTGTCATTGTGCTTGAGCCGTTCATAAATTTCATTTAAACGAGGGTTGATCACGCGGATAATAAGCTTTTTTGAATTTGTTTTTGAATGAAAAAACAAGGCTATTTTTAAGAAATTTTCAAGCTCGGCTTCACTTTTATCTCTCATATCCATTAAGGCAAGGATATTGCTACCAAAAGGGCTTGGAAACTGCCCTCTTCCCCGCTTGATATTGTGATATACGCCTTGCAAAACACTAGGATCGCCAACGATGAGTATAGAATCATTTGGCATAAGCATGGTTGAAGAATTGACAAAAATAAATTTTGAATTCCTATATAACAAGGCAATCCTCCACCTTTTCTGCCCTATAGAACCTACATGTCTATATGCAAAAATACTATCGGCTGGAATTTTTACCTCCATAATCTCACCTGTGCTAAGCCCTATATTTTGGGCGATTAGGGCAACATCGGGCAAAAATCCTAACAAGTAATTGCTTAAAATCGCTCTTAAATCAATCAAATCGCAATGCTCATCACTTACGCTCAACCCCCAAAAGTCCATTAAAACAATATTTTGTTCTTTGCTAAAGGCTCTGATATTTTCGTAAGTGTTTTTTGTGTCAAATTCATCTTGTAAAAAAACAAAAATTTGAGAGAAATTATTCAGCAAAAGCTTATTAAGCTTGCTTGAACTTGTAGGATCAAATTTTACAAAGTCTATATTTTCGCCCCTTGTGATAACACTGATCGTTTCGTCATTATAGTATAAAATCGTATAAAAAAAATTCAAAGCTTTTTGCAAACAAAGCCTTTCTAAGAAATATTTTGCTAAACTTCCATCAACGATAAATAAAATTTTGTCCATACATACTCCAAAACAAAAAAAGGATATTATAGCAAATGGAATTTAAAATAAAGCATAAATCTCAAAACGCAAGAGTATGCGAGATCAAAACCGCTCATTCAAGTTTTGAAACACCCATTTTTATGCCTGTAGGCACACAAGCAGTAGTTAAAAGTCTTGACGCTCTTGATCTTAAAAATACACTTGATGCTAAAATCATACTTGCAAACACTTATCATCTTTATTTGCGTCCGGGTTCAAAGCTAATAAAAGAATTTGGCGGCTTGCATGGTTTTACTGGCTTTGATCGCTCTTTTTTAACCGATAGTGGCGGTTTTCAAGCCTTTTCTTTGAGCAAGAATTCAAAGCCTGATGAAATGGGGATTAGATTTAAAAGCCATATAGATGGAAGTTTGCATTTTTTCAGCCCTCAAAGTGTGCTTGATACGCAGTATGATTTAAATTCTGATATTATGATGATCTTAGATGATTTAGTGGCTTTACCTGCAAGTAAAGAACGTATAGACTTATCCGTGCAAAGAACGATAAAATGGGCTAAAGAAGCCATTGAATATCATCTAGCTCAAAAAGCAAAAGGCAAGGCACAAACAAATAATATCTTTGGCATTATCCAAGGAGGCACTGATTTTGAAGCAAGAAAAATTTGCACTGAGGCACTTTGCGAACTTGAATTTGATGGTTTGGCTATAGGTGGGCTTAGTGTGGGAGAAGAAAATCAAGCTATGTATGATACGGTTGAAGCTATGATGAGCTTTATGAACGAGCATTGCCCAAGATATTTAATGGGAGTTGGCACGCCTGAGGATTTAATAGAAAATATAGAACGAGGTGTGGATATGTTTGATTGTGTAATGCCAACACGAAATGCAAGAAACGGCACGATTTTTACAAGCTTTGGTAAGCTTAATATCAAAAAAGCCGAGTTCATAAGTGATTATGAGCCTATAGACAAACAATGTTCTTGTTATACTTGCGTGCATTTTAGCAGAGCCTATTTAAATCATCTTTTTAGAACAAAAGAACTGACTTTTTTTAGACTGGCAAGTTTGCATAATCTGCATTTTTACCTAGAACTTGTAAAAAATGCAAGAGAGGCTATACTTAAGGATAAATTTAGCGAATTCAAAAGAGAATTTTACGCTCAAAGAACTAGCATATAGGTGGAAAATCAATGTTTATGATTAAGAGTTTAAAAACTTTTTGCAAAATAATTTTAACAATCTTTTTCTAACATAAAATGAAATATGAAAACTTCATCATTTTTTCAACGAACCCATTTTAAGCTTTCTAAAAATATAATTTTCACGAGACATAAGGCTTGTTTTTCATAAAAATTAGGCTGAATTTAAGCTTTTTGTGCTATAATCTTAATCTTTTATTCTGCGCCCATAGCTCAGCTGGATAGAGCATTTGATTGCGGTTCAAAAGGTCAGAGGTTCGAATCCTCTTGGGCGCACCATTACTTCTTATATCAAGTAATCTTAAATAATCAATTTTGACAATTTTAAAAGTATAATGTTATAGTATATATTAAATTTTAAAATTTAAAAATAACATATACTTTTTAGCGTGGAAAGATTAAAAAATGAGAATTTAATCCCAAAAAGAGTTTTATTTGATGAAAAAACATTAAAAATGATAGAAATGATGATTCCTAGCTATAAAGATGAAATTTCTAATGCAAATAAAGAAAATGAGAAAATTAATCAAATGATTAAACTTGCCATAGAAAAAAATGTTCAAAAATGACTTTTTGAATAAAATAAATAATTTTTAATTAGGTTTTTTATGAACAATGTGTTATTGCACAGAATAACTGAAAAAGGAAATGTTCGTTATTATAGCATAGAGATTGTTGTTGCTCTTTTTGAGGAGTATATAGTTGAGAGAGTTTATGCAAACATAAGATTTAAATCTTACACAGACAGGAAAAATAATGTTTTTTCTAGTTTTAATGAGGTGCAAATCTTTTTTGAAAGACTTAAAAAAACAAAAGATGAGAAAATGATATGCTTGAACTATATTATATTTTTACTCAAAAAAATAAGAAAAACATTGATAAAATAGGCTTTTGAGATAAGTCTATTTTATCATATAAACAATTAATCAAGTAGCTAAAACTATCCCAAGTATAGAATATATTCTGCAATCATTCTATCATACAAATACTTAATAAGAGGCTAAAATAAATTATTCATTTAAAAATGCTATAATTAAAATGTATTAAGTATGGCTACTCTTTCGGTTATAGGAAGGGGCATCATGAGTAAGATCATTAAGTTTTTAGTTCTTATTTTAGGATTAATTAACGGGATAATCAAACTCGTTGATTATCTCATCTAAATAATCGAAATTATTATAGAATAACTATACTTAGTTTAAATTTATTACAGATAAAAGAGGAGTGTAAATGAGTGATACTATTATTTTAGGTATTTTATTAGAAAAATATAATAATTATAAAAAAGTTGGAAATTGTATTAAGCTTTACTATCCATATAATGGTGTAAAAGTGAATTTATATTTTGATGGCTATGATAAAAATTATCCTTCAGCTTTTATAATATTAGTAGCGAATAAATCCTACTATATTACTTCTTTTAATGTGGATAATTTTGATGAAAAAAACCAATATTTGGACAAAATTCCAGATCCTATACTTAATCTTATTAAAGATGAGGATAACAAACTAACTTCATTTTACAATGAGATGAGAAAGCGTATCAAAGAAGATGATTTTCAAGACACTAGCTATAGCAAAGACATAGTGTTTAATAACACTATGCAATATAATAAAAATAAAAAAAATGGTAATCCATTTTTTCATCATGTTAGAGCGGTGAAAATGACATCTGAACATTTTAAAAAATTATTTTATAGCATGAACATCTCAAAAGAAAAACTTATGAAAATTCAACGAGCGGGATTTACCATTGTAACCACAAATGATCTTGATAAAAGAAAAGATTTTCATGGGGAATTAAGTAATAAAGGAATTTTAATAGATTAAAACAAATATTGTTAAGTGTTTCAAATGAATATAAAGGAAATGATAGTGTCAATTTCTTGTTTGCAAACTAAAAGTTTTCTCACTCAAGAGCAACAAGCTGTGGTTGATTTTAATATTGATGATATATTAATAGTGAATGCTTATCCAGGCACAAGAAAAACTTCAACTCTAGTGCAATTTCACGGAGCGAGAAAAGATTTTAAAATTTTATATCTATCTTATAACTCTTCTATGAGAAAAGAAGCTGAAGTAAAATTCAAACATTTAAAAAATGTAGAAGTCAAAACCATGCGCTCTCTTGCTTATGTGGAGTTAGAGGTTCAAAAAAAATATAAAGAGCGATTAGAAAGCTTAAGAGCTATAGATTTATTTTCTTTTGTGGAAGATTTAAAAGAAGATATTAGAAGTTTTTATGCAACTGCTATTTTAAAAACTATTCGATATTTTTGTAATACCAATCTTGAATTCAAAAGCTTTTTAGCAGAAATTTCAAAAGATCCTTCTAAAGAAGATGGAAGTTTTAAAGAACAAGCTGCTTATTATTCTGTTGATGAAGTTGCAAAAATGCACTCTGTAACTCACATAATAGTTTGCTTATGGATTGTAAGAGGAATTCTAAAAGGTGTGAAATTAGGCAAAGGATTCTATATGTCAAGGGAAGCTATTCTTGATTTTCAAAAAACTGATGGTTTGACATAAATTAAGGAGGGAAAAAATGAGTAGCATAATAAAAGACAGTCATGTTGAAATGAGAGGTTTTTTGTTTAATGAATATAAAAAAATGACTTTCAGTAGAAAAGAATGTGCCGAAATTCTTGGTGTATCTTTGCAAACTTTAGATAGATTGACAAAAAATAAAAAAATAGAATCAATGAATATAACTCATCTTGTATCATTCTCTATTGAAGAAATAGCTAAAATTCTCTCAGGAGTTAAGCCAATAAAATGAATTACCACCTACTAAAGCAGTTGGGATTTCTGCTTAAAAATTTAACGAATATTGCTTTTTTAAAAGTATGTATTAAAGTATGTTTTTTGGATATTTTAATCATAAATCACAATCCTCTTGGGCGCGCCACTTTTAAAGCTATCTTAAAAATAAAGAACACTTATGAATTTAGAACAAATCCTTAAAAAAGCACAAAACACACGCATAATCGTAGCGAGCAAATACGGCTCCGCTGAACTTATAAATGAACTTTTTAAACTTAGTTTTTGTGAATTTGGAGAAAATCAAGTTCAAGCCCTAGCCAGCAAAAAAGAGGTTTTAAAAGAAAATTTAGCTATTAAATGGCATTTTATCGGCACATTACAAAGCAATAAAATCAATCTTTTGCTTAAACAATGCCCTATTTTATGGCAATCTTGCAATAGCCTAAAACTTGCTAAAGCCGTAAATCAAAGACTAGATTATGAGCTTGAAACCTTACTTGAAATTAATAGTGCTAATGAAAACAGCAAAAGTGGGCTTGAGCTTCAAAAAGCCATTGATGAATACCTTCAAATTCAAGATGAATGCCCTAAAATAAAGCTTTGTGGAGTGATGAGCATAGGAGCAAACACAGACAATCAAAAAGAAATCATCAAAAGCTTTGAAGCAACTTATAAAATCTATGAAGCCCTACAAAAATACGGAGCAAAAATTTGCTCTATGGGTATGAGTAATGACTTTGAACTCGCCATTAAATGTGGCTCGAATATGCTACGTTTGGGAAGTGTATTATTTAAAGCTTTAAAAGCTGTATAAGAATTTAAAAATAAAAAAGATTCTCTTAGCTTTTACAAGTAAGAAAATCTAAAATGTTTATTGCAAAAGACTAGCTACTTTGCTTTGAAGTATATCATTTTGATGAGCCATCATAAATGAAGCTGAATTAGTTTTCAAAAACTCTGCATTAAAATCAGTAATATTTTTCGCCAAATCGTCATTGAGTAAATTTCCTTCAGCGGCTTTTGTATTGATACTATTTTCTACACTTGCACTGATATTTGAAGTGATAGCATTAATGCCAGCACCGATATCTGCACGCAAAGAAGCAACTTGCTGACTGAACGAATCTATACTACTTTGATCTGTGAGGCTAAGATTTCCTGTGCTAAGAGGATTTAAATTTGTTGTTTCAACCCCGCTTCCCACCACAAAATCCATAGTTTGAAATACATTTTTTCCATTAAATTGAGCATTATTAAAAGCATCATTAATCGAAGAAATAAGCTCTGTAGCTCTAACATCGAGCATATTTTTTTGCTGATCATTAAGCACGGCACTATTTCTTTGCACAGCAAGCTGACTAAGTTCATCAGTTGTTTTTGTGATCTGGCTTAAACTCGCATCAGCAATCTGCAAAACACCTACAGCATCATAAGCATTTGCAACGCCTTGATCTATAGTGCTAGCTTGCGATCTTAAAGAATCAGCTATAGCCAAATCAGCCGTATCTATACCACTGATCGCACGAATAGCTGCTATGTTACCCAATGCTTTTTCAGAGGCTTTTTGAGCATTGTTAAGATAGTTGTTTTGCTGTAAGCTCGCTGGATTGTTATTGATCGTCATATTATCCCCCTTCAACCTTGTTTTTAGGTAAATTTATCGATTATACCCTACTTTTGCTGACTTGTAACTTAAAAAGAATAAAGCTACTTGCAAAATCAAGATAATTTTTACAAGCCATTCACTTTGCGTGTGTTTGGTTTTAAATTCCTCGCTTGCTAAAGCTTCTAAACCTGCTTTTCCTTCTATAATCAAGCTTTGAGTTTCAAGCATTGGCAAAGTATAATAAAACACAAAAAGCAAAGATAGTGCCAAGATCGCAACGGCAAGCAAAATTTTTATAATTTTTAAACTAGGTTCTGCAAAAAATATCTCATAAATGGTGTTTATAAGGGCTATGCTAATGAGTACATAACCAAATTTTAAAAAAATCTGTCCCATAATCAGCCCGCTACCAAATACATCTGTAATCGCTTCGCCTCCTAAGCCTGTAGGTGGATAAAATACACTCACAGCCACAGCTATGCCAAGAAAAAGCCCTATACCGATGATAGAACCAAGTAGCAAAAGATTAATCGCCTTCATTTTTTTGTCCTTTAAAAAATAATTTTTATTTTTTAAAGGATTATAGCAGAAAGAATATTAGTTTAATAATAATTTTTGTTTTTTGTTTGTTGAATTTTAAAATTTTAAGGAAAGGTATGAGTTTATCTATATAGTCTCAACTACATGGGCTAAAAACGCACGATCAAAACCAGCAAAATCCTTGAAAAATTCAGCCTTAAAGCCATTTTTATGTAAAATTTTATGTAAAATTTCTTTTTGATCGTATCCAAACTCACAAGCCAAAGCTTTTGCCTTATTTTTTCTGGCAAAAACAATAAGCTCTTCAAGAAATTCATAGCCTTTCACTCCACCAAATAAAGCTTCCTTAGGCTCATTTTGCACCCAAATATCAAGCTTGTAATCATTTTGAATATAAGGTGGATTTGAGATGATAAAATCAACTTCGCCTTCAAAGTTTCTAAAATCACAAAGCTTAAAATCTATCAAATGCTCTACTTCGTGTCTTAAGGCATTTTCTTTAGCAAGTTTTAAGGCAAGCTTGCTAATATCACAAGCTTTGATTTTAAGTCCTAATTTTAAGGCTAAAATTATACTTAAAATCCCGCTTCCAAAGCCTATTTCTAAGATATTTGTATATTTTTTTTGACTAAGTTCTTTTAAAGCAAGCCCAAGTAAAATTTCAGTATCAAAACGAGGGACCAAAACGCCTTTTTGCACCTTAAACTCAAGTCCATAAAACTGAGCTTTTTCAAAAATATACTCAAAAGGTTCACCCTTAGAAAAACGCTCTATAAGCTTAAAATAAGGCTTTTCATCAAAGTCAAAGTCTGCATTTAAAACCACAAACGCCCTATCTTTTTGCAAATACTCACAAAGTATAAAAAGGGCTTCTTCTTTGTGTGTCTTTAAGTTTTTTTTGGCAAGATTTAGAGCAGTTTTAAGCTTCAAGATAGGGCTTTTATGCGTTTGTCTATACTTGGGTGAGAAAGATGAAAAAATTCATAAATTTTACTTGTCTTTACAAAGGCTTTGTTTTCCTTAGCAAGCGCAAATAAAGCATTTTTCATATCTTCCTTAGAAGTCATTAAAGCTCCATGTTTATCAGCATTAAATTCATTTTTTCGGCTTAATAAATTCACCAAAGGCGAAAAAATGAGTGAAAAAACCTCACTAAAAATGATAAACAAAGCAAAAACGCCAGCATTTACACCTTGCAAATCACTTTGAATATAAAAAAACTCAGGCAAATGTGCAAAAACAAAAAATAAAACAAAGAACATTAAAGCCGAGCTAAACAAGCCTTTAACCAAGTCTTTATGCACAAAATGTCCAAGCTCATGTCCTAAAACAGCTAAAAGCTGGTTTTCATTTAAAGCCTTTAAAAGCGTATCAAAAAGCACCACTCTTTTACTCTTAAAAAGCCCTCCAAAATAAGCATTAAGCCTCTTATCTCTCTTGCTTGCATCCATCACAAATACACCTTTTGCACTAAAACCACATTTTTGCATAAGTGTGTCTATTTTAGCAAGTAGCGAGCTATCCTCAAGCGGAGTCATTTTGTTAAACAAAGGAGCGATAAGAGTTGGATAAAGCAAGTTGATAAATAAAATCACCACAAAAGAAAGTGCAAAAGCCCACACCCACCAAAACTGCCCCAAAAACTCATAACAAAATACCAAAGCATACAAAAGCAAAAAGCCAAAAACAGCAAGCAAAATAAAGTTTTTGAGTGTATCTTTGATGAAAAGTGTAGCGTTCATATTTGAAAAACCTTGTTTTTTGTTTTTTACAAAATCCTCATATACGCTTAAAGGGAGGCTTGCAAGTGTATTTATAAATAAAAATGCCAGCAAAAACAAAGTATTTTCAAGCACCGAATTTTGACTAATTAAAACATTTTTAAGCCAAAAAAAGCCAAAAAAAAGCCAAAAAAGATATAAGATTAAAGTATAAATGTGAGAAAAAATCTTAAATTTTTCATTTTCAATGCCAATTTGTGCAGCCTCTTTGTAAGTTTTTTCATCTAAAATGATGGCTTGTTTATCTTTTTCTTGCTTTAAAAAGCGAATTTGAGTATAAGAAATGCCTACAAAGGCTAAGGTATAAATGCATAAAATTAAAGCTAAAATCATTTATATTTCCTTTCATTTAAAAAACAAGAACTACGATCAAATAGCAAATTTGTAAAATAATCCAAAAATACTACGTAATATTTTATAATCTGTTTTCTATATCTTTAAAGCAAGTTCAAATTTAAGCTTGCTTTATTTCCAGCCTTCTATGTAATTTTTAAGTTTTCTACCTACTTTTGGGTGTTTAAGCTTTTTAATAGCTGAACTTTCGATCTGACGCACCCTTTCTCGTGTTACATTAAGCTCTTTTCCAATCTCTTCAAGCGTTCTATCACTTTCATCATCCATAAGCCCAAAACGCATTTTAATCACTGCTCTTTCTCTGTCATTGAGCTGATCTAAAACTTCATCAATTTGCTCTTTTAAGTCATTTTTAAGTATATGATCCATAGGTGAAAGCGAAGCTCTATCTTCTACAAAATCCCCAAATTTACCATCATCTTCATTACCAATAGGCGCTTCAAGGCTGATTGGTTCTTTGGTAATTTTTATGACTTGTTTTACCTTATCCACGCTTAAATTCACTTCCTTGGCAATAAAGCTTACATCAGGTTCTTTGCCCTCTTTTTGCAGATATTCACGCACAATTTTGTTGATTTGATTGATGGTTTCTATCATATGAATAGGAATCCGAATAGTGCGAGCTTGATCTGCAATTGCACGCGATATAGCTTGGCGAATCCACCAAGTCGCATAAGTTGAAAATTTGTAGCCTCTTTTATACTCAAATTTATCCACAGCTTTCATAAGTCCTATATTGCCTTCTTGAATGAGATCTAAAAAAGGCAAACCTCTATTTGTATAACGTTTAGCTATGCTCACAACAAGGCGTAAATTTGACTTTGCCATTCTGCCTTTGGCTTCATCTGAGATCGTTTTTCCTCTTTTGATCTGCTCTAAAATTTCTTTGAGTTGTTCTTTTTCAAGATCAAAGCTTTTTTTACTCGCTTCTTTGGTTTGAAAAAGCTTTTTAATTTCCATATAAGTGCTTACCATAGTCGTTTCAAGCACCATTTCTGAAATTTCTTCTTTACCAAGTTTGGTGATATTTTTCAAGATATTTGCGTGCGTATTTTTAAGCTCATCTGAAAACATAGGTAAGCGGTATTCTAAACGTTTAAGCTCTTTATCAAATTCCTCATCGCTTTTAAGAGCTGTTTCTATGGACTTTACGATCTCACTAATAAGCTTAGAAGTTGGTCCTAAATCCATAAGTTTTTCTTTTAAAATATTTTTCTTAAAAGCTATGCTAAGCTTGTTTAAAAGCTCATTTCCTTCGACTTCTTTGAAATTTTGAGCTGTTTTAAGCCACTCTTTTTTGGCTTTTTCAAGAGCTTTGAATTTCTCTATCACTTTTAAAGTGCGTTCATCTTCTTTTTTAGTAACGATTTTTTTAAGTTTTTTAAGCTTTTCTATATTTTGCTCTTCATTTTCCTCATCAAATTCTTCTTCAAGCTCCTCAAGTTCTTCTAATTCTTCGGGTTTTTCATCATCTTTTTCTTCATCATCAAAGCTTTTGAAAAGCTCTTTAACACGTCTTTCTCTGTTGATTAAAGGTTCTTTATAATCAAGTATAAAATCTATCAAATAAGGCACAGAACAAAAAGCATCGATAATAATATCTTCTCCAAGCTCTATTTTTTTTGAAATTTCAACTTCTTCATCTTTGTTAAGCAAATCAATCTGCCCCATCTCGCGTAAATACATACGCACAGGCGAATCAGAACGACTCCATTCTAAAAGCTCACTTTCATTAGCCAAATCAAAGTCATTTTCCAAACCCACGCCTTGAAGCTTTTGTTTTTCTTCTTCTCTTTGTTTTGCTTCGGCTATATTTTTCATCTTAGCAATCTCTGCTGATGAATAAATACTGACTTTATATTTTTTACATAAAGCTAGGATTTTTTTAGCAGTATTAATACCTGGTTGTTTTGGCATAAATTTAACTAATTTTTCATAAGTTGCGTAACTAGTGTGTTTGAGATAATTTTCGAGTTCTTTTTCAGTTTTTGCTGCGTTTGACATGTTTTGACTTTCCCTTTTTTAGAAGCAGTTTTGAATTTGTTATTATAGCTTAGTTTGTTTAATTTTAACTAAATAACATCTTATTTTTTGTTTTCCTATTTTTTTGATTTGTTTCTCAAAAAAGCTATCAAAAGCTTTAAGTTTACAACTTTTACAAAAGTTGGAACACTCTTTGCTTTAAGCTTTAAAAAATTTGATTGAAATGAAGGCAAAACTATGCAAAATGGATATTATCAAGCCACAGGCGGTATGGTTACCCAGTTTAACCGACTTGATGTGATTAGTAATAATCTTGCAAATATCAATACCAGTGGTTATAAAAAAGATGATATTGTGATCGCTGATTTTAAAAGAGTGTTTAGAGAAGTGCAAGATGAACTACCAATCGACAATCACACCTATGATGCGGCTCGTTTTTTAAACTCGACTATAGATAGAGTCCCACAAGTAAGCCAAACTTACACAGACTTTAGCACAGGTTCTTTAAAAAGCACTACCAATCCTTTGGATTTGGCGATGACAAGAGAAGATACCTTTTATCTTGTTAAAACCAATAACGGAGAAATTCGCCTTACAAAAGACGGCAATTTTCAACTTGATGATGAAGGCAATTTAGTCAATAAACAAGGTTATAAAGTGCTTAGTAGCAATTATTTTAACAATCCGGATTTTGATAGTATACAAATTCCACCAAACTCAACATATCTTAGCGTTGATACCAATGGTAACATAGAAGCTGATCAAAATAATATAGCAAGACTTTTTATCGCTCAAGTTGATGATGTAAGAGCCTTAGAAAAAGATGGAGATAATACCTACAAGATAAATGATCTCACGCGTATTAGAGACTTGGAGCAATCAAATTCAGTCAAACAAGGCTTTACTCAAGGTTCAAATGTCAATGCTGTGCTTGAAATGACAGGACTTATCGAAGCTAACAGAATGGTTGAGATGTATCAAAAAGTAATGACTTCTCATATGGACGATCTTAATCAAGACGCTATTAATAAACTTGCAAGCGTTCAGTAGTAAAATAAATTAAAGAAAGGATAAAACAAAATGTTACGATCACTTCACACCGCGGCTACAGGAATGATAGCACAACAAACTCAAATTGATGTTACCTCAAACAATATTGCCAATGTTAATACAGTCGGATTTAAAAAATCAAGAGCTGAATTTTCTGATCTTATGTATCAAGTAATGAAATACGCCGGCACTTCAACTTCAGCTACCACACTTTCGCCTTCTGGTATAGAAGTGGGGCTTGGAGTGCGTCCAAGTGCTGTTACAAAGATATTCTCACCAGGAAGCTACAAATCTACAAGCACGGATAATTTTGATGTAGCTATTCAAGGCAACGGCTTTTTTCAAATTCAGCTTCCAGATGGCACAACAGCTTACACAAGAAACGGACAATTCACAAGAGATAGCGAAGGAAATATCGTCAATGCTGATGGGTATTTTCTCATGCCTCAAATGACAGTTCCAGAAGGAGCAACAAATGTGAGTGTGGCACAAGATGGCACGGTTTCTGTAATGCTTGCTGGCGAAACTGAAGAAACACAAATCGGACAAATCGAACTTGTGAATTTCATCAATCCAGCCGGACTTCACGCACTTGGCGATAATCTCTTTCTTGAAACAGGTTCAAGCGGTGCTCCAGTTACTGGTATAGCAGGACAAAATGGCTTTGGCACAATCAGACATGGCTTTGTTGAATCAAGCAATGTCCAACTTGTCGAGGAAATGACTGATCTCATTACTGGACAAAGGGCTTATGAAGCTGGCTCAAAAGCGATCACAACAAGTGATGAAATGCTTTCTATCGTCAATCAACTCAAACGATAATAACAAAAGCAAGTAAAAGAATTTAAATCTTTGCTTGCTTTAAGATATACTATTAAAGCTTGCAAAGTTAAATTTAAATAAACTTCTTGCAAGCTATTTTCTACTTTATTTTTTGCTCTTTGCTTTTTCAAGCTAGATTTCTTCCGCATTTAAGAAGCTGTTTTAGTGCTGGTGCGTGATCTTTTAGCTGTGGTTTTGCTTACTTTTGGCGGTAAAGCTTTTTCTTGTCTTAATTCTCCAAAACAATGATAACACTTAAGTCCAAAAAGATAAATAACCCACGAAACATAAATCCACACAAAGAAAAAAAGTAGGGTTGAAAAAGAACCATAGATATTAGTATAAGTTTTATTATACACCACATAATACACAAAAAGATTTTTGCTAATATACCAAATGGCTGCACTTGCAAAAGAAGTTAAAGCGAGCATTTTAAGCGTGCCTTTAGCAATAGAGCTTGAAAAAGAGACAAAAAATAAGCCCCAGATGATGAGAAAAGGCAAAATTTCAAAGAAGTTTAAGCCCACCTTAAAATCATCTAAAGTCTTTTGTATATAACTTGAAATATAAAAACTTAATCCCAAGCCCAAAGGCGTGAGTGTGATAAGAGTCCAATACGAGCTAATGCTTTGCCACAAAGTTTTTGGCTCATTTTTTGTGACACGATTAACCACAAAATCATAATTTGAAAAAAACATAAGCGAAGTAATCGCCATTGCGATAAGCCCAACTATACCTAAATTGACGCTATTTTTTAAAAAGGTATCAAGATGAGTAGCGATAAGCTCTTGCTGAGCTGGGATTAAAAAGGTAAAAATCAAGGTTTTAATCCTTTCATAATATGCCTTAAAACTTGGAATTTGGGTAAAAACAGAAAAACACACAAATAAAAGTGGGATCAAAGAAAGCACGGTATAAAAGCTTAAAGCTGCAGAAAAATTAAAAATTTCTTTATCCCTAAAAATCAACACAAAACGCCAAAATTTTTTAAGCATAATTAGCCTTTATAAGCCCATTTTAAAAGGATTTAAGATATTGTTTGGATCAAAGGCTTTTTTGATAGTTTTAAAAAGATTCATTTCAACTTCAGAAAAAGCAAGCTTCATAAAAGATGCTTTTGACAAGCCTATGCCATGCTCGCCACTTAAGGTTCCACCAAGTTTTATTGCAAGTTTAAAAATTTCTGTGATTGCCTCATATCCTCTTTCAACCTGCTTTGCGTCGTTTTTATCCTCAACCATAACATTAGTATGCACATTACCATCGCCTGTATGTCCAAAACAAGGCACTTTTAGCTCATATTTTTGAGAAATTTTGGCTATGCCTTCTAAAAGTTCTGGTAGTTTTGAACGAGGCACAGTAATATCTTCATTAAGCTTTAATGTGCCATAAACATTGATACTTTGCGAGCAATTCCTCCTTGCGAACCAAATATCAGCTGCTTCAGCCTCATCTTTTGCGATCTTAAACTCACTTGCCCCTGCCTTAAAAAACATATCCTTAAGCACGGCTAGATCAGCTTCTACGCTTTCTTTAACATTGCCATCAACATCGGCGATTAAGATAGCTCCAGCTTCTTTTGGTAAGCCTTTGTTAAATTTCATCTCAACAGCTCTTATGCTTAAGTTATCCAAAAACTCCATACTTACAGGGCTTACACCTTGAGCTAGCGTTTGATATACGGCATTCATTGCTGATTTCACACTATCAAAAACACCCATTGCAGTTTGTTTGAATTTTGGTAAAGCCAAAAGTTTTAAAGTGATCTCACTAATCACAGCCAAAGAACCCTCGCTTGCGATTAAAATCCCAGCGACATTGTATCCAGCCACATCTTTAATCGTCCTTTTTCCAGCCCTTATAATATCTCCATTTGGCAAAACAGCTCTTAAAGCCATAACATAATCTTTTGTAATGCCGTATTTTGCAGCTCTCATGCCTCCTGCATTTTCACTGACATTGCCACCTATGCTTGAAAAATCCATACTTGCAGGATCAGGTGGATAAAAAAGATTAAGCTTAGCAAGTTCTTTTTGAAGATTTGAGTTAATCACACCCGGTTGCACTACAGCCACTAAATTTTCAAGATCAATTTCTAAAATTTTATTCATATGTTTTTCAAAGCTTAAGATCACACCACCGCTTGCTGCTAAAGCCCCGCCAGTAAAGCCAGAACCTGCTCCTCTTGGGATAATGATAATTTTATGCTTATTGCAATATTTTAAAATTTCACTAATATCAGCTTCATTTCTTGGAAAAAGCACGCCATCAGGTAAATAGTGCTTTCTTGTAGCATCATAGCTATACGCTCTTTTATGCATCTCGTCAAAATACGCATTTTCAGTGCCTAAAAGCTTTTCAAAAAAAGCCTTATGCTCACTTGCTAGAGGAATTTGTGAGTGTGGTGTAATATTCATAATAATCCCTTACTTCTCTTTCAAAGAAATTAAAAAAGTTTTTTTTGTAATTACTTACCCTTGAATAAAAAGGCTTTTGAGGAGCTAAAGAATGTGTAGCAAAGTCTTGCTTAAACAACAAAGTAAAACTCGCACAATCCACAAAAGCAAGCTCGTTTTCAAGAGCAAAAATCACTAAGCCAAGTGCATTACTTGAACAAAAAGCTTGAAAATTTTCTTGTTTAGGACTAAGCCTAAAATCCTTAATCATCATCGCACCAAAAACATCAGGATGGATAAAATAAAAATTTCTTAAACTCTGTGTAATATGTGTGTAATTTTCCTCATCTGGGGCTATAAGCAAAGCTCTATCATATAAAAAATTAACAATTACTTCATCGCCAACCTCAGGCACGACATCAAGCACAGGCAAAGCCTTTTGCTCTAAATTTGTAAAGGCTTCAAGTTTAAGTTTGGCTAAACCTTCTCTTTTTTCGACAACACTTGCCCTTGCGATGATAGATTTTACACTTTTAAAATGCTTGATTATCACTGCGTTTGCATTTAAAATAATTTTTTCATTATCATTAATATAAATGAAATTATCCTCGATCTTAGCGATATTTGAATGCAAAGGAGCAAAATCAAAAGCATATAAAGATATATGTATAAAAAAACAACACAAAAGGATTTTTTTAAACAAACTTTTCTCCTTATTTTTTAACAAAGTTTTATTATATTCTTTTTTTCTTACAAAATTGTAAGAAAAATAAAGTAAAATACTTTTTCTTATTTTGAAAATAAAGTATGAATGAAGGTTTGATTTGATGAAAAAACTACTTGTGCTGTGTATTTTTTGCTTGCAAGTTTTTGCTGTTTCAAGTATAGAAGAAAGAGAATGGGCAAAAAATGAATTCTTTTTAACTTTTTTAGAAAACAATAATCTCCCTCTTTCTTTGTATTGGAATTTAGATCCTCAAGATAGAGAGCTTGCTTCAGAGATCAAAGAAGGCGAAAGGTTTCAAATCCTTTGGGATAACAATACAAACACAATCGAGCAAATTTTAATACCGATCAATGGCTCTGATTTACAACTTCACATCTATAAAAACTTGCAAGGCGAATACACACTGACTTATTCGCCTATCTCTTATGAAACTCAAACACGAATTTTACGACTTAATGTGCAAAATTCAGCCTATCAAGATGTCGAGCAAGCTACAGGCTCAACGCCACTTGCTCGTGCTATGCGAAATGCTTTTGGCGGCAGCATTGATTTTAAGGCTATGCAAAAAGGCGATGAAGTTGTTTTAATCTATGAGCGAAAAGAAAGAATGGGCGAGCGTTTTGGCGATATACTCATCAAAATGGCGAGCGTTGAAGTAAATAAAAAAGCAAGAAAGGTATATTTTTATAAAGATAGCTTTTATGATAGCAATGGCAAGGAAATGGAATCTTTTTTATTGACTTCTCCAGTTAATGCAATAAGGATAAGTTCTTATTTTACAAGAGCGAGGTATCATCCTATCTTAAAGCGGTATAGAGCACACTTAGGGGTTGATTATGCAGCACCTACTGGCACGCCGGTAAGAAGTGCTGGAGCTGGAGTGGTAAGCTTTGTAGGAACAAAAGGAGGCTATGGCAAAACCGTTCAAATTCAGCACAGCTCAGGATACAGCACTCTTTATGCACATTTAAGCCGTTTTGCAGCCATCAAAAAAGGGCAAAAAATCTCTCAAGGACAAACTATCGCTTATGTAGGCTCAACAGGAATGAGCACAGGACCTCATTTACACTTTGGTTTATATCTTAATAACCAAGCCATTAATCCACTCTCAATTGTAAAAATCACCAAATCAGAACTCAAGGGCAAGGATAAGCAAGATTTTCAAAATGTGATACTTAAGTATGAAAAAGAGCTTCAAAGCTTTATTGACAGCAACGGCACCAATCCACCAAAAGAACCACCAAGATTTGAACGATATGTCGAGTTTTAGCAAAAATCACCCTCTTTTTGCTAAAATTGCCTTGCCCGTTTTATTACCTGATCAAATCCAACCTTTCTTTTTAAAGAATACAACAGGCAAAATCACAGAAGCTACCATTAAAGTTACCACTATAGGATAGCCAAAAGTCCAGTTTAATTCCGGCATAAATTTAAAATTCATACCATAAATCGTGCCTATAAGTGTTGCTGGCATCATTGCCACCGTTGCAACCGTGAAAAGTTTGATCGTTTTGTTTTGTTCTATATTGATTTGATTAGCAAAGATAGTTTGGATATTATCAAGAATATTCAGCTGAGAAACATCAAATTCTACAAGTGAATTTAAGTCTTTAAGCACTATGGTTAAATTTTGCTTAATGTCCTTATCAATCTTATCGCTTTTTATCAAAGAAGTCATTGCCCTTCTTTTATCAAAAAGCGAATCTCTCACACGCATATTCAACTCTTGCAAATTTGAGATGGATTTTAAAATCCTATCATACACAAGCTCATTTTTTCGCTCTAATACTTCTATCCTTAGCTTTCTTGCTTCTCTGTCTATCCATTCTAAAATATCAGCGTCCTTTTCTACACGCACTTCAAACATCTTATCAATAACATCAAAGCCATCTTCAAAATTCTTTGGACTTGCTAAAATTCTTGCTTCAATCTCTTCAAAAATCGCAAATTCTTTATATCTTAAAGTAAATAAGATATTTTGAGAGAGCAAAAAGGTTAGAGTTTCATTTGTTAAAGAAAGCTCGTCCATACTCGTGCGGATAAGAAAGTGAGTATTAATCGTAATGCTGGTGTTATCTTCCCAATATCTCGCACTTAGTTCGATCTCTTCTCGCTCTTCTTGAGTTGGAATTTCAAGATTATATAATTTTGAGACAAAATTAATTTCCTCAGCACTCGGATGCAACAAATCAAGCCACAAGATATTTTCAGGCAAAACATTTGTTTGCATATCAAAACGAAGCTTTTGGACAAGTTTATTGTTTGTTTTTGTGTAAATACTTAACACCTTACTCTCCTTTGGCTTTTTTTTCTTTATCGATATAAAGAGCAGCTAAAAAAGCAATCAAAATGACATGGGGCAAGCTTATTAAGACAGCTCTTACTAACTCGCCCGCAAAGGCTCTGTGGATACAAAATTGATTGATAATAAGCACAACAAAAAAGCATTTGCAAAAGAGTAATATAAATTTTTTATTACAATACGTTTTCATTTGCTTTCACCTTTTTTATATCATTTATTTTAACTCATTAAGGCTTATTTTAGTTTTAAATTTATACAAGCCTAGTTTGTGCTAGGCTTGATTTATGGCTAAAATAATTTATCCAAAAGCTTGTTAAGTTCTTTTGCACCTTTTTCTTTAACCTTATCATCGATAAATTTATCAGCTGCTGATTTAAGCACGCTTCCTAAATCTATATTTATGCTTGGTTTATCGCTTGTGCCTTTGATCGTGCCTTTAAAGCTTGCTTTATCTACACTTAGGGTAAGGGGGAGGTTTAAAGTGCTTGTTTTGGAATTGATTGTGCCATTATTAATGGCTATGCTTACACGAGGCGATTTCATATTGAGATTTAAGCCAATTTGGTTTGCACTAAGTTTTGCATCTAGCTTTGCTTCACTGAACGAATCCTTTGTCAAATCGCTTTTAGTTAGCGTTGCTATAGTCTTTACTAAGCCTACATTTTTTAATTTACCATTGTTTAAATTTGCATTTGCGTTTCCGCTTGAACTTGCAAGATTATAATCCACATCAACACTTGCTTTTCCTTCATAATAATCAGGCAAATCAAGTCCCTTCATCAAGCTAGAAAAATCAACACTAGCTATATTCGCTTTAAAAGCATTGTTTATAAGGCTAGCATTGAGCTTTCCTTGATAGAGGTTTTCGCTGTTAATATTTGCTTTTATGCTTTTATCAAAGTCTAAATTCCCAGTAAATACAGCCTTTCCACTCAATTTTCTCTCTGCTAAAAAGCCTAGTTTTGAAAAATCATAGGCATTGAGTTTAAAACTTGAGTTTAAGAGCATTTTATTAAGATCAAAAGAGCCTTTAAAACTTTCTAAATTAGCTAAATCACTCTTAAAAACGAGATCAAAGCCAGCTACACTATCTTTAATATCACCTTTTAAATCAAGATTAAATTGAGTATTTGCAGGAAAAGCTTTACCAAGCATAGCACTTAAAGCTTTTGCCCCAAAAGTTCCACTACTTTTTGCCTCATATGAACCATCTAACTTTGTAAAATCAAGAGAGCTTAAATGAGCCTTTGCATCTAAGTTTGCATTTACGTAACTTGGCTGAGCTACTATGGCTAGAACTTTGCTTAGATCAAGCTTATTTATGCTTAGATCAAGACTTTTGCCATTTGAGCTTGCGTTAATAGTGCCTCCAGCTACATTTGCATCAGCTTTTAAGCTTTTAATGACAGAGCCGAGTAAATTCGCACTCGCACTTAAGCTTACACTACCTTGCAAGTTTTGTCCAGCTATGCTTTTAAACTCATTTAAATCATCAATTTTTGCTTCAGTATCTAGGCTTAATTCTTGCGTTTTCATATCATAAAAACCTTGTAATTTTGATACATTAGCTAGGTTTGATTTTAAAGTTGCATTGTAATTAATCTTTGATCCTTCGCCTTTAGCGTTAGCATTAAGATGAAGAAGGCTAAGATTTAAATTTGCAAACTTGATGCCTTTTCCTACGAGTTTGGCTTGAAGCTCTTGAAGCAAACTTGGTGAATTAAGATCAATGCTTGCATTGCCACCAAGATTTAAATTCCCGCTTGCTTTTGAGCCTATGAGCTTTTCAAGTTTGCTTAAATCAGGCACTAAAAGAGTATAATCCGTATCTAAAACACTATTTGCGAGGTTAAAATGCGTTTCATCAGTTTTCAAGCTCATATAAGAAGTTAAAGTCTCGCTTTTTGCGTTAATATCTTGATCTTTTATAAAGATAGTGATGTTTGAGCTTAAATTTGACTGCGGTAAGGAAAGATTAAAATCTCTTTGAAGTAAATCATAGTTGATAGAGTTTGTAGCAAGATTTATGAAGGCATTGCCATCAGGTTTTAAATCTTTTGCTGCTATATCAGCGTTTATATTGATATTCCCTTTGACATAATTTGGTTTTGAAAACAAGCTTAAAAGCTCTTCTATCTTAATACCATTTGCACTCAATTTTAATTCTAAAGGAGAATAGTCAAGCAAGTGTGCATTTAAAGCCACATTTGAGCCAAATAAAGCCCCATTTCCGCTAACATTAAAATCACTTGCCTTGCCTGCTATCTTGCCACCGAAATTAAGATTATCTTTTAAATTCAAGTTCATTTTTTGAGCATAGTTTTTATCAAGACTTAAAAGATAGTCTAAATCAAAGCCTAAGCTAAAAAGACTAAGATTACCCTCTACCTTTAATTGAGCCATATTTGCTATATCAAGAGCAACATCAAGACTTGAAAAACGCAGTTTAAATGTAGATAAATTAGCATCTAAACCACTCAAGGTTTTAATCTTATCCTCAGCATAAGAGGCAACGATTTTATTTCCAAAAGAGGTAAATAAAATCACATACAAAGCTATGAGAATCACAGCCAACACAACCCCTATAATATAGAGAACTTTTTTCATTTTATCCCATCCTTAAAAGTTTTTTATAAATAAACTTTAGTCAATTAAACTAAAGCTTATTGATTTTTTTTATATAAGGTATTGACAAAATTCATTTTTTATCGTATAATCACAGCACTCAAATATAAAGAGTGCTAAAAAATAGCAACAATTTACAAAGAGAAAGGATTACACAATGAATTTTCAACCTTTAGGCAAACGCGTCCTTGTTAAACGCGTGGAAGAAACCAATACAACAGCTTCTGGTATAATTATACCAGATAATGCCAAAGAAAAACCTTTAATGGGAGAAATTATCGCAGTAAGTCAAGAGCTTAGCGATGTTAAAACTGGCGATAAAGTGCTTTTTGCTAAATATGGGGGCACAGAAGTAAAACTTGGCACAGAAGAATACCTTGTGCTTAACATCGATGATGTTTTAGGTATAGTAAAATAAATTTTTAGAAAAAGGATAAAAAATGGCAAAAGAAATATTTTTTTCAGATGAAGCAAGAAACAAGCTCTATGAGGGCGTAAAAAAACTCAACGATGCTGTTAAAGTAACTATGGGACCAAGAGGACGCAATGTTTTGATCCAAAAGAGCTTTGGTGCTCCAAGTATTACAAAAGATGGTGTAAGCGTAGCTAAGGAAGTTGAGCTTAAAGATAGTCTTGAAAATATGGGTGCTGCTTTAGTTAGAGAAGTAGCAAGCAAAACAGCTGATCAAGCAGGCGATGGCACCACAACAGCTACAATTTTAGCTCATGCTATCTTTAAAGAAGGCTTAAGAAATATCACTGCAGGAGCTAATCCTATAGAAGTAAAAAGAGGTATGGATAAGGCTTGCGAAGCTATAGTAGCTGAACTTAAAAAGCTTTCAAGAGAAGTTAAAGATAAAAAAGAAATCGCTCAAGTCGCTACTATTTCAGCAAATTCAGATGAAAAAATCGGTGAATTAATCGCTGATGCTATGGAAAAAGTAGGCAAAGACGGTGTTATCACCGTTGAAGAAGCAAAATCAATCAATGATGAGCTTAATGTGGTTGAGGGTATGCAATTTGACAGAGGTTATTTAAGCCCTTATTTTATCACTAATGCAGATAAAATGACTGTTGAACTTCAAAGTCCATATATCTTACTTTTTGATAAAAAAATCACCAGCTTAAAAGACTTGCTTCCTATCCTAGAGCAAATTCAAAAAACAGGCAAACCTCTTTTAATTATTGCTGAGGACATAGAAGGAGAAGCTTTAGCAACTTTGGTTGTTAATAAACTTAGAGGCGTGCTTAATATTTCAGCTGTAAAAGCTCCTGGCTTTGGCGATAGACGCAAGGCTATGCTTGAAGATATCGCTATCTTAACAGGAGGCGAAGTTATCGCTGAAGAGCTTGGTAGAACCTTGGAAAGCGCTAGTTTGCAAGACTTAGGACAAGCTTCAAGCGTAATCATCGACAAAGACAATACCACTATAGTCAATGGAGCTGGCGAAAAGAAAAATATAGATGCTAGAGTAAATCAAATCAAAGCTCAAATTGCAGAAACTACAAGCGATTATGATAGAGAAAAACTCCAAGAAAGACTTGCTAAATTAAGCGGTGGGGTTGCTCTTATCAAGGTTGGTGCTGCAACTGAAACTGAAATGAAAGAGAAAAAAGATAGGGTTGATGATGCCTTAAGTGCTACTAAAGCTGCTGTTGAAGAAGGTATAGTAATAGGTGGTGGGGCTGCATTAATCAAAGCAAAAGCTAAGATTAAACTTAATCTAAAAGGCGATGAAGCCATAGGTGCAGCCATAGTTGAAAGAGCCTTAAGAGCACCTTTAAAACAAATCGCTGAAAATGCTGGCTTTGATGCAGGTGTGGTTGTTAATTCAGTTGAAAGCAGCACAGAAGAACACCTTGGTTTTGACGCTGCAAAGGGCGAATATGTTGATATGCTAAAAGCTGGTATCATCGATCCAGTAAAAGTAGAAAGAATAGCCTTGCTTAACGCTGTAAGTGTAGCTTCAATGCTTTTAACCACAGAAGCAACAATTAGCGAAATAAAAGAAGAAAAACCAGCTATGCCTGATATGAGCGGTATGGGTGGTATGGGAGGAATGGGTGGTATGATGTAAGTCGCCCTTCTTTTGTCAAACTTTGTCTTGCACTCTTTGCAAGACAAAGTGGATTTCTAGCTTCTTCAAATTCTAAAAACCACCTTATTTTTTCATCGTTTCTTATCTTTTGTCATCAAAAAATCAATTTTTTTAAATAAAAAAGTCAATTTTTGTTTGTTTTGGAATGAAAATTGCTTTTCGCAAAATGAAGTATAGATTGAGGGAAATTCAAAAAAAAGGATTTCTAAATGAGTAGTATTTTTTCAAATGATACAAACGCTCTTTTTGGGTATGAAAGCCTGCTTGCTCGTATGCAAAAAAGCCTACAAACGACTGGTAATACAAGCTTTAGTGATTGTGTAAAAAACGCAAGTCTTTCTAGTGTGCTTAACGAAAATTTAAGCATAAATGAAAATATAAACTTTGGGCTAGGAGATTTTACAATAGTTTGTAGCAAACAAGGAGCGTTTTTAAATGTAATAAATGGTATTGAAACTGAACGCACAAGCATAACTACTTCAACCCTACTTTCTCAAACTCAAACTAATCTGTTCCAAAATACCTATAAGGTTGAATTCAATAGTATAGAAAAAGAGCAATTTGAAGCCATAGCCAATGCTTTAAAAGCTGATGAAAGACTTTTAGAACAAAACAATGCTTTAGGATTAGAACCTGTCTTTTTTAGAGATAGTTCAAGTTTGGAATTTAGCCAAAAAGCTCTCAGCAAAGAAAGTCTAAATGCCCTTAAAGAACAATTTGGAGAAGAAAGTGTCTATAGAAGAAAAGATGGGGTATATGTCTTAAATGCTGAAGCTGAAAAATTTGTAAGTGGTTGGAGCAAAGCTTTAGACAAAGCAAATGAAAAGAACCAAACAAATACTAGTCTTGATGAGCTTATACAAAAAGATAAAGACTTTAGTTCTCATCTTGATGAAAGCGAGCTTGACTCAAGCTTCACTCTTATGACGACAACAACGATTGTCGAGCAAATTACTTGGATAAGTGCTTTAGTCGTTAAGCTTTTTGATCTAAACAAAAACGATTTTTTATCTTTGCAAGAGTATATGAATACTAGATTTAATAATTTTGATATTTTTGCTCGTAATTTTATCTCTGAAAATTTAGAAGGCTTATTTGAAAACAAAAATGAAAGTATAAACGAGCAAAACTCAAATGTAGAAGATAAAAACTCAAACGAAGATAAAACAAAGAAATTTGCAAATTTTTTCGAAAATAATTTTATGAAAATAAGTCAGTATTTTACAAATTCATCACTTTCAAGCTCAAGCTTTGCTTCTTTAAGTTCTGTCGTATTTGATATGGCTCAAACCTTGTATAATCAAAGCCTAGCAAATGCTGATCTTAAACAAGACAGCTTAGCAAGCTCAAATCAAAGCGAACTAAAAGCTTAGCCAATATTAACTCTACAAATTAGAGCCATAAAAGCTTTAATCCTTGTTCTGCAAAACTCTATGCAAGAGCAAGGATAGCTTAAAAATAAGTTTTGATACCTTACCCTAAAAAAATTACATTTTTCAAACATAGCTCTTTGATAAAGTCAAAATAAAGCTTATTTGTGTTTAAAAACTTAACATTTAGGTGTATAAAAGTATTTAAAATAGAATAATATTTTTAAAAATAAGCTATAATCAAATAAGCAAAATTTACACTCAACACAAAGGAAAATGAATGCAAAAAGCCACAAGTTGCCAACTTAAAGATTTAGAAGAATTCAAACTCCCTCAAAACCCAAAAATTCTTATCATAGGAGGAGGCTACGGAGGCTTAAAAGCTGCACTTGGGCTTCAAAAACTCGTTTCTTTTTCATCAAATAATACGCCTGAAATCACTTTGATCAGCAAGCACGATTATCATTACCAAACTACACTCTTACATAAAGTTGCCATAGGCACGCTTTCGCCACGAAAGGCAAGAATTTATTACCGCAAAATTTTAGATCCAAAAAAAGTGCGTTTTATCAAAGATAAAATCATCAATCTTAGCCCAAATGAACGCTGTGTGTATGGAAATGGAGGCAGATACGATTATGATGTTTTAGTCATTGCACTTGGTTTTAAACCAGATAGCTTTGGTATAAAAGGCGTGAAAGAATATAGCTTTAAACTATCCTCGCTAAATAGAGCCCTAAAGCTTTCTCAACACATAGAAAATAAATTCAAAGATTATGTACATAGCAAAAATCCTGACGATCTTAGCATTATTGTTTGCGGAACTGGTTTTACAAGCATTGAATTTGCAGCTGAACTTGCTTCGCAGATCGAAGAGTTATGCCTTATTTGTGGCATTGATAAAAAAATACCTAAAATCACTTGTATAGGAAGAAGCGATCGAATTTTACCTGTTTTTGATACAAAGCTGAGCCAAAAAGCTGTCAAAAAGCTTGAAAATATGGGTGTAAAACTTATCACAAAAGGCAATGTCAAAGAAGTTTGCAAAAATGGCGTTATCATAGAAAGAAATGGCAAAGATGAATTTATCAAAGCAAATACCATTCTTTGGGGAGCTGGGGTAAAGGGAAGTGATATCATAGAAAAATCAAGCATACCAAATAGAAAAGGTAGGATAGAAGTTGATAGACAACTTCGTTGTTTTGATTATCCTGAAATTTTTGTTGTAGGAGATAGTGCATATCCTACAACAAAAGACGCTATTCACGCACCAACAGCCCAACTTTCAGCACAAATGGGAGACTTTGTAGCTCGTATGCTTAGCCAAAAACTCAAAGGCAAAAGCTTCACAGAAAGTTTTTCTTTCAAGCACAGGGGCACAGTGTGTTCTATAGGGCATACCGATGGCGTTGGTATAGTGTATGGCAAGAATGTATCTGGAGAAATTGCTGCTTTTATGAAAAATACCATAGAAAATCGCTGGCTTTTTTCTTTAGGAGGCTTTCCTATGGTGTTTAAAAAAGGACAATTCCGCTACCGAAGCAGTAATTAAAACTTTGGCAAGCCTGCTTTAATGCTCTTATCTTTGCTTTGAATAATCTTTTCAAATTCAAGTCTAATTTGCTTATGATTTGCAAGCACAGAGTTATCTAAAAGCGAAAATGGATACAGCTTGAAATTTTTAAAATTTTCATCATGATAAGTGAAAATAAGCTCAAAGCCAACATCTTCAAACCTTACCCTACCCTTTTCATCAAGGCTAAGCTTTACACCTACAAGTGAACCTACACGGCGATTTAAGCCAATTTGTGAAGAGATAAAATTGCCAAGTGAATAAATCACTAAAGTATCATCTATAAACTCGATAGGCGAAATAAAATGCGAATGATTCCCTATAATGATATGCACACCCTGTTTGGCTAAAAATGAAGCCAACTTTTTTTGTTCCTCATTTGGCTCAAAGGCATATTCTACACCCCAATGCATTGAAACAAGGATAAGATCAGCTTCCTTTTTCAAACGTTTAATATCTTCTTTGGCTCGTTTTTTATCAAAAATATCAACCAAATATGCTTTTTCTTGAGACAAAAAATGCCCATTTACGCCATAAGTATAAGCTAATAGCCCTACTTTAATGCCATTTATCTCTTTAATCCTTAAACGTTTTTGATCCGCAAAAGAAAAAGAACTTCCAGCACTTAAAACGTCTTTTTGTGCCTGCCAAAATTTCAAAGAAGCGAGCACAGCTGCTTCTCCTCTGTCTAGGGTATGATTGTTTGCAAGACTTACAAGATTAAATCCTAGCTGTAGCATTTGTGTGCCAAATTCTTGTGGTGCGTTAAAATTTGGATAAGAACTTAAACCAAATTCTTTGCCTGCAAGTATGCTTTCTTGGTTATAAAAAGCAAGATCATAGTCCGCTATGATAGGCTTTAGATAAGCCAAAGTCTTTGAAAAATCATAACTTAAGCCCGTGCTTGAGTTTTTATCCTTAAAAGCAGCATCTTTATACACGCGTGAATGAAGCAAGGCATCACCTGCCATAATAATGCTTAAACTCTTATCAGCACTTACACACAAAACAAAGACACACAAAAGGCAAACAATTTTCACTTTATTTCCTAAGGAATTAAATTCTCTACATTGTAACATAATATACGGATAAACGAATAAAAATATTACAACGAAAGCTAAAAGGCTTTATAATATGATTTTTCTAGCTTTAAAGCTAATTTGTTTAATTTTTATTTATAATCATTTCACAATTTAAGCTTGTTATTTTTTTAATTTTATTCACAGCTATTTCACAATGTGATTTTATCTTTAAAGTATTGAAAAATAGAGCTTTAAGTTTGAAAAATTTAAGAAATTTATTTATATTTTTTTAAGCTTTTTTGTGTATATGTGTAAAAAATAGCTAAAATTCTATCAAAACTTTGAATTTATAGGAATTTAAAGCCCTTTAGGCATTATTTTTATAAAGGGCTTTAAGATTGTCATAAGCAATTTGAATTTTCTCAAACTGAACTCTTGCTTGTGCAATCTCACTCATGCCCTTGCCATGATAAAAATCTGGATGATAAAGCTTTGCAAGTACAAGATACTTTCGTCTGATTTGGTTTAAATCATTTTCTGGAGAGCATTCAAGCACCTGAAAATATGAGCTAAAAAGCTTTGCAAGAGCGTTAAATTTCCATTTATTGTTTTCTTTTTTTTGCACGCTGCGTTTGAAATTTTCATACTCTTCTTCATTAACATCAAAGCTAATGCAGTATTTTAAATGCTCGTTTGTGCTTGCAAACTCTTCAAACAAAGTAAGCGTGTTTTTATCTTTATAAGAGATGATTATAAGTTGAATTTCTTCTTTGTATTCGCATTCATGAACCTTAAAATACTGCTTTATATAAGAGATAAAAAGCTTTTCATTCGAGCTTAATTTTAAAGCAAAACCAGTGGGCATAAACTCAATTTTTACAAAAATCACCGGTTTAAGTGTATTTTCTTGCTTAAAATTAAGCTTAAAGGTTTTATGATATGCCTCGCTTAAATTTACAAGATCGCCATTTGCACTTTCTTTATAACGCTTTTCAAGTAGCTTTAAAAAGTATTTTCGCTGAGGAATTTCATCTTCTTGAAAAAAAGAAAAAATCTTATCCTTTTTACCTAAAACTTTTGAAAAATTTTTTTTAATTAGATTTTTAAAATAATGAAAAACGCTTATATCATCGGTATGAACGCTAATTGAACCTAGACTTTGAACGATTTGCATTATAATCCTCCCATAAAAAAGCCTCTTGTGCAAGTGGGCTTGTCTGTTTTAGAATTTCACTTGGACTATAATCGGCTTTATACGACAAAGATTGACACTCTTTGACAAAATATCCCAGATAAATATATTCAAGTCCCTTATTTTGTGCGAGCTTAATCTCTGTTAAAAGTGAAAATTTGCCCAAACTTAAATGTGCGTATTCTGGATCATAAAAACAATAAATGCTTGAAATTCCACCCTCAAAGATGTCGATAAGATCAACGCAAACAAGCTTTTTATCTACATAAAAATCAAGCTCAAAGCCGTAATCATTTGCCTCATCAACATAGAAATTATAGTATTGTTTAAAAGAAAGATTATATACTTTCCACAATCTTTTTTCGCCCATGAAGCAATGATATTTTTCATATAAATACAAATGTTCGTTGCTAAGTTGAGGTTTTTTAAGATAAATTTGAGTATGGGTGTTTTTATTAATCACTCTTCTGTAGCTTTTAGAAAATCTAAATTCATTTGCTTTGATCCTTAAGCCTAAGCATTCATTACAAGCTGAACAAATAGGACGAGAAAAATACGCCCCAAAACGTCTCCAGCCTCTATTTACAAGCTCAAAATTAAGTTCTTTAGAACAATTCTCGATGAATTTATACTCCATCTTGCAACGTTTGTTTTCAAGATAAGGACACCCATCTTCTAAGGTGCAAAAGCCAATTTGTCTCATCGAATTCTTTTTATATCCTCATTTTGAATAAATTCCAAAAACTCAGCAAGCAATCTTTCTTCTTTTTCAGCAACACTTTCAAAATCTTTTCGTGCTTTTTGTTGTTCTTTTTTTTCAGGTTTTAACTCTTTTGTTTGAGTGCTATTTTCTTTACCCTCTTTGATCATCTGTGCTTTTATGTTTTTTAAACTTTCAGCAAAGTCCATTTTACCTGCTTTCTCTGATTTTTTTCAAAGCTGCAGCAATAGCTGCTATAACTTCTTCTTTGTTTTCTTGATGATGATCTTCTGTTTTTTCTAAAAGCTCTTGCATATGCGTTTCTATAAAGGAAGTATCAAAATATCCTCTTCTAAATTCTTTGATTTTCGTGATAGCGATTAAAAAAGGTATAGTCGTTCGCACATCATTGATGATGAATTCTTTCAAGGCTCTTTCGAGCTTATTTACTACCTGATCATAACTTGTGGCTTTAACGATAAGCTTTGCAAGCAAACTATCATAAAAAGGAGGCACGTTATAACCTTTGTAAATATGACTATCCACACGCACGCCCGGTCCTAAAGCTGGAAAGTATTCGCTGATTTTACCCGGATTTGGGACAAAATCTTTCCATACATTTTCAGCTGTAATTCTCACTTCTATAGCATAACCTCTTGGGTGTATATCACTTTGCTGTAAGTCTAAAATAGCTCCAGAAGCTATCCTAATCTGTCTTACCACAAGATCAATGCCTGTTACTTCTTCAGTGATAGGGTGTTCAACTTGTATTCTTGTATTCATCTCCATAAAATAAAAGCGGTTATAATCATCAAGCAAAAACTCTATAGTCCCAGCATTTGTATAGCCCACTGCCTTAGCTGCTGCTACAGCTGTTACGCCTATAGTTTTGCGTAAACTCTCACTAATGCTTGGACATGGAGCGATTTCTATGACTTTTTGATGACGACGTTGTATAGAACAATCCCTTTCGCAAAGATGAATGATATTGCCATAATTATCACCTAGAATTTGAAATTCTATATGACGTGGATTTTCTATGTATTTTTCCATAAAAACTTCATCGTCATTGAAAAAACTCAAAGCCTCTCTTTTGCAGGATTCAAAGGCATTTTCAAGTTCTTCTTCCTTATAAACAACGCGAATTCCACGCCCTCCTCCACCTCCACTTGCTTTTAAGATCACAGGATAACCTATCCTCTCAGCATAGTTTTTGATCTCTTCTAAGGTGTTATTATTGAGCTTTTCAGTGCCCGGAACTACAGGAATTCCATTTTTGCTCATCAAATACCTTGCGATATTTTTATTTCCCATTTTACGAATAATGTCTGATTTTGGTCCTATAAAAATGATCCCAGCGTCTTCACATTCCTTAGCAAATTCATAATTTTCACTCAAAAAACCATATCCTGGGTGTATAGCATCAGCCCCGCACGCCTTAGCGATTTCAACTATCCTCTTTCCGTCCAAATAGCCCCTAATCGCATCAGTTCCTATTCTATAAGCTTCATCAGCGATTTTTACATGTAAGCATTCTCTATCTGGCTCTGTAAAAATAGCTACATTTTTAATGTGTAAATCCCTGCACGCTCTGATAATCCTAACGGCTATTTCTCCACGATTGGCGATTAAAATCTTATGAATCATCACTTGCCCTTACAAAAAGATTTTCTTTTACAATTATAAGCAAAAATCTTTAATTTTGTTTGAAATTTTTATCAAAAAAGACTTTTAAAAATTTATAATAACAAAACCTTAAAATTTATAAATTCTAACAAGTCTTTAAGGCAAATTTTTATACAATAAGGCTCTTTGTAATAAAAAAAGGAAAAGTGTGCTTGCAGATAAACAATTATTCTACCTAACTTGTATTTTAATCACTATAGGCATAGTCTTTTCTTATTCTTTAAGCACTTTTGTGGTGCTGTATTTTAACTATGATGAATTTCATTTTTTCATTCGCCAGCTTGCCTTTGGGGTAAGTGGAATTTTGATTATGTTTTTTATCTCAAAGCTTGATCCAGACGGAGCTTATTTCCACCATATAATGATTGCTTTGTTACTCATTTCTTTCCTAGCTATTATTATCCTGCCTTTTTTACCTAATTCTTTAGCCACTGCAAGTGGTGGAGCAAAACGTTGGATAAGGCTTGGGGCAATTTCCATTTCACCGGTTGAATTTTTTAAGATAGGTTTGATTTATTTTTTAGCGTGGTCTTATACAAGAAGAATTGATGAGAGCAAAAAGGCGATAAAACACGAAATACTCATACTTTTACCTTATATTATCGTTGCTTTAATCGTTATAGGCTATATCTATCTTACTCAAAATGATCTTGGACAAAGCGTGATCTCCTTTTTCTTAATCCTTGCACTTGCCTTTTTTGCTGGAGCAAGTAAAAGACTTTTTGCTTTTGGACTTGCTATCATTACACTCATCGGTTTTTTGGTTATTTTTAGTAATCAAAGGCGGATTGAACGCATTATGAATTGGTGGGGCAATATCCAAGATGCTTTTTTACCCCTTTTCCCAGAATGGCTTGCAAACGCCTTAAAAGTTAGCTCAAATTCAGAACCTTACCAAATTTCACACTCCTTAAATGCTATAGCACATGGAAGCTTTTTTGGTGAAGGTTTAGGACTTGGGATATTTAAACTTGGCTTTTTAAGCGAGGTGCATACAGACTTTGTGCTTTCAGGTATCACTGAAGAGGTTGGACTTTTTGGCTTAGGTATAGTTTGCATGCTATATTTACTACTGATCTTGCGAATTTTTCGTATAGCTGGACGTTGTGAAAATAAGGTGCATTTTATCTTTTGTTCTGGTGTGGCTTTACTCTTGCTTTTTAGTTTTTTTATGAATGCTTTTGGTATTATCTCTTTAACTCCACTTAAAGGTGTGGCTGTGCCTCTTTTAAGTTATGGGGGAAGTTCTATGTGGAGTATTTGCATAGGTTTAGGCTATGTTTTAATGATCTCAAAAAAGGTGAAACTATGAAAATAATCCTTACAGGAGGAGGCACAGGCGGACATTTAAACATAGTTGCTTGCTTGCTTGAAAGTGCCTTAAAAAAAGGTTTAGAATGTATTTATATAGGCAGTGAAAGCGGGCAAGATAAAGCTTGGTTTGAAAACCAAGCTGGCTTTATACAAAAACATTTTTTAAGTAGCAAAGGCGTGGTTAATCAAAAAGGCTTAGGCAAATTTAAAAGCCTTGCACATACACTTAAACTTGCTTTAAAATGTAAAGAAATCATACGCGATGAAGATATAAAAGCTGTTTTTAGTGTAGGTGGATATTCAGCAGCACCGGCTTCTTTCGGGGCTATTTTTAACAAAACACCTCTTTTCATACATGAGCAAAACTCAAAAAGTGGGAGTTTAAATAAACTTTTAAAACCATTTTCAAAAGGCTTTTTTAGTGCCTTTGAGCCTATTTTTTGTCCTTATCCTATCAAACCTTGCTTTTTCGAACAAGCAAGGATAAGAAAAGAGTTAAAAACCATCATTTTTCTAGGCGGTTCTCAAGGAGCTAGTTTTATCAACTCTCTTGCTTTAAAACTTGCTCCAAAGCTTTATGAAATGGGCATACAAATCATTCATCAATCAGGAAAGCTTGAATTTGAAAAATGCCAAAATGCTTATAAAGAACTGGGGATAAATGCGGAAGTTTTTGCTTTCAAGCCGAATTTAGAACAAAAAATGAAAAAAGCAGATTTAGCCATATCAAGAGCTGGGGCAAGCACACTTTTTGAACTCAGTGCAAATGCCTTACCTACACTTTTCATACCTTATCCAAGTGCAAGTAAAAACCATCAGTATTGTAATGCAAAATTTTTATTTGATCAAAATTTGTGTCAAATTTTTACCCAAGAGCAAGCTCAAAACGAAACCTTGCTTTTACAATCCATACTAAACTTAAAACTCGATCTTATCTCAAGCAAACTTAAAGCACAAGAGTATAGCAATGGAGCTGATTTTATGCTTGAATATATGTTTAAACATACACTAAGATAATTTTTCTTTAGCTAACTCTTTAGCACCTTTTAAATCCACCTTCCCCGAACCAAGAAGCGGAATTTTTTCGATTTTTATGATTTTACTCGGCTTAAAAATGGCGGGCAGATTTGAGTTTTTAATCTGCTTAATTATATCCTCAAATTCATCTTGCTTACACTCAAGCAAAAGCACTATATTTTCGCCCTTTTTCTCATCTTCTAAAGCTACGGCCACAAAGCGAATTTCTTCGCTTGCGATAATTTTAGCTAGCTCTTCTTCGATCGCACCAAGCGAGATCATTTCACCGCCTATCTTAGCAAAACGAGAATACCGATCTATGATATACAAAAAGCCATCCTCATCTAAATGCCCCTTATCACCCGTTTTATACCAACGAATACCATCAAGTTCTAGCACCACTTCATCAGTTTTTGTCTTGTCATTAAGATAGCCTGCCATAACCTGATGCCCACCTACTAAAATCAGCCCATCCTCATTTGCTTTAAGACTTTCAAGCGTATTTGGATCAACTATCCTAATAGCAGTTCCAGGCAGTGGCATACCTACGCTTCCTTCCTTAGAGGCTCGGTGCAAAACCCAATACTCTGGATCAAATTTATTTGGTAAATTTACACTTGCAACCGGCGTGGTTTCAGTTGCTCCATACCCTTCATAGATATTTTTCTTAAATTTCATCTCAAAAGCCGTTCTTACTTCACTTTTAAGCTTTTCAGCCCCACTTACAACTATACGTAAATTCTCAAACATTAAAGCATCAAGTTTTTTGTTACGTGCATAAATTCCAAGAAATGTTGAAGTTCCACACATTATACTTACATTGTTTTTTGCCACAGCTTTAGCCACGCCAACTGCATCAGTTGGATCAGCAAAACTTACACTTAAGATAGAGTCTAAAAATGGCAAAAAAGTTGTAACCGTTAGCCCAAAAGCGTGAAATGGCGGTAAAGATGAGAGTATAACATCATCATCTTTAGTGCAAAGCACATCTGAAATTTGAGCGATATTACTCATGATATTGCGGTGATTGAGCATTACGCCTTTTGGAGCACCTTCACTTCCACTACTAAAAAGTATGGCTGCAACGAATTTGTTATTATTTTGATGAGCGAATGCTGACTTAATCCAAGCACTAGGAGCAAGGCTTACAAGAGCTAAAAAGCTTAGAATTTGCATCTTTTTAGCCTTAAACTCAACAATAATATCCTCCATAAAGATAATTTTCACGCTCTCATCAAAGCTTAAAATTACGCCTTTGTTTTCAAGCTTTTCAAGGAATTTTTTAGAAGTATAAATTTGCTTTATACCAGCATTTTCTACAGCCAAATTTAAAGCCTTAGTTCCAGCTGTAAAATTTAAATTTACAACCACTTTTGAAGCGATAAGCACAGCAAAATTACACAAAGAGCTTGCTAAACTTGCGGGCAAGATAATGCCCACGCATTCTTCTTTTGGTGCAAACTCGCCTTGTTTTGGCACAATCTTAAAAAGCCTTGAGTTTTGTTTAATCTTAAGCGAGAGCATTAGAGCAAGAGCTAAAAAACGACGATAAGTCATACTTCCACTTAAAGGATCGATGTTAGCAACTTTTGAAAGATTTTTCTTTGCATTATCGATAAAAGCCCTAGCTATGGTTTGCATATTATCACATTGTGATTGCCAAGCGATGAAAGAAAGATCAAAGACTTTAGCTTTGACTTCCTCCCTGTTTGAATGAAGGCTCATAGGCTTACCAAAGACTATGGCTATATTTCGCTTCGCAAAGCTTCTGTGTCTTGCTGAAAAATCTTCATCGCTTCTTGAAAACGAGCTACCCCAAAGCCCTTTGATATAAAAAGGCAAGATAATGCCGTCATTTTCTTTAAGCTGAGAACAAATCAACTCAAACCCGGCCTTAAATTCATTCAAATGTCCATGTCTTGAAAGCACACCTTCAGGAAAAATGCAAACCAAATGTCCTTCTTTGATATGTTTTGCGACTTGTTCTATAGCTCCTTTGCTTGCTGCTGAAGAAACAGGTATTACGCCAAAGCGATCAAGAAAAATTCGCATATACCACTTCGCATAAATACTTTTTTCCATGACAAAATATATCTTGCGAGGCACAGCCATTTGCACCACAGCCCAATCAATAAAAGAAATATGATTCCCCAAAAGCAAAGCACCGCCTTTTTCAGGCACATTATCAAAGCCCTCAACAAGCAAACGATAACGTTGAAAAAATGCCAAGGAAACTAAAATTCTTACCAAAGAAAAAGGTAAAAGTAAGACAACATAACACGCCCCAAAAAAAGTAACGATGATATTAAAGTAAAAAAGATTTTCAGCCCTCACACTTAGCACCGCACAAGCTGTAGCAAGCACGAGAAAAATAAGCATAGCTATATTTTCAATAAAATTTTTGCCCGCTAGAATTTTACCAAGATCATGCTCTTTTGCACGAAACTGAATAAGCGAGGTTAAAGGTATAGTAAAAAATGCTCCGCACAGCCCAAATACAAAAAAGATACAAGCATAAATAAGCAAATTCTCAAAAAAAGGCACTAAAAGCGTAGTGAAAAAAATGCCTAAAGCTCCAAGCGGTATAAAACCAAGCTCGATATAGTTTTTTGAAAAACGTCCAGCGTTTAAAGAACCTACGATCACACCAAGCCCGGAACAAGCCATACTCGCTTGAACAAAAAAGGTGTTTTCAACGCCTAAATAACTTTTTGCATAGTTTGGAAAAGCTACCAAATAAAGCTGAGAGATAGACCAAAACAAAGCCACTCCAAAGATACACAACCAAATCACTTGATCCTTAAACACCAAACCTAAATTCTGCGCTAAAAGCCTGCCTCTAACATAAGCCTTTGTATCAAATTTAGCCTTTGTATCGCCTTCTTTTAAACATGGCAAACGAAACGCCATAAAAAGCTCAAAGCAAGCAAACAAAATCAGCACAAAACCCAAAGGTGCAACATCTTTTAAAACCTGCCCAGGTTCAGTTGCACCCACTTGATAAAATAGCTCGAAACTCAAAGAAAATACGCTCATACCGGCCAAAATTGCCACTATGCTAATCGCAGCTATAATAGCATTACCAAAAGTGAGTAAATCTTTACCGACAAGCTCTTTAATAAAGCCGTATTTTGAAGGCGAGTAAAGTGCTGATTGCACTGCCATTAAAAAAATCATCGTAAAAGCAAAATAAAAAGCTCCTATAAAATACGCCACGCAAATGATAAAAGTTAAAATCACAGAAGCAAAAGCTGAAATTTTCATGACCAAATTTTTTGGAAATTTATCCGCCAAAAAGCCAGATGGAGATAAAAACATAATGAAAGGAAAGAGCATTAAGGCATTGACTATAGCCGTTAAAAGAAGTTGAGTATCACCTGTATAGACTTTATAAATAGTATTTTGAATGATAATCTTATGTCCTAAATCCACAAAAGCATTGATAAAACCCACAAGCAAAAAGGGTATAACCCCATAAATCTTTAAAAAAGGCATTTGCTTCAAAATCTATCCTTAATTTTTATTAATCAAATTCAAAATAAAACATTCATTATATCTGAATAAATGCAACTTTAAGCAGGAAAAATTTTCATTTTTTTTTAAAACTTTCAATTTGTTAAATAAACCATTTTTGAAAAAAATAAAAAAATGGCAAAGTTAAAAAGCACAGGGTGAAAAATTAAGTTTATTTTGATTGAGTTGTAGTTTCTTTGGGCGTTTTACTAAAAAAACAGAACTATATTAACATTGGTATCAATGCCCTTAGTAAAAGCCTTAAACTGACTTAAGACTTAACTTAAGGTTTACCAACTCTTTTCATTCGCCTTTTTATGCTATTTTTTCAGCTCTTTTACTACTCTTATGAGCCAATTGGTTTCATCTTAATCTACCTCACATTTTGCCTTTATGCCTTTAGCTATGCCTTGAAATATCGGTAAAAGGCTTATTCATCTACATTTTTTATGATTAAAGTTATGCTGTATCCTAATATATCCTAAAGCATAGCATGAATTTTTAAAACTTTATTTTTTAAGGAAAAGCACACTCGATTGAGATAAAAAGTTTTTTTCAAATTTAAAAAGGAGATATTTTATTTTACATTTTTTTAAGACTTTGTTAACCAAGATTAAAATTTCTTTTATTAAAATATATATTTTAATAATAATTATCTAATTTTAAGGTTTGTTTTGAATTTAGGCTTTTTCTTTCATATTGCTTTTTTATTTCCCGTGCTTTGCATTTTAGCCCTTTTAAGCTTATTTATTGGGGTAAGTGATATTCATATTTTTGATATCTTTCATACACATAGTCTTGAAAATGAAATCCTTTTGATCTCGAGAATTCCTAGAACCATTGCCATTATTATCACAGGAATGAGCTTAAGTATTTGTGGGCTGATCATGCAGCAACTCACACAAAATAAATTTGTCTCCCCAACCACGGCTGGAACTATGGATTGTGCTAAACTTGGCATACTTGTGAGTATGATTTTTTTCGCTCAAAGTGCTTTTATCACTCAAGTTTTTATCGCTTCACTTTTTGCTTTGGCAGGAAATTTAATTTTCTTGCAAATTTTAAACAAAATTAAGTTTAAAAACCTTATCCTCGTGCCTTTAATAGGGCTTATGTTTGGAGGTGTTATCAACTCAATCACAACTTTTTTTGCCTATCAGATGAATTTGATTCAAAATATGCAAGGCTGGCTTCAGGGAGATTTTTCAAATACTATGCAAGGAAGTTATGAGCTGATTTACCTTACTTTACCCCTACTCTTGCTTGCTTTTTTATATGCAAATAAAATCACAATCGTTGGTATGGGTAAGGACATAGCCACAAATTTAGGACTTTCTTATCAATTTATCTTAAATTTAGGCTTAATTATAGTAAGTATTATCGTTTCTGTGATCATACTTATAGCCGGTGTTATCCCATTTTTAGGGCTTATAGTGCCAAATATCGTTTCGATTTTCAAAGGAGATGATTTAAAAGGTTCTATCCTTATCGTTGGACTTTTTGGGGCAGTTTTAATGCTTGTATGTGATATTTTTTCAAGGCTTATCATCTATCCTTTTGAAGTGCCTGTAAGCCTTACTTTAGGTGTACTTGGCTCTTTTATGTTTGCATTGATTTTACTCAAAAAGAAAAATTATGCGTAAAAAGCTCTTTATCACTGCAACAATCGCTTTGGTGTGTATTTTGATTTACATTTTTAGCTTTATAGGGAAATTTCCTGAATTTGTCATTAAAGAAAGAATTATAAGTATTTTAGCTATCATTTTAGTTGCCACTTGTATCGCTATTTGCACGCTTATTTTTCAAACGATTACAAATAACAAAATCCTTACTCCAAGTATCATAGGACTTGACTCCTTATATCTTTTAGTGCAGTCTTTTCTTGTTTTTATACTTACAGCAACACATGTGAGTGTTTATGATGAGAGGATTAATTTTCTTACTTCTGTGATTTGTATGATCGCTTTTGGCATTGTTTTTTATAAGATTTTATTTAAGGAAAATCGTAGTATTTATCATATCTTGCTTTTAGGACTTATTTTTGGAACATTTTTTTCATCTTTAAGCTCTTTTTTTGGAGTCTTGATCGACCCAGACGAGTTTTTAGTCGTGCAAGGGCGTATGTTTGCTAGCTTTAACAATGTCAAAATAGAACTTCTAGTATTAAGCTATATACTTTTTATTGGCATTTTTATATATATGCTTTCATATTTTAAATTTCTTGATATTTTGGCTTTAGGAAAAGATATATCCATAAATTTAGGGCTTGAATATGAAAGATTAGTGAAAAGATTTCTCATCATCATTGCCGTTTTAATCTCCATAAGCACAGCCTTAGTAGGTCCTATTACCTTTCTTGGGCTTTTGGTTGCAAACTTAAGCTATGAGCTTTTTAAGACAAGCAAGCATAGTATTTTACTCATCGCCTGCACGCTTGTAAGTATCATCGCTTTAGTCGGTGGAACTTATCTTGTTGCTAGAGTTTTTGCTTTTAACACAACTCTTAGCGTAGTGATTAATTTTATCGGTGGAATTTATTTTATTTATCTTGTATTAAAGGGTAATCGCTTATGTTAGAACTTAGAAATATTAACAAAAAATACGATGAAAAAACCGTGCTTGAGAATATAAATTTAAGCTTTGAAAAAGGTAAAATTACCTCCTTAATCGGCTCAAATGGTGCTGGAAAAAGCACCTTACTTGGCGTGGCAAGTAGGCTTTTAAGCCCGGATTCAGGCGAAGTTTTATTTGATGATAAAAACCTTAAAACATACAAAAATAGCGAGCTTGCAAAAAAAATTTCCATACTCAAACAGCAAAATCATCTTAATATTCGCCTTAGAGTTAAGGAATTAGTAAGTTTTGGACGTTTTCCTTATAGTGCAGGTAAATTGGGCGAAAAAGACAAACAAAAAATAGCTCAAGCTATTGAATTTATGGGACTTAAAGACTTAGAAGATCGCTTTTTAGACTCCTTAAGTGGAGGGCAAAAGCAACGTGCGTTTATCGCGATGATTATCGCTCAAGATACTGATTATATCATGCTTGATGAACCTTTAAACAACTTGGATATGAAAAATTGCGTGCATATCATGAAAATGCTTCAAAAGCTTGTGTCTGAATTTAACAAAAGTATTATACTTGTGCTACATGATATTAATTTTGCTTCTGTGTATTCAGACACCATAATAGCGATGAAAAATGCACGAGTATTATTTCATGGCAATACAAAAGATATGATTCGAAGTGAAATTTTAAGAGAAATTTATGATTTTGATATTAAAATACAAGAAATAAATTCAAAGAAAATTTGCGTGTATTATGAATAAAATTTATCTTATGTTAAAGGAGAAATAATGAAAAAAACGCTTTTCATTACGATTTTTTCAGTTTTTGCTTTCTTTTTCTTTGCTTGTGGCAATGACAAAAGCATTCAACAAGACTCAAACATCACTGAGCCCAATACTTCAACTAAAGAAAAAGCAAGAGTAGAAGTTAGTTATAAGCCTCTTGTGCTTCATGATAAAGGCTCAAGCTTTGAGATCGAACATTCTTTGGGTAAAACTGAAGTGATAAAAAATCCAAGTCGGGTTATCATCTTTGATCTTGGAGCTTTAGATACCTTTGATGCACTTGGTTTAAATGAACGCGTCGTAGGCGTTACGAGTAAAACTCTACCAAAATACCTTGAGCAATTTAAGGATAAAACAAGCGTTGGGGCAGTAAATGAAATTGATTTTGAAAAAGTAAATGAACTTCAAGCTGATTTGATTATCATCTCGGGTAGACAAGCTAAATTTTTTGATAAACTCAATCAAATAGCACCGACAATTTATGTTGGCACAGATAATGCAAATTTTTTAAATTCTTTTGAAAACAAAATCATCACTCTAGCCACACTTTTTGATAAACAAGAAGAAGCCAAAGCTCAACTTGAAGCCATAAAGGCTGATATTGAAAGTAAAAAAGCAGAACTTGATCCTAACAAAAAAGCACTTATCGTGCTCACAAATGCAAATCGTATTTCAGTATTTGGTGAGGGTTCAAGATTTGGCATTATCCATGATGTTTTGGGTATCAAAGCAGCTGATAAAAGCATAAAAACTAGCACTCATGGAAATAGAGCTGATTCTGAATACATCTTAAAAACCAATCCAGATTATCTTTTTGTTGTGGATAGAAATGTTATCGTTGGTAATCAAGAAAGAGCTCAAACTAGCCTTAATAATCCATTAGTGGCAAAAACAAATGCAGTGATAAATGGTAAAATCATCTATCTTGATCCGGAGTATTGGTATCTTTCAGGCGGTGGTTTAGAGTCTTTTAAAGTTATGGTTGATGAAGTTTTTAAAGCCCTTAAATAAAACAATAAACGAGATTTTTCACTAAAAATTTGCCTTATTGTTTTTTTTTAATTATAATTTTAAAAACCCAATAAGGCAAAATTATGGATATAAGCACACTCAAGCAGGAAGAATTTAAAAGCTCCATTTATATCAAAACCAAACGCTTCAGTTATCTTAAAAATGGCAAAAAACATACTTGGGACTTTATAGAAGCCCTAGATAGCGTCTCTACACTCTTATATCACAAAGAAAGGCAAAGTTTTATCTTTGTAAAGCAGTTTCGTGTGCCTTTGTGGGATTATCAAGTAAGAAATAATATCGATATAGACAAAAGCGAGCTTGGCTACAGCATAGAGCTTTGTTCTGGACTTGTTGATAAAAATTTAAGCATAGAGGACATAGCCAAAGAAGAATGCCTTGAAGAGCTTGGTTATCTACCAAAAAGTCTTGAAAAAGTGGCTGATTTTTATGGTGGTTTTGGTTCTGGAGCAAGCAAGCAAAGTTTGTTTTTTGCCGAAGTAAGCGAAGAGGATAAAAAAGCTGAAGGCGGTGGAATTGATGATGAGGAAATTCAAAGTGTTTTTGTCAAAGTTAAAGAATTCGAAGAGTTTTCAAAACGCATTGTGCATGCAGCAAGCTTTGAATTTGCTTATCTTTGGTTTATGAAAAACAAAACCCAAATATATGGGCTTTGATATCAGCTTTCTTCTTTATTTGTTTGGGCTTCTTGAGGATCAGAAGAATCTTGCTGTGGAGTAGTTTTAGTTTGTGCATCACTTGCAATAGCAAGCATATCTTTAAATATATCAAACAAGCGACCTGAAGCAGTTTCAGCGTCATTGCACTTAGAGAGAATTTCTTGTTCGATTTGTTCGTTTTGACTTTCATCTATGTTTTTTGCTAGTTCGATTGCTTCATTCATACTTTGATGCACTTTTTGGTGTGGTTCGTTGATTAGTGGGAACACTGGATTCGTTCCAAAACGTTGTTTTCCATCAGTCGCGACCCATTTACCTAAACGACAACTTAAGTGATCTGAAAGTTTTTTGCCTGAATGAGTGAAAATTTCTTTATATCCATTAAGTTTAAATGCGACATGATCAAGCTTTACTAAAGACACAAAAGCTTCTGAAACTATACCGGTGGCATTTATATTGTTTGCATTTGCTTCTTCTTTAAGTTCGTTAAATTTATCAGAAAACTGCATAATATGAGTATTTGAATCCATAGAAACTTTTTCAACTTGTTCGCTTTGAGAAAACATTTCGTTCGCATTTTGTTTGAGTAGGTTGATATTCATTTCTACTTCAGCTGTTGCTTTTTGAGTTTTTTCAGCAAGCTTTCTTACTTCATCAGCCACAACAGCAAAGCCTCTACCATGTTCGCCAGCTCTTGCTGCTTCGATAGCTGCATTTAGAGCTAAAAGATTGGTTTGATCTGAAACATCTTTGATAAGGTTGATAACATTACTGATCTCATCAACGCTTCTATGCAAGGTGCCAGCTGTATCGCGGGATTTATTTGCTGATTCTATAATGTCGTCTAAAGAATGCATGATAGAATTGGTGATTTCATCAAGTTCATTCATAGCCCCTAAAGAATAATTAGAAGAGTTTGCGATCGCTTCAGCTTTATTTACATTTGCAAGCATATCATTTTGAACGACCGAGATATTGCTTAAAATTCCAACTAAAAGCGTGCGGAAAAGATCAGACTGCAAAGTCTTTTGAGAATTACTTTTAAGTTTTTCAATTTCAGCTTTTAAGTTTTCATTTTCACTTCTAAGCTGTGAGATTTGTAGTTGCATTTTTTGTGCTTCTGAATTTGTATTCAGTGCCACATCTAAAGTTTTTTTATTTAAGCCAAACACGATAGCTCCTTATTTATTTTTAGAATAATTAGCCAAATATTGTCCTAACTCTTCTTTTACACGTAATTTTTCTTTTTTCATTCTTGAAACTTCAAGATCATCAAGATAAACTCTTCCTTCCTCGGCAGCTTTGATTTGATCATCAAGTTCATTATGTTTTTCAAACAAGCTGTCAAAACGCCCGTCCTTCCCTTTAAGTTCGGTCATCAAATCTCTATATTCATGCCACATTTTAAATACTCCTTGAATCTAAGTTAAATATAATCAAGATTATAACAAAAAAAATGCTAAACTTATATAAAATAAGCAAAAAAATGGGTGTTTTTGCTTTTGAAAGAACAAATTGTAAAGATTTGGCACAAAAATGCAATTTTGATATAAAAAAAATAAACACGCAAGATAACCTCCGCTCTTAATATAAAAGCGAAAGTAAAAGATATTTTTTTAAGTAAAGACTTGTGTTTAAGAGTTTTGCTTTCTTAGAGTTCTTAAAGTCGAGGCAGCAACTCTAATTTTTCTTGTAGTGCCATCTTCTAAGCTGATACGAACGGTTCTAAGATTTGGCAAAAAGCGTCTTTTTGTTTTGTTATTTGCATGACTTACATTATTTCCTACCATAGGACCTTTTCCTGTAATTTGACAAATTCTTGACATAATTTTTCCTTGTTAAATAATTTTTAAAGTGCAATTTTAGCAAATTTAAGCTTAAATTTTTCAAATATTTATATTTTTCTTATACTTTAAAAGATAAAATTCACTTTTTTGAAAGGAAAATTAGAAATGTATGTAGCACCAAGTCTTTTATCGGCTGATTTTTTGCACCTTAAAGAAGAGATAGAAAAAGTATGTGAAGCTGGGGCTGATCTTTTGCATATTGATGTTATGGACGGACATTTTGTGCCAAACCTTACTTTTGGTCCTTGTGTGCTTAAAAGTATCAAAGAAGCAAGCTCTGTGCCGCTTGACATTCATTTAATGGTTGATAACATAGACTTTTTTGTAGATTTGTTTTTGCCTTTTAAACCTAAATTTTTAAGTTTTCATATAGAAAATCATGCCCACCCTATAAAACTTTGTCAATACTTAAGATCAAAAGGTGTTGGAGCTGGCATAGTTTTAAACCCGCACACAAACATCTCCACACTTGAACATTTGCTTGAATTTGTGGATTTGGTGCTTTTAATGAGCGTTAATCCGGGCTTTGGCGGACAAGAATTTTTGCCCTTAGTTTATGATAAAATCAAACATCTAAGAGAGCTTGTTGATCAAAAAAATGTTAAACTTTTTATCGAAGTTGATGGAGGGGTAAATGGGCTTAATGCAAGCGAACTTGAACTTGCCGGAGCTGATATACTCGTGGCTGGAAACTATATCTTTTCTTCGCAAGATTATAAAAACGCTATTTCATCTTTAAAGCTTGAATTTTGAGCCAACAACAAATCGACGAGTTTGTCGCCAAACTCGCTAAACAAAACAAACCCTACACGCTCGCACTTCAAGAATTAAACAAGATCGAAGAGCTTAATTTTATCGATTTTGATTTATATATGCTTGAGCTTTTAGGCTTAAGTGTAAATTTAAATGCTCAAAATGAGCTTGTTTTAAAAAGCAAAAGCACCGCCTTAAAAGATCAAATTTTTTGCGTTGTAGATATAGAAAGCAATGGAAGTTTTAAACGAGGCGGACAGATCATAGAAATCGGAGCTGTTAAGATCCGAAACTACAAAGAAATAGCCCATTTTAACACGCTTATCAAAGCTTCAAATGTGCCTTTAAATATACAAGAGCTGACTGGAATTTCAAGTTCTATGTTACAAAATGCACCTTCTTTAGCTTCAGTGTTAAATGAATTTAGACTATTTTTAACAGATAGCATTTTTGTAGCTCATAATGTGCGTTTTGATTATAGTTTTATCTCAAGTTCTTTGCAAAAATGTGGTTTTGGTGTGCTATTAAATCAACGCCTTTGCACCATTGATCTTGCACGAAGACTTATTCAAAGTGAGCGTTATGGGCTTGATAGTTTAAAAGAAATTTTACATATCACAAGCGTGCATCACAGAGCCCTAAGCGACGCTAAAGCTGCAGCTGAAATCCTAAAACACTGCCTTAAAAAACTCCCATTTTATATTAAAACTACTCAAGAATTGCTTGATTTTAACAAAAATACCAAAACGCTTAAAGCCGCTAAAGCCTGATTTGTCCCTCTCCGTTGATAAGGTATTTGTAAGTGCAAAGCTCATTTATACCCACAGGACCCCTAGCATGAAGTTTATTTGTTGAAATTCCAAGTTCCGCACCAAAACCAAACTCGCCTCCATCACTAAAACGCGTCGAAGCATTAACATACACGCACGCTGAATTAATATATCTTTGAAAAAAAGCGATATTTTGAGCATTATTTGAAAGTATGGCTTCAGAATGAGCTGAAGAAAAAGTATTAATATGCTCGCAAGCTTCTTGAACACTATCAACCAACTTTACACTGAGTTCAAAATCAAGCCACTCACTCGCAAAAGCCTTTTCATCAGCGATTTGAATTTCAAGCTTTGAATGCTTGAAAAACTCAAGAGCATTTTCGTGTGCGTGAATTTTTACCTTAAATCGCTCAAGCTCTGGCACAAGCAAACTAAAAAGCTCTTTGGCTATATTTTTATGCACTAGCAAGCTTTCTAAAGCATTGCAAACACTTACTCTTTGACATTTTGCATTAATGATGATCTCGCAGGCTTTTTTTAAATTTGCACCCTCATCGACAAAAATATGGCACAAGCCTTTATCGTGTTTGATGAGCGGAATTTTCGTATTTGCAGCAATTTGTGCAATCATAGCCGAACTTCCACGAGGCACGATCACATCGATAATATCATCAAATTCAAGCAAGCTTTGAAATTCAGCTCTATCAACAAGCATTAAAAAACACTCGTGCAAATCAAAGCCTTTAAGCACTTCATTAATGATATTAAAAAATGCTTCATTGCTGTATTTTGCTTCACTTCCACCCTTTAAAACTCCAGCATTAGAACTTTTCAAAAGTAAAGCCAAAATTTCTGCACTAATCGCTGGACGCGCCTCATAAACCACCCCCACAACACCCAAAGGAATGCTTACTTTTTCTATCTTTAAACCGACATAATTCACCCAACCCTCAAGCACTCTACCAACAGGATCAGGCAAAAAAGCAATCGTTTCTAAACCCTTGCAAAGTGCTTCAAGTCTTTTTTCATCAAGCCTTAAGCGATCTTTAAGAGCTGCATTTTTATTAAAATTTGCTAAATCTTTTTCGTTTGCTTTTAAAATCAAATACATTTTTTCACGCAAAGCTTGAGCAAGGGCGAGTATGATTTTTTCTTTTTGGCTTGGATTAAGTTCAAGTAATTTTTGTGTATTTTTCTTAAGTTTTTCAAGGCTTTGACGCATTTTTAATCCTTTGTTTATAAAAAATTTGATACATTATACAAAAATTTTATTAAGAGAGGTATTTTGAGTATGAAAAAAGTTGATCTTATCGTTATCGGTGCTGGTCCAGCTGGCATTGGAGCAACCGTAGAAGCAAAACTTAAAGGCAAGGAAGTTGTTTTACTTGAAAAAGCTGATGCTATATGCCAAACCTTTGTGAAATTTTATAAAGACGGCAAAAGAGTTGATAAAGAGTATAAAGGGCATGATAGTATAAACCGCGGGCATATCCCTTTTGAAGACGGCACTAAAGAAAGTTCGCTTGCAACTTTTAATCAAGCCCTAAAAGCAAACAACATAGAACTTGAGCTTAACAGCGAAGTTGAAAGTGTGAAAAAAAATGGCGAAAATTTTATCATCACCACACCAAAACAAAGCTATGAATGCAAAAATATCATCGTTGCTATAGGCAGAATGGGAAAGCCAAACAAACCAGACTATAAAATCCCTGCCACTTTAAATAAAATTGTCAATTTCAACGCAAACAGCGTGCAAGAGGGCGAAAAAGTCATTATCATAGGCGGTGGAAATTCAGCTGCTGAATACGCTGTTGATCTTGCAAGCAAGCACAAAGTTACACTTTGCTATAGAAGAGATAAATTCACAAGGCTTAATGATATCAATCTAAATAATGTTGAAACAGCCGCAAAAGAAGCTAAAATCACACTTAAACTCGGTGTTGATATTAACGAAGTTCAAGATGAAAATGGTAAGGTAAAAATGCTCTTTAATGACGGCAGTAGCGAAGTATATGATAGAGCCATTTATGCGATCGGTGGTTCTACGCCAGTGGATTTTTTACAAAAATGTGGCATAGAAGTTGATGACAAAGGTGTACCCGTATTTGACGCACATAAACAAAGTAATGTTAAAGGCATATTTGTAGCTGGTGATATCGCTACAAAAAACGGTGCAAGCATAGTCGTTGGGCTAAATGATGGCGTTATTATTAATGATTATCTAGCATAAAACTTCAATTTCAAGCTTTCAAAGCTTGAAATTCTTTCTTTTTAAGTAAATTTTTAACTTATGCTTGCAAAATCCTCATATTTTACTAAAAGTTAAGATAATTCTATTTTTGCAATCTCTTCTTCTATCTTTAAGCTCTTACTTAAAGTTTGAATGATTTTTGTAAAATATTCAAAATCTATCTCCTCACCCTTGTGGCTTTTGAGGTATTTATCCAAAACCTGATAACCACCGATTTTATATTCCCACACTTCCTTAGCAACTCCGCAAAAATACAAAGAATCATTTACAAAAAGCTTTTGAGTTTCTAAGTTATAAGTCATTTTTTCTATTTTTAGATTCTTGTTGTTTATATCTTTAAATAACGCCTCGCCAATTTCATTCATTACTCACTCCTTTTATATAAAGCGGGAATATGCTACCTCCTCCCCTGTTGTCGCCCAATAGTCCTAGTTCGGCTATGTTTTGTGTTACAAATACCGACTTCCAACCGCCATAAATAATTGTCCTCCTTGAAACCACTAGCCCGATATTGTGCATTATTTTGCCTTTTGGTAGAGATAGAGGGGGAAGAGATAATTGCCTTCTTTGGTTTTGTTGGAAATGTAACACATCTCCATTATCGTGTGTGCTATGAAGCTGTGCGTAAAGTCTCGACTCGATATTTGTCTTGGACAAACTAACCCAATATTGCAATTCATTCTCAATATTTTCTGCTCTCTCTCTCTCTCTCTCTATTTGCGAATCTTGCATTAAATGTGTAACGATTAATTCTTGTCCCAATGCACTTAGAGTTAAAAATTTCTCTTTGGATTCTACAAATAAAATCTTTGGGAAGTCGATTTTGAGAAAATCAATATATTTTTCGCGATAGTCTTTATGAAAAAGCACCGCATAGATATAGCCTAGAATCGCTTCAGGGCTAAAACGCTCATTGTATTTAGAATCAATAAACTCTCTAAATTCAGGGGTGAAGTTTTCTACCCATTGCGTTTTAGATTTTGCATTGTCATTTTGAGACGAAGAATCTAGCTTTTTCGTCTTAGAATCTTTTTTATTCTCTTTTGCTTTGGTGTTTTTGAGGTAAAGGGGCGAGATATAATCCCCTCCTTGCATTCCCGAGCAAGACCAACTCCTAAAATCAATTATGCTATCAGTTGTAAAGCTATGTCCGCTTTGTGTATTTGGAAAACCTCTTTTATAGATGAGTCCTAAATTATCGCCTTGCAAAAAGTGTTGCATTGTTTCAAATCTAGGTCTCCCCAAAAATCCCGATGATTTACCTGTATAATAAGTCCAACGGTAATCAAAAGGGCGATAAGCAATTTTTATGTAATTTTTATCACTATTATTCGATTTTTTTAAATCCTCTTTAGCTCTTACTATTTGCCAACTTGATCTTGAATCATCACCAATGTTAAATTCCTTTCTTGCACTTTCAATGTCAAGTTTTAAGAATGTCAGTATTCTTTGTTTTAATTCTTGTAGAGACTTTTCACTATCAGAACTTGAAATACAAAAGGAATCGTTTCCACTTGCAATCCCCACACTTGACACCCTAAAAATATCCTTCACACTCCAGCCCTTATCATATTCTGCCCTCAAACTTTCATTTTGTGGGATAAAGAGATAAAAGGGATTTTTAGGCTTTAGCTTAGTCCAAGCAATAGAATCAAGGCTATTTGCATAGAGGAAGCTATATTTATCCTTTCTTTTGCCATAGAGATCATAATGATAAATTTGGGCGTGGTTTTGAGATTCTTCGTTATTTTTTAAGGATTTTTTAGCGGACTTAGCATCACAAATTCTAGTATCTTGCGTAAGAGACGAATTGATATTTTTTATAAAGATATTGATTGAAACGCCTTGCATTATATCAAACACATTCTCATCCTTGCTGCCATCTGGTGAAATTTCCTTTTTTCTTGTATTACCATGCAAGTCTAGTATATAAATTTCATCAAAAGTCTTTAAAAGGGAGTAACGCATACCCCTAAAGGTAGGATTGTCTAAAAAAGCATTATTAGAAATAAAGGCAAAGATTCCGCTTTCTTGTTCTTTGATCTTTGATTCTGCAAAGCAAATAAACTTCACATAATCATCAAGTAGCCATTTTACGGTTTTCTCATTTTTTAGCTTTTTGCGCTCTAGGATTTGCTTAAAGGTCTTTTTGTATTCTGTATTATTAGGCTCTTGTAGATAAAGATTAATGTATCTTTGCTCCTCTTTGCTTAGCTCTGCCTCGCTTGGCTCTAGCCCATAGCTTATGCGAACATTATCCTCAAAAAGTCCTTTATTTGCACTTGCTCCGCTATAAGGCGGATTACCTGTGATGATTAAAATCTTATTTTCTTTAATCTCTTGAGCTCCTTTAAATTCCTCTGCTAACTCTATCATTCCTGCAAAAAGATTGATTTGCTGATTAAGCTCGTCTTTTTTTGTGCGAAAATAAAGTGTATTTGTTAAGCGGATATTTAAAAATTCATCATCTTTTAAGGGTGCATTAAATTCTTCTTTAAAGCTTTGAGAGAGTTTAAGATGAGCTATTGTATAAGGGGCAATGAGGTATTCAAGCCCAGAAAATTGATGAAGTAGTTTTTTAGGCTCATACTTTGGGCTATTTTTAGGTATGGATTCTAAGGCTTTGCGAAAGGCTTCTAGCAAAAAAGTGCCTGTGCCTGTGGCAAAGTCTAAAAGTGTGATATGAGGATTTTCTAAACTTGCACCTAAACCTTTGGGGAGCTTAAGTTCATTTTTGAGTGTGTAGTCTATGGCGTTGATGATAAAGCTTACCACACTTGCTGGGGTATAATACACGCCTCGAATCTCACGCATTTTTGGATCATACTGACTTAAAAAAGTCTCATAGAAATGCAAATAAGGGTCTTTGTGAGTATAATCTAACGCTTCATTGTCGTTTTTGCTTGTTTTATTAAGCTCATTAATAATGCTTGAAATATCAATGTGATTAATGATACAAAGGATTTCTTCTAAGAGCCATTTAATGGATTCTAAATCATCTAAATTATCTAAAAAGCCACTCATTGCACGGATGAGTGAGAAGGATTTTGGGATAAATTTCTTAGCATTAAACAGATCAATTTCTTGGTTTTTTGTATTATTAAGCCTTGCAAGAAAAAGACTATAAGTAAGTGTTTGAGCAAAGCTATCAGCAAATTCACTAAAGTCTAGCTCTTTATAAAGCTGTTCTTTAAAGCTATCATAAAGACTTGAAATATGGGAGTTTTCTTGGGTTTGAATTAAAAAGTCTTTGAGTATCTGTGTGCGTCTAGCTAGGGTAGAAGCAAATTCTAAGGCGGTGTTAATGGGCTTTGGATTGTGGCTAAAAAAGAGGCTAAAGAGTTCGCTTAATTCTTGAAGTTTGGATTCTAAGAGGGATTTGTTTTTTAATGTAGTTTTGATTTGGGAGAGTTCGCAGATTCTACATTCTTGTATAATTATTGATGCCCCCCCCCCAATGTTTATTTTTTCGCTCTTTCGCACGAGGCAAAATCGTAAATAATCTGTTAGTAAGATGTTTTCACTCAATTGAAGATATTTTGCAATTTGAGAACTTTGAGCGATTGAGTCTAAATCCGCACCAACGCGTTTGTTTTCGATATAGCCGATGATTAGCCCTTGATTTTGGATCAAAAAATCAGGCGCACCTCGCCCCTCTTTGTCGTTGTTTGGCTCGTGCTTGATACGAATATGTGCTAAGTCCTTATTACCAAGTGCTAGGCTTTCTTGCAAGGATTTTAAGAGATTTTCTAATGCTGTGCGGTGGGTGTGCTCTTTGTCGGTTGTGGTAATGTTTTGTATCTGTGTGAGGTAAATACTTAAAAAATTCATAGTTATCGCTTATGTAATGGAATGTATGGATTGTGATTTTAGCAATTTGCTACTTGTGAATTGCTGAATTTGATAGTTTTCTTGTAATGAAATTGTTGGTTCAGCAAGTTGAAAGTTTTTAGACGCTTTTACACTTACATTTGCCACTATAAATCCATACATTTATGCTATAAAAACTTGATTTTTCTTTAAATCAAATAAAATTAAAAACCAAAAGTTTGCTAATACTTACTTTTGGTTTAAGGTTAGAAGTTTATTCTTCTTCTTTGAGGCGAATTTTTTCTTCTTGATATAGCCCTGTGCCTACTGGGATCATTCTTCCTAAGATAACATTTTCTTTTAAGTCTTCTAAGAAGTCGAATTTACCAGCTATACTTGCTTCTGTAAGCACCTTCGTTGTTTCTTGGAAGGATGCTGCTGAAATAACACTATCAGAACCAATAGCCGCTCGAGTTACCCCGAGCAATACCGGTTCAGCGATAGCTGGTTCGCCACCCATAGCCATTATGCGTTCGTTTTCCTCTCTAAATTTACGACGCGAAACAAAATCACCGATGATAAACTTAGTATTACCGCTATCAACAACCTTAACTTGCCTAAGCATTTGAGAAACGATCACCTCGATATGCTTATCAGAGATCACAACGCCTTGTCCGCGATAAACTTGTTGAATTTCACTAATAAGATAGTGATGTAAAGCTTTTTCACCTAAAATCTTAAGCACATCATGACTTGAGATCACACCATCAGTAAGCTTTTCGCCAGCATGGATAAACTCGCCATTTCGCACTTGAATATGCTTTGAATTACTGATAAGATATTCGCTTGTGCTTCCATCCTCTGCCTCAATGATGATTCTTTCTTTTGATCGCAAAGGCTTATCAAAACGAACTATGCCATCTATTTCAGCGATTACTGCTGCGTTTTTAGGCTTTCTTGCTTCAAAAAGCTCACTCACTCGAGGCAAACCTCCGGTAATATCTTTTGATTTAGCTGCTGCTTTTGGAGTTTTAGCCAAAATATCAGCCAAAGCAACTTTATCTTTAGCGCTAACCAAGATAACGCTTTTTGGCTCGAGCGGATAACGGATACTTTTACTTCCTTTTGTGATGATAAGGGTTGGGCGAACATCACTTGGAAGATATTCGTTAATCACTAAAGAACTTTTACCGGTGGCTTCATCGATTTGCTCATCTGCACTATAGCCAAGCTCTATATCTTCAAAGCTTATCGTGCCGTCAAGTTCAGCGATGAGGGTATTGTTATAAGGATCCCATTCAGCAATGATCGTTTTTTCTTGTTTTGAAGCGGTAGCGATGAAGGTGTTGATATCATCAATTACTGCACTATCATCAAATTCAATCACGCTTTCTCTTGGTATATAATGACGTTTTGCTTCTCTATCGTTTTCATCAGCTATCACCACAAAAAAGCCTTTTTCTTTGACTATGTAGCCTTTTTTGATATTTTTTACCCTATCAAGTCCATCGCCTTTCAGTAAATAGTATTTAAGCGTGCCTTTGGCTCCAGCTTTGACATTTTGCACCACAGGATCGTCATCATGAACAAGAATTTCACTTGCATAAGGGATACGATTTGGCACATTCCAGCCCTCTTTAATCACTTCAACTATACTTTCATCTTGAGCAACTCCAGCTCCGTTTTGATACGGCAGATAAAGCTTTCCACCTATATTACCACTTACACCGGCAAGCTCGTTTGGCTTGGCTAAGTCGTATTTTCTAAGTATGTATTTAGCTTCTTGTTTTTTATCTTTTACACTGATAACTACATCCTCATGTATAGTTTCTATGTGAATAACGCCTTTAAATGGAGCTTTAATCTTAGGCTCAACAAGCAAAATTCCAGCATTTCTACGATTTGCAACTACACTTTTGCCTTCTTTGTTGGTGTAGGTGTTGATATTATAAAATCTTATAAAACCTTCTTTTTGAGCTACAACTTGTCTATCTTGTAAGTCCGTGCTTGCTGTTCCACCGCTGTGAAAGGTTCTTAAAGTAAGCTGTGTCCCTGGCTCACCTATACTTTGAGCCGAGATTATGCCTACTGCTTCGCCCGGCTTAACAAGCTTTCCTTCGCCAAGGTTGATACCATAGCATTTTGAACAAATTCCTTTTTTTGCTTTGCAGGTGATAGGGGTGCGTATATTGACACTTTTAATCCCTCTTTCACTAAGAATTTTAACCTTTTCTTCATCCATTAAAGCACCTTCAGCAAATAAAGTCTCATTTGTGATAGGATCGATAATATCTTCTGCTAAAACGCGTCCTAAAATTCGCTCTTCTAGGCTTTCAACTAAGCTACCATCAGCGGTGATTTCATTGATCTCAACGCCCTCATGTGTGCCACAATCTTCCATAGTGATCTTCACATTTTGAGCCACATCGATGAGCTTTCTTGTCAAATAACCAGCGTTTGCTGTTTTAAGCGCAGTATCTGCTAGCCCTTTTCTTGCTCCGTGTGTTGAGATGAAGTATTCTAAAACATTTAGCCCTTCACGGAAATTTGAAATGATAGGCGTTTCAATGATAGAGCCATCTGGCTTAGCCATAAGCCCACGCATAGCAGCAAGTTGAGAAATTTGTGCTGCACTACCTCTTGCCCCGCTATCTGCCATCATATAAATAGAATTAAAGCCATCTTTATCCTTTTGCACGAGCTTCATCATCTCTTTTGAAAGAGTGTTGTTTGTGCTTTTCCAAATATCAATGATTTTATTATATCTTTCCCCAGCTGTAATAAGCCCTTGGTTAAATGAGTTTTGTATAGTTCGCACTTGTTTTTTAGCATTATCAATTTCTTTTTGTTTATCTTCAGGCACGATAATATCGGCGATTGATATAGAAATCCCAGCCTTAGTTGCATACTCAAAACCAAGATTTTTAAGTCTATCCAAAAAGCTTGCTGTAAAGCCTAAGCCTCCTTTTTTATAAACAAAATCAACAAGAGCTGCTATATCTTTTTTCTTTAAAATTTTATTCCACATATATTCAGGCACAAAATCCGGTAAAATAGACTTAATGATAAGCCTACCAGCTGTAGTTGTAATCTTGCGTCCTTGATCAATGGTTTGAATACTTGCGTGTATATCAAGGCAATTTGATTCTAAAGCCATCATTACTTCATCAATACCGGTGCAAATTTTATGTGCTCCTTTGGCATCGTTTTTCTCCAAAGAAAGATAATAAATGCCTAAAACCATATCTTGACTTGGCACGGTAACTGATTTGCCACTTGCTGGAAGTAAAATATTCATTGATGAAAGCATTAAAACTTTGCATTCTGCGATAGCATCTTGAGATAAAGGCACATGAACAGCCATTTGATCGCCGTCAAAGTCAGCATTAAAGGCTGAACACACTAAAGGGTGTAGTTGTATAGCCTTGCCCTCAACCAAAACAGGGTGAAAAGCTTGTATAGAAAGTTTGTGAAGGGTCGGGGCGCGGTTAAGTAAAACAGGGTGTCCTTGCACCACTTCTTCAAGGCATTCCCACACTTCATTGGTTTTGTTTTCTATCATTTTTTTAGCTTGTTTTACCGTTGTAGCATAACCTTTTTCTTCAAGTTTTGCCAACAAATGAGGCTTGAAAAGCTCTAAAGCCATTTTCTTAGGTAAGCCACATTGATCCATTCTTAGTTTTGGACCAACAACGATAACGCTTCTGCCTGAAAAATCCACACGTTTTCCAAGCAAGTTTTGGCGGAAACGTCCTTGCTTACCTTTGATAATCTCGCTAAGTGATTTTAAAGGGCGTTTGTTTGCTCCTTTTACAGCATTAGTTCTTCTGCCATTATCAAAAAGGGCATCAACAGCTTCTTGAAGCATTCTTTTTTCATTTCTAATGATGATTTCAGGTGCATCAAGCTCAAGCAAACGTTTTAAACGCGTATTGCGGTTGATCACGCGGCGATATAAATCATTCACATCAGAAACAGCAAATTTTCCACCATCTAAAGCCACCAAAGGGCGTAAATCAGGCGGTAAAACCGGTAAATTTGTAATCATCATCCATTCAGGGCGATTTGGCACAGCTTCTTCATCGCTAGTATTGGCATTAAGATTTGAATTTAAGAAGTTTTCAACTACTTTTAAACGTTTAACTATACTTTTTTTCTTTGCTTCGCTATTTGTAGTTGCCATTTCTTCTTTAAGTGTATTTAAAAGCTCGACAAGGTCTAAATTAGCAAGCAAATCTCGTATCACCTCACCACCCATTCTTGCTTTAAAACCGCTGCTTTCGTAACGTTGCATAAGCTTTTGGTATTGTTCTTCATTTAAAACATCGCAAAACTCAACTTTTTTATTGCTTTCATTATCATAAAAGGCATCGCCTGCATTTTCTACTATATAAGCTTCATAATAAAGCACGCGTTCTAAGTCTTTCATCTTTACACCTAAAAGCGTGCCTATACGACTTGGTAAGGAATTTACATACCAAATATGTGCTACAGGAGTAACAAGCTCAATATGTCCCATTCTTGAACGTCTTACTTTTGAGCTAGCTACTTCAACCCCGCATTTTTCGCATTTTACACCTTTAAAACGCATTTTTTTATACTTGCCACAAAGGCATTCATAATCCCTTATAGGTCCAAAAATCTTAGCACAAAAAAGTCCATCTCTTTCGGGCTTTAAGGTGCGGTAATTAATGGTTTCAGGCTTTTTAACCTCGCCATAGCTCCAAGATTTGATCTTTTCTGGGCTTGCAAGACGAAGTTGAAAGGCTTCAAAATCCCTTGGGCGGTTTTCTTCTTTAATCTCAATTATCTTAAATTTACTCATCTTCATCGTCCTTATCAAAAATTTCAACATCTAAGGCTAAGGATTTTAGCTCATTTGTTAAAACAAAAAAGGTTTCTGGAATTCCCGTTGCTGGGACATTTTCGCCTTTTGTAAGAGCTTTGTATGCACTAAATCTACCCTCAACATCATCTGACTTGATAGTAAGCATTTCTCTTAAAGTATGAGCAGCCCCATACGCTTCTAAAGCCCAAACTTCCATTTCTCCAAATCTTTGCCCACCAAAAAGAGCCTTACCACCCACAGGTTGTTGAGTAACTAAGCTATAAGGTCCAGTGCTTCTAGCATGCACCTTTTCATCAACAAGGTGGTGGAGTTTTAGCATATACATACAACCTACATGCACTCTCTCAGCGATCTTTTCGCCAGTGCGTCCATCATAAAGCTCACTTTTGCCATCCATTGCAACCTTAGCAAGCTCAAAAAGCTTTGCAAACTCGTCCATAGTCGTGCCCTCAAACACAGGAGCAGCAAATTTTACGCCCTTAGCCCAATCTCTTGCATAAGCGATCAAACTCTCATCATCAAGCTTTTCTAGGAATTTTCTTTCCTTAGCAAGTCTAGGGATAGAACAAATTTCAAGCATTTTTGTTCTTAGCTGCTTCACAAAATTTTTCTGTTTTTTATCAAAAATTTCTTGGATTTGATGTCCTAAAGAAAGCCCAACTATGCCTAAATGACTTTCTAGAATTTGTCCTATATTCATACGACTTGGAACGCCGAGTGGATTTAAGGCTATATCAACGCTTTTACCATTTGGCAGATAAGGCATATCAACTTCTGGGACTATGTTTGAGACTATGCCTTTATTACCGTGTCGTCCAGCCATTTTATCCCCAACTTTGAGCTTTCTTTTTGTCGCTATGTAAATTTTAACAAGTTTAACAACTCCACTTGGTAAAATATCATCTTTTTCTAAAATTTCAAGCTTTTCATCATGCTCGGCTTTAAGCTTTTTCTTTTCATTTTGGAAGTGGTTTTTTAAATCTTCATACTGCTTTTGTATGGTTTTAGAATACGCTTTAACAAGTGAATTAAGCACAAAGCGATTGATCTTTTTCAGCTCTTTAATGTCGATTTTATCGCCTTTTTTGTAGTTTTTATCCCCTACTTTTTGATCACTTGAAAGTGGAGTTTTAGCAAGCAAGGCACACACTCTTAAAATTTCTTCTCTATCCATCATTAAAAGTCTATCATGGTGTTCTTTTTCAAGATTGATCTTTTCTTCATCATAAGCTTGAATTGTCCTTGCATCCTTATCATAACCTTTTTTAGTGAAAATTTTTACATCTACAACCACACCTTCTAAAGAAGCAGTGGCGTATAAAGATTTATTGACTACATGTCCAGCCTTTTCGCCAAAAATAGCCCTTAAAAGCCTTTCTTCTGGGGTTGGTTTAACTTCACCCTTTGGAGATACCTTACCTACTAATATCATACCCGGTTTTATGTGCGTTCCTATGCGTGCTATACCGCTTTCATCAAGGTGAGCCACATCATCTTCTTTGACATTTGGTATATCTTTTGTGATCTCTTCAATACCATCTTTTAGTTCTCTTGCTTCAATCTCTTTTTCATAAATATGCACGCTTGTGAAAGTATCTTCTCGTATCATTCTTTCGCTCACGACGATCGCATCTTCGTAATTATAGCCATTCCATGGCATAAAGGCTATAAGAGCGTTTTTGCCAATAGCCAGCTCGCCTTCATCCATACTTGCCCCATCAGCGATGATTTGTCCAACTTCAATCACATCGCCCTTTTTAACTATAGGGTGTTGATTGTAAGTGGTGTTTTGATTAGTGCGGAGATTTTTTTCCATAGAATAATGGTCGATAAACGGACCCTTTTCATCTTCACCTAAAATAAATATGCTTTTATTATCTACCTTTTCAACTACGCCAGCTCTTTTAGCCTTTACTGCCATCCATGCATCACGAGCGATAGTGCGTTCCATACCAGTGCCAACGATAGGAGCAGTGCAAGTTAAAAGTGGCACAGCTTGTCTTTGCATATTTGATCCCATTAAGGCTCTGTTTGCGTCATCATGTTCTAAGAAAGGGATTAAAGAAGCTGTAACACCGACTATCATACCAGAACAAAGGTCAATGAGTTCGATCTCGTCTTTTTTAGCGAGGATATTTTCACCATCTTTTCGTGCCTCTACAAAATCCTCGACTATATTGCCTTTTGCGTCAAGTTTGGTTGAGGCTGCGGCTATAGCAATACCCTCTTCTTGAATAGCGGTAAGATATACGATCTCATCGCTTACCTTGCCATTAATGACTTTTTTATAAGGAGCTTCAACAAAGCCAAGATCATTAACTTTTGCATAAGTAGCTAAAGTATTGATAAGTCCTATATTTTGTCCTTCTGGAGTTTCAACTGGACAAATGCGTCCATAATGTGTAGGATGCACATCACGCACTTCAAAACCAGCTCTTTCTTTCACAAGTCCGCCTTCACCAAGTGCTGATAAACGGCGTTTGTGTGTTACTTCGCTAAGTGGGTTAGTTTGATCCATAAATTGGGAAAGCTGTCCGCCAGTAAAAAATTCAATGATAGTCGTAGTAATCATCTTTGGATTAATCAAATCATATGGCATAATCTTATCTAAATCCGTGCTCAAAGAAGTGAATTTATCACGGATTGCTTTTTGCATTTTAGCTAAGCCCAAATGAAGCTCATTTGCCAAAAGTTCGCCTATAGAGCGGATACGGCGGTTTCCTAAGTGGTCTCTATCATCTATATGCCCTTTGCCATTTTTAACCTTGATCAAGTATTTTGCGGTTTTAACTATATCTTCGTTGGTGAGTATGGTTACATATTCACTAACCTTAAGCCCGAGTTTGTGATTCATCTTCATACGTCCTACTTTGGTAAGATCATATCGCTCTGGATTGAAAAACAAATCATTCACATACGCTTTTGCAGCATCTTTTACCACTGGTTCGCCCGGACGCATAACCTTATAAATTCGAATAGCCGCAAGATCGTTTTCATCGTCTAAGCCTTCACTTTGCTTGAGTGCTTTTAGGGTTTCATTATCTTGGATAAAAGAATTTATAATCGCCGCATCAACTTCAACCGCAAGATCGTTTGCTATATCAAAACTTTTAAAATTTTCTTTAATCTTAGCAAGTTTGCTTTCATCAAGCTGTACTAAAGAATCATACAGCATTTCGCCACTTTTTGCGTCAAGCAAAGGCTTGGCAAGGTATCTGTTTGTAAGAATTTCAACCGGATATTCAATGAATTTTAAACCTTCTTTAATAAGTTGTTCGCCTTTTTTCTTAGTAAGCCTTTTTCCAGCTTGAAGTATAAGTTTTCCTTTTTCATCTTTGATATCGTATTCTACACGTTCTAAGAAATCATTTGGGTTAAACTCGACAAGGAATTTATCTTTTTTGATGTGAATAGTTTGCACCGGATAAAAAAGTTTGATAATATCTTGTTTTTTATAGCCAAGTGCCCTAAATAACATAGTAATAGGCACTTTTCGACGCTTATTAATCCTTACATACAATACATCTTTAGCGTCATATTCAAAATACAGCCAAGAACCACGATCTGGTATAATTTGAGCCGTATACACAAGCTTGTTTGCTATAGTCGCACTTTCTTCTTCTTTAAAAATCACGCCCGGACTTCTGTGAAGTTGATTAACCACAACTCTTTCAACGCCGTTGATGATAAAAGAAGTTCTATCTGTCATTAAAGGAATTTCTCTTATAAAAATTTCTTGTTCTTTTATATCTTTAATACCGACTTTTTCTCCACTTTTTTCATCTTTTTCATGCAGAGTAAGGCGGATTTTCATTTTTAAATTGACAGCATAAGTAAGTCCTCTTTCCATGCACTCTCGAATGGTATATTTTGGTTTGCCAATTTCACTGCTAACATATTCTAAGCTTAAGCGATTTTGTGGATCATGGATAGGAAAGACGGATTTAAAAACTTTTTCTATACCACTTTCGGTATTTTGCTTGTTTAAATTTAAAAAGTCATCAAAACTTTTTTGTTGTAATTGTAAAAGATTTGGTATTTCTATATCTTGGGAATTATTGGAAAAATCGATCCTAAGACGATTTTTAGATTGGCTTCTTGGCATAATAAACCTCGTTTTATTTTTTAAAGAACTTTAAAATAAAGAGCAAAACTCTTTAAACGCACAAAAGTCAAAAGGCTTGTATAAACCTTTTGACTTGAATTAAAATAAAAAACTTTGATAAAACTTACTTAAGTTCTACCTTAGCACCTGCTTCTTCGAGTTGTTTTTTAGCTGCTTCAGCATCAGCTTTAGCCACACCTTCTTTAAGCACTGAAGGAGTTTGTTCAACCGCATCTTTTGCTTCTTTTAAGCCTAAGCCAGTAATCGCACGAACAACCTTAATCACTTCGATTTTCTTTGCACCGCTTTCAACTAAAACGATGTTAAACTCTGTTTTTTCTTCAGCAGCAGCACCGCCAGTAGCACCGCCACCACCAGCACCAGCTACAACAACCGGAGCTGCTGAAACACCGAATTTTTCTTCAAATTCTTTTACAAGCTCTGAAAGCTCAAGAACACTTAAATTTGAAATATATTCTAAAACATCTTCTTTAGAAATTGCCATTTTTATCTCCTTATTTTATTCTGATTCTTTTTTGGTTTTTAAAGCATTAAGCCCTATAACAAAATTTTGTAATGGGGCATTCCATACTTGCAAAAGCATAGCAAGCAATTCGTTGCGTGAAGGCATTTTTGCTAAAGCTTTTACCTTAGCCACATCAGCCACACTTCCCTCAATGAACGCCATTTTGATTTTAAACTGCTCATGATCATCTTCAAATTTAGATGCTACCTTAGAAACACTAAGTTGATCTTCACCCCAAAGATAGATATTGGTATCTTTAAGCTCAAGTCCGCTTTTGCCAGCATTTTCTAGGGCTAAATGAGCAAGTGTATTTTTAATGATTTGAACTCTGACATTACTTTCTCTTGCGTTTTGTCTTAAAACTTCGAGTTTTTTTGTGCTTAAGCCCCTATAATCACATACTACTATAGCTTCACTTTTTTTGAAATCTTCTTGCAAAGAAGCAACGATCTCGATCTTTTCGCTCTTGGTCATACTTCTCCTTTCCGACCGGTGATTTCAAGCAGAGCGTTTAAAAACTAAACAATTAAGCTTAAAAGCCTCGGCTATCTCCAATCTAAAATAAAAATCTTAAAATTTAAGCTTAAATTCTAAAATTTTTATTTTAAGCCTAAGCCTCAAAAAGAGGCTTATTTCATATCCAAAAGCTCTTGAGTTTCAAGACTTACAGATGGGCTCATTGTCAAAGAAAGGGCAGCTGTTTTGATATATCTTCCTTTAGCTGCAGCTGGTTTGTGTTTATTTATAGCTTTGATGAAAGTGCTAATATTATCATTTAATTGCTCTTTTGAAAAGCTTACTTTGCCAAGTCCTGCATGGATATTACCTTGCTTATCAACGCGGAAATTCACTTGTCCGCTTTTAGCATTATTTACCGCTTGAGCTACTTCCATAGTGACGGTTCCTGTTTTAGGATTTGGCATAAGTCCTTTTGGTCCAAGAATTCTTCCTACTTTGCCCACAAGTCCCATTAAATTCGGAGTGGCGATTAATACATCAAAATTGATATTGCCTTTTTGAATTTCTTCAACTAATTCATCGCTTCCAACTATATCAGCACCGGCATTTTTAGCCTCATCAGCTTTTGCATCTTTTGCAATAACTGCAACTCGAACTTTTTTACCTGTGCCAGCTGGCAAAACAACTGAACCTCGCACCATTTGATCAGCGTGTCTTGGATCAACGTTGAGTTTTAAGGCTATCTCAACAGTTTCATCAAATTTAGCTGAAGCTAAGGTTTTAACCGTGTCAATAGCTTCTGCTAAGGCATATTCTTTAGAAGAATCAACTTTGTTTGCAAGTTCTTTTAATCTTTTACTTATTTTAGACATTTATTTTCTCCGCATTTTTAAAGTGCTTCCACATTTTTAAGCCAAGTGGTAAGGCTTAATCGACAATCTCAACACCCATAGATCTGGCTGATCCAGCTATAATTTTAGCGGCTTGATCCTTATCTTTGGTGTTTAAATCAGCAAGTTTTTTCTCAACGATTTCTAAAACTTGTTTTTGAGTAAGTTTGCCAACTTTATTTTTAAGCGGATTATCCGCACCTTTGCTTATACCGGCTACTTTTTTGATCAAATCAGTAGCAGGAGGTTGTTTTGTGATGAAAGTAAAACTTTTATCTGCATAAACAGTGATGACAACAGGGATATTAAAGCCTGCCATATCTTTTGTTCTTTCATTAAAAGCTTTACAAAATTCCATGATATTCACACCTTGCTGTCCAAGAGCTGGACCAACTGGCGGAGATGGATTTGCCTTAGTGGCTGCAATTTGTAATTTTATCTCACCAACAACTTTCTTTGCCATATAAAAACTCCTTATATAATTTTTTCAACTTGAGAATAGAGAATTTCAACCGGTGTTGAACGCCCAAAAATCGAAACATTGAGTTTAAGCAAACCTCGAACCATATCGTATTCTTCAACCATACCAGTAAAGTTTGCAAAAGGACCTTCGATGATTCGCACATTTTCGCCCTCATCAAAAGAAATTTTAGGTTTTGGTGCAGCTTTATTTTGCACCTTTTCTAAGATGAGCTTGATATCTTTTTCGCTCAAAGGTGTAGGCTTTTTCGCCTCGCCTATGAAACGCCCTACTTTTGGTAAGGATTGAATTTTATGCCAAAGCTCGGTATTAAGATCAAGCAGAGCAAAAACATAGCCTGAATACAAACTTCTTTCGCTGATCTTTTCTTTGCCATTTTTAAACTCAATCACATCTTCAGTTGGCACAACAATTTCTTTTAATCTTTCGCCTATTCCGTTATCGCGGATTAAATTTTCTATGGCTCTTTTTACCGCCATTTCACTTCCCGCATAGGTTTGTATCGCATACCATTTATATTTTTCTTCGCTCATCATTTTCCTTTTTAAGAAACAAACAAAGAAACTATGGAAGACATAATCCAATCTACCAAAGCTAAAAACAATGAAATTACCGCTACTACAACAAAAACCGTAATATAAGCATTTCTTACTTGTTCTTTAAGTGGAAAAATGACTTTTGATAACTCGGCTTTTGAGAGTTTAAAATAACTTATTAAATTTTTCATAATCTACAACCTTCGAAAATGGCAGGGCAAGAGGGATTCGAACCCCCAACCATCGGATTTGGAATCCGGTGCTCTACCGTTGGAGCTATTGCCCTTTAACTTTTTAATTTAACTTCTTTGTGAATAGTGTGTTTTCTTAATCTTGGGCAATATTTTTTAAGTTCTAGCTTTTCAGTTGTATTTTTGCTATTTTTATAAGTGCTGTAATTAATATCGCCTGTTTCTTCGCATTTTAAGCCAACTTTTATTCTCATACTTTAATCCTTAAATGAAACTCAAGCCCCAAAAAAATGGAGCCTGATTTGAAATTTTATTTGATGATTTTAGAAACTACGCCTGAACCAACAGTATGTCCGCCTTCACGGATCGCAAAACGAGTTCCTTCTTCAAGAGCAACTGGAGCGATAAGGCTAACTGTAATACGCACATTTTCACCCGGCATAACCATTTCAGTGCCTTCAGCAAGCTTAATAGAACCTGTAACATCAGTTGTTCTTACATAAAATTGTGGGCGGTAATTGTTAAAGAATGGAGTATGGCGACCACCTTCATCTTTGTTTAAGATATACACTTCAGCTTCAAACTCAGTGTGTGGAGTGATTGATTTTGGTTTAGCAAGAACCATACCACGAAGAACATCTTCTTTTTTAGTTCCTCTTAAAAGCACACCAACATTATCACCTGCTTCGCCTTGATCCATTTCTTTTCTAAACATTTCAACGCCTGTAACAGTTGTGGTTTGAGTATCGCGAATTCCTACGATTTCTATAGTATCGCCTACTTTTACCACGCCCTTTTCAATCCTGCCTGTAACGACAGTTCCACGACCTGAAATAGAAAAAACATCTTCGATAGGCATTAAGAAGTCTTTATCAGTATCGCGAGTTGGAGTTGGGATATACTCATCAACAGCGTCCATTAAAGCAATAACTTTTTGTGACCATTCTCCATCTTGTCCAGCCTTAGCTTCCTCAAGTGCCTTTAAAGCAGAACCTGAGATGATAGGAGTATCATCACCCGGGAAATCATAAGAACTTAAAAGCTCACGAATTTCCATTTCAACAAGCTCTAAAAGTTCAGCATCATCAACCATATCAGCCTTATTCATAAATACAACAATATAAGGCACGCCGACTTGACGAGAAAGCAAGATATGTTCTCTAGTTTGAGGCATAGGACCATCAGCCGCTGAAACAACAAGGATGGCTCCGTCCATTTGAGCCGCACCTGTAATCATATTTTTAACATAATCAGCGTGTCCCGGGCAATCCACATGTGCATAGTGACGTTTTTCTGTTTCATACTCAATGTGAGAAGTAGCAATAGTGATACCTCTTTCTTTTTCTTCTGGAGCATTATCGATATTGTCATAATCTTTAAGCTCAGCCAAACCCTTTCTTGATAAAACAGCAGAAATAGCTGCTGTCAAGGTTGTTTTACCATGATCGACGTGACCGATGGTTCCTATATTGACATGTGGCTTGTTACGAGAAAATTTTTCCTTAGCCATAAGAAATCCTTTCGTTTTGTGATAATTAAAATGCAAAAACAAGTCTATAAGATATAACTTTTTAGAAAACAATGGAGCTCATAGCGGGAATTGAACCCGCGACCTCTCCCTTACCAAGGGAGTGCTCTACCTCTGAGCCATACGAGCGCTCAGAAAAATTATATACTACAGACAACAAAATAAATTTAAGAAAGACTGCGAGAAAAAATACAGCTCCCAGTTTATCCTAAATTTAGTGGAGCGGGAAACGGGGCTCGAACCCGCGACCCTCAGCTTGGAAGGCTGATGCTCTAGCCAACTGAGCTACTCCCGCAAAGCAATGGTGGTGAGTCGTGGATTCGAACCACGGAAGGCGAAAGCCAGCAGATTTACAGTCTGCCCTCGTTGGCCACTTGAGTAACTCACCTTAAAATTTGCCTCTCATTTCTGGTCAAACACTGCTAAAAAAACAATGGAGCTGGTTAAGGGACTTGAACCCCCGACCTGCTGCTTACAAGGCAGCTGCTCTACCAACTGAGCTAAACCAGCAAAAAATAAACTGAAATTATAGACTAAATTTTCTTTTTTGTCAAGACTAATTTAGGCTATAATAATCTAAAAAATATTTTAAGGTTAAATAAATGAAAATACTTTTTTCTCCAAGCGAAAGCAAGAGCGAGCTAGCCTATCTTGCACCTATAAACAAAAATTCTTTTATCTTTGCAGAACTTTTTGATAAAAGACTTGAAGCCATCAAACTTTATAACGATTTTGTTCAATACGCATCAATAAATGAACTTCAGAATTTTTTCGAACTTAAAAGCGAAAAAGAAGTGCAAAATTTACAAAATGATCTTTTAGAGTTAAAAACCTGTGAGGCGATCAAGCGTTATAAAGGTGTGGCGTATGATTATCTTAATTTTGAAAGTTTAGATGAAAAAGCTCAAAATTATGTGTATGAAAATACGCTCATTTTCTCAAATCTTTTTGGCGTCGTTCGAGCAAATGATCACTTGCCACTTTATAAGCTCAAACAAGGGGCTAAAATCAAAGAATTTGACACAACAAAATTTTATAAAACGCATTTAAGTAAAGCCTTAGATGAGTTTTTGCAAAATGAAGAAATCATCGATCTTAGAGCTGGTTTTTATGAGAAATTCTATACTTTAAAGCAAGATTATACAAGCTATAAATTCTTAAAAAATAACAAAGTCATCAGCCATTTTGCAAAAGCGTATCGTGGGATTTTGCTTCGTACGCTTGCTTGTTTTAAGTGCAAGAGTAGTCAAGATTTGCTTGCTTGCTTACCTCATGAACTTAGTGTTAAAGAGATTAAAAAACAAGGCTTAAAGCAAGAAATCGTGCTTGAGATCAAAGACTAACAAAGACTTTGTAAAGCAAGCTTAAAGCAAAATACTCAATGATAAAGGCTGAAATGACATTAATATAAAAAATAACTTTATGGCTAAAAAACTTTGAAAATTTAGCAACCAAAAAGCCTAAGCTACACACCCAAAGCAAAATTGCCACAAATAAGCCCAAAAGCATAAACTCATGGTAATCATTGTGCGAAAAAAGCAAAGATACGCTAAGCCAAAAGGCAATGACGAAAGGGTTTAAAAGATTTAAACTAAAACCCTTGATAAAGCTTTTAAATACATTTTCTTGTATAGTTTTTACGTCTTTTTCGTTCAAATTCAAATCTTTTGTTTTTGCTCTTAACATCATCAAAGCCATATAAGTTAAAAAAACAAAGCCTCCAATTGCTAGAATTTGCTTAAAAATTCCATTGTCTAAAAAAGTAAGCAATCCAAAAAGAAGTAAAACAAGATACAAAATATCCGCACTCATCGCCCCAAAACCTACAGCTAGAGAGTTTTTTAAAGACTTTAAGGCATACGTTAAGATCAAGATATTTAAAGGACCAAAAGGCACAGCCACACCAAATCCAAGTAATGCTCCTTGTGCAAAAGCTTCAAACATAATTTCCTCCAAAATAATTTCGTATATCAAGAGCGATTTGATCAATTGCCGTGCTTGCTTTTTGAGTATAAACCTTATCAAAACACGAATCTAAAGCAGGATCAGCGTCAAGGTTATTAAGTATGCTATATTCACACATCCTCGCAAAATGTCCAACAGGCAACACATAACCGCTTGTGCCTATACATACAAAAAGCCAACTCTGGCTTAAAGCCTCATACAAAGTCTGATACTGCGGGGCTGGCTCTTCAAACATAACAATATTATGGCGTAAAAAAGGTTGTTTGCATTGGGGACAAGTTGTGCTTTCTTGCTTTTTATAAGCTATGTTAAAATGCGTCCCGCAACTCGCACAATAAAGCTCTGGTAAAAAAACCATGCAAATGAATCACACCCTTACACCCTGCCCTTTCAAGCAAATCATCAACATTTTGCGTAATCACAAAAATTTGATCTTTAAATTCAGTCTTAAGCTTTGCGATCATCTCATGGGCATGATTTGGCTTCACTTTTTCAAGTTGAGCTCTTCTTTCGTCATAAAATTCACGCACTTTTTTAGGATTTTTGCGAAAGCCACTTGCTGAACAAACCTCCATTACATCATATTCTTCCCAAAGTCCATTGCTTTCTCTAAAAGTTTTTAGCCCACTTTCAGCACTAAGCCCAGCCCCACTTAAAATCAGCACTTTTTTCATCGCCTTGCCTTTGTGTTTTTATTTAATAATCTCATCTCTGCCGTTAAAATCTTAAGATTAAGATTTATCTTTGCATTAAAAAGATATTAAAGTTAGAATTAGCAGGGATGATATGAAAGTTCTTTGCATTAATTTCAGAATCCTTTTTTTAAAGCTTTTTAAGACTTTCAACTATAACTAAAAGAAATTCTAACAGCCCTCACTGCCTTACTACACCCAAATCAAGCACATTACGATTTAAAGTTTTAAGATCGTATGTTAAAAGACATTCAAAAAATCTTATATATAGATTCATCAAGAAATTGAGTCCATAATCTCCACTTTTATAACTTTAGTATAAACTTGTAAAGAATTACCCATCATTTCCGTGTTTGCAAAAAAATAAAAAAGACCAAAATCTGCATTATATCTAAATTTAGGCTTACTCTTTTAAGTAAGCCTAAATTAATGTGCTATGGCTTCACTGACACCTATTCCACTACACGCTTTGAAATCCTGTGCTGTAAAACCTTTTTTATCCTCACTTGCCCTTTTTGAATTATCAAATTTAGAAATGAGATAAATCAAAATAAAACTCAGTGGCATAGAAAACAAAGCAGGGTGATCATAAGGAAAAATAGGCTCTGCAAAGCCAAAGCTTTTTACCCATATACTCGGGGACAAAATTACTAAACTTAAAACCACGATAAGCCCTATAAACCCGCCCAAAAAAGCACCTTTAGTAGTAAGATTTTTCCAATAAATACAAAGCAAAAGTATAGGAAAATTCACACTTGCTGCGATAGCAAAAGCAAGTCCTACGGTAAAAGCTACATTTTGATTTTCAAAAATAATACCAAGTAAAATAGCAAATACGCCAATAAACAAGGTCGCAAATTTCGTTACCCTCATCTCACTTTCATGGCTTACTGCACCTTTCTTGATAACATTAACATATAAATCATGGCTTATTGCTCCAGCTCCTGATATAGCAAGCCCAGCTACCACAGCTAAAATAGTAGCAAAGGCAACAGCAGAGATAAAGCCTAAAAAAATATCTCCGCCTAAAACTTCAGCTAGAGTAACAGCAACCATATTACTAGCACCTTTAAAACTACCATCAGCATTGGTAAAGTCAGGATTGCCAAGCAAAAGCCCAATAGCTCCAAAACCTATGATGAAAGTAAGTATGTAAAAATACCCTATAAAACCAGTAGCATAAAAGACTGATTTTCTAGCTTCTTTAGCATCTTTTACCGTGAAAAATCGCATTAAAATATGAGGTAATCCAGCTGTGCCAAACATCAAAGCAAGTCCTAAAGAAAGTGCCGATACCGTATCAGGCAAAAAAGTGCCTGGTTTTATTATAGCCTCTCCTTTTGGATGATGGGAGATGGCTAAGTCAAAATAATACTTTAAATCAAATTTGGTTAAATAAAGTATCATAATAGCCATAAAAGAAGCACCTAACAAGAGTAAGCACGCTTTGATAATTTGAACCCAAGTCGTAGCGTGCATACCACCAAACATCACATAAGCTATCATCAAAATACCCACAAAAACCACAGCCAAAGTATAAGGCAACCCAAAGAGCAGTTGTATGAGTTGTCCTGCTCCTACCATTTGGGCAATTAAGTAAAAAATAATAACGCTAAGTGCTGAAATAGCCGATATAATGCGTATAGGCTTAGCCTCTAAACGATACGCAGTAATATCTGCAAAGGTGAATTTGCCCAAATTTCTAAATTTTTCAGCAATCAAGAACAAAATAATAGGCCAACCTACCAAAAAGCCTATGGAATAAATAAGTCCATCAAAGCCATTTGTAAAAACCAGGGCAGAAATACCTAAAAAACTCGCCGCACTCATATAATCGCCGGCTATAGCCATACCATTTTGCATACCTGTAATATTACCCCCTGCGGTGTAAAACCCACTTTTAGATTTCGATTTTTTATTAGAATAATAAGTAATAACTAAAGTCGCAAAAACAAAGAGCAAAAACATACTTACAGCTATATAATTAATAGGTTTGACTGAAACCGCACCTAAATCAAAACCCGCTGCAAAGGTGTAAGCCATACTTAAAAATAATGCTAAAACTATTTTCATACATACTCCTTAAAATTAAGCTCTCCATTTTGTAAAGCTTCCAAAAGTCCTTGCTTTCTTATATTTTCAAGCAAATCATTTTGCTCTTTATCAAGGAAATAATTTGCGATATAAGTATATATACCTGTTGTTACTAAACAAAGCACGATTAAAAACACACCGAAAATAATACCAAGACTAACAGAGGTTGGTCCTAATTTATAGCCTAAGATATCAGGAAAAAGTCCTATACTTAAAACAAAAACATAATAAAGGATAAAAATAACTAGACTTAAGATCAAAGCAAATCTACCCTTAAAACTTAAAAATTTATTAAATTTTTTTAGAAGCTCTTTTTGCTCTGTATTGATTTGCATTTTTTGCATTAACACTCCTTTATATTTGAAATATTTCTACTATAACAAAAAAATCTCAAGTTTTTTTCAAAAAGTCAAATTTTATATCTTTTAAATTCAGATAGTTGTTTAAAAATGTAACAAATATTTTACGATATGTGTATAATTTAAATTTTTTTAAACTAATATTAAATTTATATTTTGTATATTTGTAATAAATAGTAACATAATAACATAAGAGATATATAAATTTATACTTTGCACATTTATGATAAAAATAAAGCTTAAATAAAACTTATCTTAAGCTAAGTTAAAATCTCACTACCTTTGCTCCAAAACCACCTTGATTTAAGGGTGCGTCGCTAAATTCTTTAACGCTTTTATGTGTTTTTAAAAATTCTCTAACCGCAAAAGCAAGCTTTCCTGTGCCTATGCCATGATATATCAATACCTCATCAAAACCTACTATTAAAGCATCTGAAAGATATTTGTCAAGTTTTTCTAGAGCTTCTTCACTTCTTAAGCCATGTAAATCCAAGCTTGGACTTAAATTTTGCACTCTATCAACGCTAATATTTGCTTTTTGAGTAGTTTTTGGCAATTCTGCACTTTTTTTAAGCAAAGCTAAAGGCACTCTTAAACTTAAGCCTTCGCATTCTATCAAGGCTTCATCTTTTTTTAAGACTTTAATTTTTCCTTTGATTTTTTCGTATTTTACATAATCATTTATTTTAAAGTCTAAGGCTTCTTTTTTTTGGGGCAGGGTGATATTTTTTTTAAGCTCATTGGCTTTATTTATACTTCTTTGTCTATCTTTAAGATCTTTAAATTCCAAAGTATTTTTAGCCTGTTTTATGGCTTCATAATACTGCCTTTCAAGCGTGCTAATTTTTTGTTTAAACATTTCTTCTTGCCGCTCTTTTTGCTCTTTTAAAGAATGTAAAATTACATCTACTTTTTGCTCTTTGCTTTCAAGGGTTTTTAACTGCATTTTAAGCTCAAGTTCAAGCTTGATATTTTTGTTAATTAACTCCTCAAGATCGCCTTTATCCTCGCCATAAACATGCCTTGCTTTTGAAACTATGTTTTCACTTATGCCGTAGCGAAGGGCTGTTTCAAAGGCGTAAGATTTACCAATAGTGCCTTTTAAAAACTCATATTTTGGACGCGAAGTTTGTTCATCATATAAAGCTGCAAGAAGTTCAACAGCTTCATTTTTTGCTAGCAGCATAGCAAGACGTTTATGGTGCGTAGTGATGATGATTTTTTGATTTTGATTCATAAGCTTTTCAATTAAAACGCTATACAAGCTAGCCGATTCTTCAAAATCCGTTCCAAGCTCTATTTCATCAACGCCCAAAAGCAAATCTTTTTGTCCTAAAAGCTTTGAAAAAGCAAGCATTCTACCCGCAAAGGTTGAAATATCGTTTTTGACATTTTGCGGATCTTCAAGTATGGCTTGTATATGCTTAAAAGAGCCTATTTTGCTTGAGCTTGCATTAATTTTCATAGGCAGTAAATACTTAGCTAAAAAAGCAGCAGCTAACAAGCTCTTTAAAAGCATAGATTTTCCCCCAGCATTGACCCCTGTGATGATTAAGACTTGTTTGCTAAAGTCTAAACTTACACTTTTTGGATTTTTAAGGGCTGGATGGGCAAAGTCTTTAAGCACGATTTCATTACCCCCATTTGCTAAGATAAATTCATAATCCTTTGCCTTAGCAAAAAGCACCCTTGCACTATAATGATCAAAAAGATCAAAAGCTGAATTAATAAATTTTAAAAAGGCTAAATTCTTATGCAAAAGCAAGGAAAAATTTTTAGCATATTCATAATAAATCATTTCTTGTTCATTTTCAATCCTTGCTATATCATTTTGTAAATTCTCAATGCCTAAAGGCAGGATATAAAAGCCTCCACTACTGCTTCGAGCCACAATCTTTGCTTTTATAATGTGCGTAAAACCTCCTCTTACAAGCAAGACTTCAGTTTGGCTGATAAGATGAATTTGTGTATCAATGAGATAAGGGCTTAAAGACTTTGAGTAGATGAGCTTTTTAAACTCATTTTGTATACTTTCTTTTTTAAGCTTTAAAGCATTTTCAAGGTTAATCAGCCTTTCATCAAGATTAGTTTTTAGCTCACCTTTTTGCGTAAAGCTTTCAAGTAAGCTTTCAAGTGTGTTTGGGATAATAATCTTATCAAGCCAAGAACCTAAATTTGACTGCAATTCAAGCTTTTTAAGATATACAAAATACGAGATGATCTTTACAAATTCAAAAATTTCTTCTAAATGTAGCACCCCTTGCTTGCTTAAGTGAGTTAAAGCTATATCAAGGTTTTTAAGGCTTGGGGCTGGTTTAAACTCAAGCTCACAAAGCTCATTAATGCGTTTAAAATGAAGATGAGAATCCCCTTGCAAAACAAAGCTTTTTTTGCGCGCAAAAAGCTTTTCAAAAGATTCTAAATACTCATTTAAATCAAGTTGAACTACGAGCTTTTCTAACACAAATCATCCTTAATCAAAGCCTCAATTTTTGGCTAATATCCCCTGCACCAAAGCCTATGATAAGCCCCTTATCAAATACCCTGCCACTATCATCAACTAAAGAATTTCCTATACGTTTAATATCATTGATAAAAAGTGCCTTATCAAAAACAGCTTGCAAATTTAGCTCTATCTTGCTTTCTCCAGCTGCATATACAGGCAAGATTAAAAGCTCATCAATATCTTCAAAAGCTTCTTTAAAACCTTGTAAATTTAAAGCTAGACGCGTATAACGATGAGGCTGAAAAATGGCTGTGATTTTTGAGTATTTTGCAAGCTTGGCGTATTCAAAAGCTGCTTTTAAAGTGGCTTTTATCTCAGTTGGATGGTGTCCGTAATCATCAATAATCGCACATTTTTCATTGGCTAAAAGTATATCAAAACGTTTTTTTATGCCTTGATAGTTTTTTAACTTCGCTCTAATTTGTTCAAGCTCTTTAAAAGGTTGTGCAGCTAGTATAGCTAAACTTACATCAAGAGCTAAATGCTTGCCCATGCCCTGCACCTTAAACTCGCCAAAGTTCTTAAACTCAAAACTTACATAGGGTTTAAAGTCTTGTAAAGTCATCGTGATATTTTTTATATCCTTACTTGGATAAAGCCTTGTTGCCTCGCATTTAAGTGTGCTTAAGAACTCATCTTCGGCATTAATCACTCTTAATTTTGCACTCATTAAAAAGTCTTTATAGGCTAAATGAAGCTTAGAAATATCATCATTATAATGCTCTAAATGTTCAGCTTCAACATTAGTTACTAAGGCTAAATAAGGATTTGAGTTTAAAAAAGAACTATCTGACTCATCAGCTTCAAAGATGATATTTTCGCTTTCTTTATAGATCATATTTGAGCCAAATTCCTTTAAAATCGCTCCTATAATAACCGAGCTTTCATCTAAAAGTGAGGCTAATATACTTGAAGTAGTGCTTTTTCCATGTGCCCCAGCTACAGCAAAAACCTTTTTATCCTGCAAGATAAGAGGCAGGGCTTCTTTACGCGAAAGGCATTTTATGCCTCTAGTTCTAGCTTCTTTAAGCTCTGGATTTTCTTCTTTAATGGCAGCTGAGTAAATAACTAAGTCCTTGCCTAAAACATTGTCTTTATGATGAGGAATGCTTATCATAACACCTTCATTTTCAAGTTCAGTAGTAATCTTTGAACTTTGCAAATCACTCCCGCTAACACTAAAGCCTTTTTCTTTTAAAAAACGAGCAAGAGCAGAAATACCAATGCCACCAATACCGATAAAATGAATTTTTTGCATAACAAACCTTCAATTTGAAAAGCTAATTCTACACTTTTTTTGCTTAATTTTAGGGCAAAAAAATAAAAACTTTACTATGTTATACACAAAGAATTGATTATAAATTTTTAATATAATTATCTTTCAAACAAAACTTCCTCGATAGCTTTTTTTCTTTCATCTAAGGCTTGTATAAAAAGCTCAAGCCATTCTTTATAAGCACAAATAAAATGAAACAAATATGATTTTTCATCTTGGATTTTTAAATTTAAAACCTTGCTTATAAGCCTTCCTCTTTGAAAAAATACAGCCCTAAGCATACCATCTTGACAAAAATCACTAGTATCTAAGCTAAAATTAAGTTTTTCTATACTTGCTTTTACGCTTTGCAAGAACTCAAGAGGCAAGTCTTTGTTTGAGTTTAAAATATTTTCTAAAGCCTGATATAAACTCGTGCTATCATTTAAGAAAAGTTCGCAAGTTTTTTGATCCTTTTGTAATTTTTCTCTAAATTTAAGCAAAAGCTTTTTACTTTTGTTTTCTGGCAAGCTTTTAGGAATTTCAAATTTTGGTTTTTCTTTACTCAAAAAACGCTCGCAGCACTCTTTAAAACTAAGCTCCTCAGTAAAAGCTATCCTTGCTCCACCTTCTGTGGCATTGTAAAATTGAACTTTAGAAATATTACAAGAAAAAAGAAACTCAAGTTTGATCTTATAATCATACCAAGTATAATGAGTTTGCACCTCGCCCTTGCCACCATAAGCTAAAACTTTTAGTTTGCTAAATTTTTCTTCGGCTTCAAAGCTTTGTCCGTAAGCAAAACCTTTAGCATGTGAATTTCCAGCCTCATCAAAAGCTAAATCTTGTCCTAACATAATAATGATTTTAAAACCAAGTTCTAAAGCAAGCACATAAGAAAAATGAGAAACCTGTGTGCCAACATCTAAATATCCAAATTCACTCAAACCAAAACGCTCATATATAGGAGTGGTTTTTAAGATCACGCATTTGTTTTCAAGTTTTGCAAGCATCTTAGGATGAGTAGAAGCAGAAATGGCATTGATTGTTTTTGAAGGTAAGGCACATTGAAAAAATTTCAAAGCATAATCGCTATAATCTAAATTTGTAACATAGTCTGGTTTGATTTTGTATTCTAAAAGCATACTTAAAGCTCCATCTGCACAAAAAATCACAGCTTTTTCTTGCATTTGAGCTAAAAGCTCAAGTTGCTTATTTAAACTCGGTCCAGCTGAAACGACAATGGCTATGTTAAATTTACCCTTTCTTTGACTAAGTAGTTTTTGAAAAGGAACGCTTTGAAGCATTGTGGGTGTATTGCTAAGAAAATTCTGATAATTCAACAAAGGAAGTTCTGAGTTAAGATTAAGATTGCGAATGATAATTTGAATGTGCTCTAAGATAAATTCATTTATCTTTTTAAACTCTTGCTCATAAAAACGACTATAATAGGCATTGTTGATAAAAAGTTCGTATAAAAGTAGGTATTCAAACATATCTTTTTGATCAAATAAAATCAAAAGTTGCGTTGTTATCTTTTCTTCTAAGCTATCGATGAGATAGACCTTTCCACTTGCTAGTTCCAAGCTTAAATCAACGCTTGATAAAGCCAAAGCAAAAAGCTCAAGCTCATTTTCAAAAACAAAGATATGTTTATAATGCCCTGCGAGTTTTTTCACAAGAAAGGCATTAGCTATACCATAAAGACAGATAAAAGGATAACTGGGACTTAAAGCAAGTATATGCGTATAAAAATGCTCTAGTTCTTTTTCTAAATTTTCATACATAAAAGTTTGATTGCTTTTATCATAGATATTAAAGTCTTCACTTAAACTAAAACGAGTAAAACTTTTGCTTTTTAAAAAATCTAAAAGCTTGCGAGCAAGTGGTTCATTTGTGCCTGAAATAAGTGCTGTAATATTTTTATTTAAAATTTCGGCATTTAAATTCAAATTTAACCTTTTTAAACCTTATGCTTTTTAGCTAATCTATCAAAGCTCCAAATTTTACGTGCCTCATCAGCCTTTACAGGTTCTATGATAAGCATTTCTTCATCAGCCTTAAGTCTGTCTTCAAGTTCGCCAAAAGCATTTATATATAAACTATCACCATAAAAAAGCCAATCTTCATCATTTTTAAGTTGCCCTATGCGATTTACTCTTAAAATAGCTGTTGAGTTTAAAAAAGCCCTTGTTTTAAGCAGTTCAAGCCATCTTTGCTGACTTTTAAAAGTGCAAGCACTTGGCATAATGACAAGATCGATTTTTTTAGCTCTAATTAAAGCCCAAAAAGCATCAAAATGAGCCTCAAAACCAAAAAGTAAGGCACATTTTATACCCTCATAATCAAAATGAAAAAGTTTTAATCTCGTGCTTTTGTTACTAAAGAATTTCTCTTCATTCCAGTGCGTATAAGGCATAAGAATTTGCTGCTCATAGCTTGAAATTTCACCATTTGGAGCTACTTTTAAGCACACTTTTTTATAAGCCCTGCTTTGCACCTCGATAAAAGGAGCGATGATGCTAAGTTCATATTTTTGAGCTAAATACACGAGGCTTTCTTTTTTTACCTGGCTTTGCTCTTTGATCATATTTTTAGGCATGGTTAAAAGTTCAGTAAAAAAGCTGTTTAGCACATATTCACCAAGCACGACAAGATTTGCCCCGCTTTGTTTTGAAGCTTTTAGATAATAATCAAGTCTCATTTCACTCAAAGGCAAAGTTGCTAGCTGTAAGGCAGCTATTTTACTCATCAATTTCCTTTATTTCAAGCTTAGCTTTTTCTAAAAGCTCTCTTGCGTTTTTGATAAATTCTAAGCCTTGTTTGTAAATTTTTACACTCTCATCAAGACTTAATTCATCTTTATTGAGCTCTTCTAGGGCTTTGTTTGCTTCGTTTAAATTCTCTTCAAAATTCATTGATTGACCTTGTAATTTGGAGCTTCTTGAGTGATGATGACATCATGCACATGGCTTTCTTTAAGTCCAGCTGAAGTGATTTCTACAAATTCAGCCTTTTCTTGAAAATCAAGTATATCCTTTGCTCCAACATAACCCATAGCCGATCTTAAACCACCTACAAGCTGATGAAGCACGCTTTTGATATTACCTATATAAGGCACACGTCCTTCTATGCCTTCTGGCACGAGCTTTTCGCTGGCTGTGCCTTCTTGAAAATAACGATCTGAACTTCCCTTTTGCATAGCCGCTAAGCTTCCCATACCTCTGTAAGTCTTATACTGTCTGCCTTGAAAGGTAAAAAGCTCGCCCGGACTTTCATCAGTGCCAGCTAAAAGCGAGCCTATCATCACAGAGCTTGCTCCTGCTGCAAGAGCCTTTGCTATATCGCCTGAATACTTAATGCCCCCATCAGCTATCACCGGAATATCAAATTTACTCGCCTCTAAAGCACATTCTTCTATGGCTGAAATTTGAGGCACGCCCACACCTGAAACTATACGCGTGGTGCAAATACTGCCCGGTCCTATGCCAACTTTAACCCCATCAACCCCAGCCTCACAAAGAGCCTTTGTAGCCTTTGCTGTAGCGACATTGCCAGCAATAAGTTCAAGTTTAGGAAAAGTCTTTTTTATAGCCTTTGCTGTATCAATAATGCCCTTTGAATGCCCATGTGCACTATCAAGCACGATGATATCAACACCGGCTTCAACAAGAGCTTCTACCCTATCAAGCTGTCCTACCCCAACAGCAGCACCAACTAAGAGCCTACCAAATTTATCTTTGTTTGAATTTGGGTATTCTTTGCGTTTTTTTAGGTCTTTGATAGTGATTAAGCCTTCAAGTCGTCCTTCTTCATCGACGATTGGGAGTTTTTCGACTTTATTGGTGCTAAAAATTTTCTCTGCATCATCAAGGGTGCAGCCTTTTAAAGCGGTGATTAAAGGAGTTTTTGTCATAACACTTTCAACTCGATTATCAAACTTACCTTCAAAACGCAAATCACGATTTGTTAAAATACCTATAAGCACTTTATTTTCATCAACGACTGGAACGCCTGAAATTCTATACTCTGCCATAAGATCAAGAGCGTCTTTTACGCTTGCTTTTGGGCTGATGAAAATAGGATCGATGATAACTCCGCTTTCACTTTTTTTCACTCGTTTAACTTCTCTTGCTTGACTTGCTGTATCCATATTTTTGTGAATTATACCTACTCCACCAAGCCTTGCCATAGTAATAGCAGCTCTGTGTTCTGTAACTGTGTCCATAGCTGCTGAAATGATAGGGATATTGAGTTTTAAATTTTTACTTAAACGAGTTTCTACCCTTACTTCTTTGGGTAAAATTTCAGAATACTGAGGAACTAAAAGCACATCTTCAAAAGTTAAAGCGCGTTTGATGATCTTCATTTGTTCTCCTTTACTAAATTTTCAAGGCTAAGGGCTGAATTTAAAAGCTTTAATTCATCATTGCTGATAAGCTGGGCTGAGATATTAAGCCCGTCTTTATCCTTAGCTATAGGCACAGAAATTCCAGCCAAACCAGCTAAATTTACAGAAATAGTAAAAATATCTTCTAAATACACTTGCATAGGGCTTTTTTTACTATTAAACTCAAAAGCTACACTAGGAGTAACAGGCATAAAGATAAGATCAGCTCTTTTTAAAAGCTCATCGTATTTATGTTTGATCAAAGCCCTTGCTTTTTGAGCCTTGATATAATACGCATCATAATACCCACTGCTAAGCACAAAACACCCAAGCATTATGCGTCTTTTTACCTCATCGCCAAAGCCCTCGCTTCTGCTTTTAAGATATAAATCCTTAAGATTGTTTAAATTTTCAGCCCTTCTTCCATAACGCACCCCATCATAACGACTTAAATTCGCACTTGCTTCAGCTGTAGCGATGATATAATACGTTGCTATATCAAATTTAGAATCTTGCAAGGAGTGAAACTCAAGCTCAAAACCTTCACTTTTAAGCTTATCAAGGCTTGCTAATAAAGCAGTTTTTACCTCTGGAGTGCATTCATCTATATAATTTTGTATCACAGCAATTTTTGCTTTTGCCTTAGGATTTAAATTTGGCATAGTTGATTCAAAAGGCTTATCAAGGCTAGTGCTATCTTTTTCATCGTGCCCTGCTATAGCATCATATAAAATGGCAGCATCCTCAACGCTTCTAGTTAAAACGCCGATTTGATCAAGGCTTGATGAATATGCACTAAGCCCATATCTACTTACCCTGCCATAACTTGGCTTAAAGCCCACACACCCACAAAAAGCAGCTGGCTGACGCACAGAGCCGCCTGTATCAGAACCTAAACTTGCTAGAGCTAAATTTGCTGCAACTGCAGCTGCACTGCCTCCACTTGAGCCGCCCGGAACGCGTGAGGGATTTAGGGGATTTAGGGTTTTGCCATAAAAGGAAGTTGCTGTGGTGCTTCCCATAGCAAATTCGTCCATATTTGCCCTACCATATGGTGCAAAGCCATTTTTCTTTAAATTTACTATGACTGTAGCATCATAAGGAGCAACATAACCTTGCAAAATCTTGCTTGCACAAGTAAGCTCCCAGTCTTTTACGCTGATATTATCCTTTATCGCTATAGGCACGCCCTCACCACTTTGGCTTAAGTCTTTGCCTAAAAACTGCTCGACATAAGCACCTATTTTTGCTTCTTTTTTCGCTCTTTCATTAAGCTCTTTTCTTAGCTCATCAAGCTCATTTTTTGAAAGCTTTAACGCCTCTTTTAAACTCAGCATTTTTTATCCTTTTTCTTAATTAAAACAAAAAAAAGCCCAGCTAGGGCAAAAACAATAATTATCGTTGTGATGACAAGGCTTGATGGCACCGGATTATTCAGCATTCATCGCCTTTAAGACCTTAGCACATCTTGAACAAGGTTCGTTTTCGCTTTTAGCGTGAAATTTCCAACATCTTGGGCATTTGTGCTTGCTTGTTTTAATGATCTTAAATTGATGATCTCCTACACTAAATTCAGCCAAAGCCTCACTTAAATCAAAGCTTCGCACCTCGCTGACCATAAAAAAGTCCTCAATCTCACTTATATCATAGCTTAAAAGCTCATTGGCGGTAGTTTGAAGGCTAAGCTCTAAAGTTGATTTGATGATCTTCTCTTTTTTAAGACTGTCAATGTGTTCTAAAAATTTCGCTCTAGCGCTAAGTAAAAGTTCATCGCTTATCTTAAAATCATACTCTAAGCCCCCATTAAAACAAAGATCAAACACATCTTTTGCACTGCCTTTTATAAGCACATTTGCATGCTCTAAAGCCTCATCAACACTATAAGTTAAAGTAGGAGCTAGTAGGATTAAAAGTTCTTTTGCTATCAAAACCATAGCACTTTGAGCACTTTGCCTTTTAGCCGAGTTTTTTGCATCACAATACAATCTATCTTTGCAAATATCAAGATAAATTCCACTTAAATCAGCGATGAGAAAATTCATCAAAAGCCCATAAGCTTTAGCAAATTCATAAGTATCAAACAAAGCTTTTGTGTTTGCAAAAACCTTGCTTGCTTTGCTTAATATCCACTTGTCAATGAGACTAAAATTTTGTGTTTCTAAGAATTCAAGATCATTAGTGTTGGCTAGTAAAAAACGCAAGGTATTGCGGATTTTGCGGTATTGTTCGGCAACTTGTTTGAGTATATTTTCTGAAATTTTCAAATCACTTGAATAATCACTTAAGAAAATCCATAGCCTTAAAATCTCTACCCCATAAGTCTTTGCAACCATTTTTGGATCGATGACATTGCCCTTAGACTTACTCATCTTTTGACCCTTCTCATCTATAGTAAAACCATGCGTTAAAACGCTTTTATAGGGGGCTTTTTCATTGATGATTGAAGAGATTAAAAGCGAACTTTGAAACCAACCTCTGTGCTGATCGCTACCTTCTAAATACATACTTGCTGAAAATCCTCCCGCATCATAAAGCCCACTTTTAAGCACAGCTTCAAAGGTCGAACCACTATCAAACCATACATCAAGTATATCCTCAACCTTTTCTAAGTCTTTAGCCTCATAGCTTGAGTTTGGCGGTAAAAGTTCAGCTATACTCAAATTCCACCACGCATCAGCTCCTTTTTGCTCGAAAATCTTTGCTATATGTTCATATAAAGTAAAATCTAAAAGCACTTCTTTTGTTTTTTTGTCTCTAAAAAAGGCTATTGGTGTTCCCCAAGCTCTTTGCCTTGAGATACACCAATCAGGGCGATTTTGCACCATAGAACCTATGCGTTTAATCCCACTTTGTGGATAAAATCTTATTTTTTCAAGCTCTTTTAAGGCAAGCTCTCTTAGGCTTTTTTGATTGAGTTTTTTTTCATCCATCACAATAAACCATTGTTTTGTTGCCCTATAAATCACAGGTTTATGTGTCCTCCAGCAAAATGGATAAGAGTGTATAAATTTAGAGCAAGATAAGACGCTTGAGTCGAGTAATTTGATAATCTTTTCATTTGCCTTAAAGATATGAAGTCCGATAAACTCATCAAGTTTATCCTCAGGTAAAAGCTTTTTAGTTCTTAAAGTTTCATCATAAAGTCCTGCGTCATCAACAGGCATAAGCACTTCAAGTTTGTATTTTAAACCCACATGATAATCATCTTCGCCGTGTCCTGGAGCAGTATGCACAAGTCCGGTTCCTCCGTCCATTAAAACATGATCGCCTAGTATGAGTAAGGATTTTCTTGAATTTAAAGGATTGATAGCTTCAAGATATTCAAGCTCGCTAGCTTTAAAGTTTTTTTGCACCTGTGCCTTAGTAAAGCCCTTTTCTACCATACTTTTAAGCAAGGGTTTTGCAAAGATTAGGTTTTCACTTGTAAGCACATATTCTTCATCTGGATTTAAAGCTATAGCTACGTTTGCCACCAAAGTCCAAGGCGTAGTTGTCCAAATCACAGCCTTTGCTTCTTTTACTCCAAGCTTTTCACAAGCTTTTTCATCTAGACTAAAGGCTACAAAAAGCGAATAATCCTCTTTATCCTCATACTCTACCTCAGCTTCAGCCAAAGCTGATTGAGCTGCCCAGCTCCAAAATACAGGCTTGCTTCTTTCAAGCAAAAGTCCTTTTTCAAACACCTTGCAAAGTGCGCGATAAATATTTGCTTCAAAAGCAAAATCCATAGTCAAATAAGGCTTATTCCAGTCTGCAATAACTCCAAGCTCTTTAAAACCTTCTTTTTGCAAAGCAATAAATTTACTTGCATGCTCACGGCATAGTGTGCGAATTTCTTGAGTATTTGCACTTTGTTTTTTTTCTTTTAAACTCAACTCAACTTGCTGTTCTATAGGCAAACCATGACAATCCCAGCCCGGTGTAAAACGCACCCTTTCGCCGTTAAAATAATGTGTTTTTATGATGGTTTCCTTAAGGATTTTATTTAAGGCATGTCCTATGTGAATGTAGCCATTTGCATAAGGAGGACCATCATGAAGCGTAAAACTTTTACTTGCTTTTTCTCGTTTTTGCTTCATTTTTTCATACGCATAATTGTTTTCAAACCATCTTTTAAAAGCCTTTGACTCGTTTTCTGGGAGGTTTGCACGCATAGCAAAACTCGTATTTGGCAAAAGCAAAGTATCTTTATAATCCATAATTTTCCTTAAAAAACTTAAATATAAGCTACAATTTTACTTAAAAATGCTTTAAATTTGACTTTAAATTAGCTATAATTTCAAAAAAATAAGGAAAAAAATGAGACATTTGCTTTTAATTATAGGCGAAGATTTACACTTGCATAAAAATTTTATCGCTTATATTTGTGAAGAATATGAAAAAAAATTCAAAGAACTCAATGAGCTTAAAATTCTTACCAAAGCAAGCAAAGATTTGCCTTTTTTGCTTGAGGGCTGGATCAAAGAATTTAACTATATCACTATCTTTTCAAATCAAGTAAATTATGTTATCGTCGCAAAGATTTTAGCCACTTTAAATGAAGACTTACTCGTTTTAAAAGATGATATTTTAGTGCCTTCAAAAACTTTAAGCTTTGATCAAAATAGCTTTATCAGCACTTTTGAAAGATCAAAAGTAAATTGCATTAAAACAGAACTACACCAAAAACTTCCTGCCATACTTCACGAGCTTGAAGATGAATTTGACTTTTTTATGCTTAAAGATATAGACGAACAGAGTGCAAGGCTCTTGCTTGAAACCTTAACAAAGTCCTATGACACAAGCATACAAACTACAAGCATTTTAGAAAATCTCATACTCATCAAAGCAAGCAACATAGAACACGCCAAACTTGAAAGCTTTTTTATGGCATGCAAAAACCTTTTTGGTGCAAAAATGATGCTTGGCAACAATCCCCTTAAATACCTCGCACAAACACTAAAAGAAAAAAATCTTAAAATTTCTTTTGCAGAATCTTGCACAGCTGGGCTTTGTGCCGCAAATTTAGCTCAAATTGACGGAGTTTCTGCTCTTTTTGAAGGTTCTTTGATCACTTACTCAAACCGCTTAAAACACGAATGGCTCGGTATTAGCGAAGGTGTTCTTGAAAATGGAGGTGAGTATAGTGAGCGTTGTGTGTATTTTATGCTTAAAGGCACTTTTAAAACAAGTCAATGTGATTTTGCCCTGGCTATCAGCGGGGTAGCTGGCGAGGCTAATGAGCCAACTTGCAAAAGTGGCAGGGTGTTTATAGGGGCGATGTATAAAGATGGCACTTTTTTACAAGAAATACTTGATTTTAAGGGCAATAGAAATTTCATCAGAGAGCAAGCGTGTTTGGCTGCATTTTGCTTGATGATGCGACTTAAACCTGAATTTTTTGTTTAAATTTAAGGAAGAATATAATGCAAGAACTTAGACGAAAAAATGACTTAGAAAAAGCCTTTAAACTGATAAAGCAACTTCGCCCAAGCCTTACTTTAGCTGAATTTTTAGATAAAGCTGAACTTGCTTTTAAAACTGAATATTATAAACTTTTTGCATTTCAGGGTGAAAATGATGAATTTATAGCACTTTGTGGGGTTATGCCTTTTAATGTGCTTTATCATGAAGCTTGTCTTTATATTTGTGATTTTGTGGTTGATGAGAACTTAAGAGGCAAGGGCGTGGGAGCAAGATGCCTTAAAGAGCTTGAAAGTTGGGCAAAAGCTCAAGGCTATAAAGAGCTAGAGCTGAGCTCAAGTTTTTTTAGAAAAGAAGCACATAGCTTTTATGAAGAAAAAATGGCTTTTGAAAAAACAGGCTTTGTGTTTAAGAAAGGTTTATAAAATTAACCTTAAAAAGATTTTTAAAAAAGAATAAAGCTTGTATTTAAAGTATTTTCTACAAAGAAAATAATGCTGTATTTTATATTATCAAATGCAAGTTCTAAATTCAGCCTGCAAAACATTGGCTCAATCAAACTTAAAGTTAAAATAAGGAGCTTTAAGCTATGATTAGCACGATAAAAAATGAGTAGAAGTTGTTTCAAGAATTTCAGAAACTAAATTTAGGGAAATTTTAAAGTATTTTTGCCTTGATTGGGCGATGAAATTATATTAAAATATGTAGATAATATTAAATATAAAGTATATAAAGTAAAACTGCGGCAAAAATTAGTAAGATGCAATCAAAGCTTGTTAGGAATTAGAATAGAACAATAAAACGCAAAAAGCATTTTAATAATAGACTGAAAGATTGTTATTGGGGTTTGAAAATTAAAAGTTTTCAAAGAAGAAAGCAAAAAAGTGAGATTGCTTCATTTAGGCTAAAAAAGGGTAGAGATGATTTTTGAGAGACAAGTTTATCAGCAAGAATGTATAGGCAATGTTATTTCTGTATTACAAGGCTTTGACTTTGACACACATAATGCAGAAAATCTTAAAGCTTGTTTAGATAGATTCTACAGCACACATACTATGCCCTTAAAGAATTTAAGCAATAAACTCAATCTTGATATTCTTATGGAGACAGGCACGGGCAAGACTTTTACCTATCTAAACCTCATCTTTGAATTACACCGCAATTTCAATCAAAACAAATTTATTATTTTTGTCCCACGAAAAGCGATTTTAGAATCTGTTAAACAAAACATCAAACTCACTAAAGATTATTTCTACACCCAATACAATAAACACCTCAAAGCCTATGTTTATAGCGATACAAAGAGCCAATCCAACATCATCAATCATTACATTAAAAATACTAATGAACTCTCTGTGTTAATCCTTACCAATAGCTCCATTGACAAAAAGGATAATATTTTAAATAGAAGCAATGAAGGGCTTTTTAATGTAGAGAGTATCTTTACAAATATTGCTAATCTAAAGCCAATTAGCATTATCGATGAACCCCATTTGCTAAAAGGCGAGGCATTTAATAAATATTTTTCACAGATTGATTCTTTGTATTTTCGCTTTGGGGCGACCTTCCCTAAAGAAAAGGAATACGCACTAAGCAATATTGTTTATTGCCTTGATTCCATAAATGCCTTTAATCATTATCTTGTAAAACAAATACGCACACACACTATCATTCAAGACAATACTAGCCCCTATCTCATCAAAGCCGATAATAAGGCAAATGCAACTTTTTCTTATTTTGTCAATGGAATCGAAAAACAAAAAAGAATAACCCTAAACCAAGACTTGGGAGAGCTAGACCCTAAATTTCGGGGGAGTTGCCTTATAAAAATCACCAAAGACAAAGTCTATTTAGACAATGGAGAGATAATCCAAACCAAAAAAAGCTATGTTTTGCAAGAAAGTGAGATTAGTTTATTGTTACAAAAAGCCATTGACTTGCATTTCAAAAAAGAAATAGCCCTATTCCAAAAGGGCATTAAAGCTTTAAGCTTGTTTTTTATCCCTAGCATTGAGGACTTTAGGGGCGAAGAGCCTTTTATCAAAAAGGAATTTGAGAGAATCTATAAGCAAAAGCGAGAGGAGGTTTTAAGGCAGAATCTCCCCCAAGAGTATAGGGAATATTTAGACCAAGACTTTGACAAAGACAATGTTTTACGCGTGCATCAGGGCTATTTTAGTGGCGATAGCCTAAAGCTAACCAAGAAAAAAGAAAGCAACAAAGAAAACATCGAAGCAAACGATATAAAAATGATTTTAGAGGAAAAAGAAAAGATTCTTTCTTTTCAAACCCCTTTGCGGTTTATCTTTAGCGTATGGGCGTTGCAAGAGGGTTGGGATAATCCAAATATCTTTACGCTCACCAAATTAGCAAATTCTAGCAGCGAGACAAGCAGGCATCAGCAAGTAGGCAGGGGCTTGAGGCTCTGTGTCAATAGCGAGGGCAAACGCATTACCCATTCTTTTGTGGATTATAACGACAATGAATTTTTTGCTATCAATTATCTTGATATGATTGTAAGCAGCAAGGAAAGAGGCTTTCTTGAGGGCTTACAAAAAGAAATCGAAGATTCTAGCTTTTCTCTAGGTAGCAGTATTTTAAATCGAGAATCTTTGCAGCACTTCAACCTCAACGAACGACAGATTAATAAGTTTTTAGACAAGCTAGAAGATTTGGCTTGTTTAGAGTTTGATGAGGATAGGAATGTCTATGCAATCATCTCTCCAATCTATGATGCGATGCAAACAGAGAGCATAAAAGAGCTTTTAGGAGGGCATTATAAAGAGGTATTAGAGGCATTTAAGCCCAAAGAAAATAAGCACGAATATGCAACAAATGGCGATAATGAAACGACCGATGAAATAAACATCAGGCAAAACCTTGCCAAAGAATTTAAAGAACTATGGCAGAGCATCAACGCCAAAGCACAAATTATCTATCAAAACATCAACCAAGCTAATTTAATAGAATCTATCGTAAAATCTTTTAATGCCGAAACTATCCCAAAAGAAAATATCCTCTATGAGAAAAAGGTCTATGATAGCAAAAACAATAGAATCATTCCAGAAAAGCTAGAAAGCATAGCGACAAAAGATTATTTGCCCACTTTGCATAAAAACTTGCCACAATTACTCATCGAGTTTGCCAAAAACCAAAAACGAAGCAACGAGGAATTGCCCTTGAAATTCTTGCTAGAGATATATAACCACCCGCAACTTAACAAACAAAGCTTTATCAATTCGCCCAAAACAGCCTTTGAAGCTTTGCAAGATTGTATCAAAGAGGAACTACACAAAAACTTGATCCAATCTGTAAGCTATGATTTCTCACAAAATATCTTTAGCAACGAGAGATTCCAAATCCTCTATTTAGCAGATGGCACGCCAAAGCAAAGCATAAAAAAGCACATACTAGGCAGATATATCGCCAAAAGCAATGGGCGAGATTGTATCCCAAGCGATAAATATCTCTATGATAAAGCCGTATGTGATTCTAAAATCGAAGAAGAAATAAGCCTAGAAAATAACCTCTCTATCCTCAATCACCAAATAGAAATCTTTGCCAAGCTCCCTAAGCTTAGTATCCCCACACCCTATAAAAACTATGAACCCGATTTTGCCTATTTACTCAAAAACGACAAAGGGCAGAAAATCTTTTTTGTCTGTGAAAGCAAGGGCTATGATAAAGCAAGTGAGATTCCAGAGCAAGAGAGAAAAAAGATTGATTATGCCAGAGTGTTTTTTGAAAAACTAAACGAAAGTATGCAAGATAAAAATATCAAAGTGCTTTTTAATACCCGCATTAATAAGCAAAACTTGCTAGAAGTCTTGCAAGAGGTTATTCAACAAGAGATGATTCAACAAAAAGCGACATAAAAAGTCTTATAAAAATGATAAACAGATTCTTAAAGGAGTGCAAATGATAGACAAAGACAAGGCAAAAGAGCTAGGCATAAAGCTTATAGATTCTAAAAAAGAGCAAAATCCCCTCTATGAAAACCTCAAAACAAACTTCCCCCAAACCATTAATGCCGACGGTGTGGTAAGCCTTAAAGCCATTGCAATGCTTTTGGGCTTAAGTGAGAGGGCAGATATGCAAGGCTATGAGCTAACCTTTAGCGGCAAGGGTTTGGCTAATGCCCTTTATTCTACTCCAACTACAAAAGAGCTAAAGCTAGAGGAGGTCTTTTACCCAAAATATCTTTACAAAGGTGATTGTCAAACTGAAGGCGACAAGCCCGAAGAATCTCAAGCCCTCCCTTGTCATTCTGAAGGAGTGCGTAGCACGACTGAAGAATCTCATCAAGACAAAAGAGATACTTCGGCTTTTTCAAAGCCTCAGTATGACAAAAGCATAAATTGTCATTCTGAAGGAGTGCGTAGCACGACTGAAGAATCTCATAAACTAGATTCTAACAACGCAGAAGCACTTTATCGCCCCAATGCAACGCATACACGAAACGCTATTATTAGAGGAGATAATCTTGATGTGCTAAAGCTCCTAAAATCCGCATATAGTGAAAAAATCAAAATGATTTATATCGACCCGCCCTATAATACTAAAAACGACAATTTCATCTATCCCGATGATTTTAGAAAAGACTATCAAGCAATTTTGCGCGAAGTGGGCTTGTTGCTTGAAGATGAAAACGGAGAATGGGTAGAATCTGAAACTTTAAGATTTTTTCGCAATATCACAGGGAGCAAATCCCATAGCGGTTGGCTTGCCTTTATGCTTCCACGCCTCAAGCTTGCAAGGGATTTGCTTAGAGAGGATGGAGTGATTTTTATCTCTATTGATGATAACGAACAAGCAAATTTAAAAATTCTCTGTGATGAGATTTTTGGAGAGGAGAATTTTGTGAGTTGTTTTGTGTGGCAAAAGAAATCAGGTGGAGGATCAGCAACATTATTTTATGAAGGACACGAATATATTTTAATTTATGCAAAAGATAAGAGTTTAATGCAAGGATTATTTAAGGTAAAAAATAAATCAAATATTGAAACAGATTTTTTAAGAAAAATTCATGGTAAATATACGAATAATGCTAAGCTTAAAGCAATGTATGAAAAATATCCAAATAAGTTGATTCAACATAGAAATTTAATGTTTGAAGAAATGGATATATTTTTACAAGAGAAAATGATTACACAAGCAAAATACAATGAAATTAAACAAAATTTAGCAAATGGGACATATTTTCTAAAGGCATATAATGATAATTTCAATCTTATTTGTCGTTATAATGTTGAAAATAAATCTTTAATGTATTCTATAATTACAGGAGTTTGGACTTCAGATGGTAATACAGAAATTGAAAATATATTTGGATATGATGATATTTTTAATGACCCAAAACCTACATTCCTTCTTAAACAACTTATACAAAGTATTACAATGAAATATTCAAACAACACAGCACAAGAGGGCAATTATGTGGCGGGGGGGGGGGGTTACAGCTTAGTAGCCGAATCACCAGATCCAGAACTTATCCTAGACTTTTTTGCAGGGAGTGGGACAATCGCACAAGCGGTAATGGAACTAAACGCAGAGGATGGAGGTAATCGGCAGTTTATTTTAGTGCAGCTTGATGAGCCTATAAAAGAGGATAAAAGTAAAACAGCCTATGACTTTTGTAAAAATGAGCTAGGGAGTGCAAACCCCACCATTAGCGATATTACGATTGAAAGAGTAAAGAGGGCAGCAGCAAAGATTGCTAAAGAGCATAGAGACTTTCAAGGCGATTTAGGCTTTAGCGTGTATAGCCTGTGTGAGAAACCAAGCCTAGTATGTGATAAATCGGGGCATTTGGAGCTATTTAGTGGGCGAGAGGGAGTAACGCCTAGCGATATTGCAAGGAATTTAAGCCTACAATGTGGCAAGAGGCTTGATAGAGAGTTAGAGTGCATAATAGAATCAAAGCTTTATAAATGCGATGATGCCTATTGCGTGGTGGAGTGCGATAAAGAAGTCTTAGAGATTCTAAGGAATACTAAGAATGAATATATTTTGATTGATGGTTATGCCTCTTTGGAGCTAGAGGAGTTTCTAAATCTTAAAAATAGTGCCAATATCAACGAACGCCTAAGGATAGTGTATTAATTATTAAAGTTATTTTAGGGCAAAGTTGATTATGATACAAAAGCTCATTTTAGGGTTAAGCACAGCCAAAACGAATTTGCAAAGGGCAGAAATTACATCAATCAAAAGAGAATTTTTTGGAAACACGAAAGCATAAATTAGGCAAATTTTGGACTCAAAGAAGAATAATTTTTAACTTTCATTTTAATACTTTGCACCTTAAAGAGTGTGAATGAAGACAAAAATCAAAGAGGAAAATTTGTATCAAATTTTGTTAAAATTGATACAAAATCCTCTTAAGTTTAATTGAGCCAAAAATTATTTGAAATGGTATCGCTAAAATTAATCTCAAAACGATCACAAATAAAAACAAATTCATCAAAATTAAGATAATAAACATACTCGTTATTTATATAAAAACCTATAAATATGGTAATTTACAGCAAATATAGAAATTCTAACATAAGATAAATAGACTTTTATTAACTCCTAATTGAGTTTTTTTCGTTATGATTGAGCCAAAAATTTAAGGTTTATTGATGAATTTACCAAATATCCTTGCTTCACTTCGTATATTGCTTGCACCTTTACTTTTTTTTGTGCTTACTTTTAAATTTGAAGACATTCATTCAAGCTGGATAAATTATTTTGCGACCTTAATTTTTGGCGTAGCTGCTCTTACTGATTTTTTTGATGGATACATAGCAAGGGCATGGGGACAAAAGACAAAACTAGGAGCCATACTTGATCCTTTAGCTGATAAAATGCTTTTGCTTGCTGCTTTTTTAGGGCTTTTACTTCTTGATAGAGCCAATGCTTGGGTGGTGTATCTTATCTTAGTGCGTGAGTTTTTTATCACTGGTTTTCGTGTGGTTATGCAGGCTGAAAATATAGATATTAGCGCTTCATTTGCTGGCAAACTTAAAACTGCTTTTCAAATGATAGCAGTGATTTTTTTGATGATGGAATGGATTTTTGGCGAAGCTTTGCTTTATCTTGCTTTGATATTGACTTTGTATTCTGGCTTAGAATATATCCTTATTTATCTTAAGCATAAACAAAGGATAAATAAATGAAGTCTTTATTGTTTTTACTTGCCATTATCATACTTGGGGTGTATTTTTACTCTGCAAGCTTTTTTGTAACCTTGCTTGTGATTTCTTTTTTGATCTTTTTTCATGAATTGGGGCATTTTTTGGCTGCAAAATCCTTAAAAGTCAAGGTTGAAGTCTTTAGCATAGGCTTTGGAAAAGCCCTTCTTGAAAAAGAATTTAAAGGCACAGCATATCGCTTAAGTGCCTTACCACTTGGTGGCTATGTTAAATTGAAGGGACAAGATGATTTAAAGCCGTGTAAAGAAGTGTTTGAAAAGGACAGCTACAGCGTCTTAAAGCCCCTGCAAAAAATTTATATACTCTTTGCTGGTCCATTTTTCAATCTTATCTTAGCCTTTTTACTTTATCTTACCATCGCACATTTAGGAGTAAGCAAACTTGCCCCAACTATAGGCTTTATAAGCCAAAACTCAACCGCTCAAAAAGCTGGCTTGAAGGTAGGAGATACTATACTTAGTGTTAATGGTGTGCAAATTTCAAGCTTTGATGAACTTAGAAAAGAGATTAAAAATGAGAGCTTAACCCTAGTTGTGCAAAGAGCTGATGAAAGACTTCGTATCACGCTTAGACCTGAACTTGGCGAGGGCTATAATGAGTTTTTGCAAATTGTGCGAAAGCCACTCATTGGCATAGCACCGAGCAATGAAAGCAGAACTTTTTACTATAAAGGCTTTGATGCTTTTATATATGCGTATGAGGAAAGTGTGCAGGCAAGCACTCTTATCATAAAAGGCTTAACTAAACTTATCGTGGGCGAACTTGATGCTAAGAATTTAGGTGGAGTGATTACTATGGTTGATTTTACTTCTAAAGCCTCACAACACAGCCTTGTAAGCCTTTTTCTCATCACAGCTCTTATCTCTGTTAATCTTGGCATACTCAATCTCTTGCCTATACCCATGCTTGATGGCGGACATATAGTGTTTAATCTCTACGAGCTTATCTTTAGAAGAAAGGTTCCAGCAAAAGCCTTTGAATACCTTAGCTACGGCGGTTTAGCTTTGCTTTTAAGTGTGATGATCTTTGCTACTTATAATGATATAGTAAGATTAGTTTTAAAACAATAAGCTCGTATTTTGATGGCTTGCTTTTACAATCCAAATAAAAGCAAAGCAAGAAAAAAGAGAAAAAGTAAATTCACAGCAAAAAACTTTCTTTGCTGTGAGATCTAGATCCACCTTAAAAAATTATTTTTTGAGTTCTTTGATACGAGCAGCTTTACCGCGTCTATCTCTAAGATAAAAGAGTCTTGCACGGCGAACGCGTCCTCTTCTAAGCACACTTATGCCCTCTAAACTTTCACTATAAATAGGAAAAATTCTTTCAACACCGATATTGTTTGCACCCATTTTACGAACGATAAAGGTTTCACCTGTGCCATTACCCCTACGAGCTATACAAATCCCTTCAAAGTTTTGAATTCTTGACTTATCGCCTTCTTTGATGCGAATAGCAAGCTTGAGCGTATCGCCTGCACGAAAGTCTGGGACTTTTTTTTCTTTGATTTGAGCATCTTCAAACTGCTGTATGTATTTATTTTTCATCGTTTGTCCTTAATCTTGCGTTTTTGATATAAGCTTGGATTGAAAAAGCTTGTTTTACACAACGCTAATTTTTCTTTTAAGCTTGCGATTTTAGCGTGATTTCCCTTTAAAAAGGCTGAAGGAGTGAGAAATTTTTTATTATTTTTTTCAAAAATAAAAGGCTTGCTAAAAGAAGGAGCTTCAAGCAAATCACTTTCAAAGCTTTCTTCATCAAGGCTTAAGCTATTGCCAAGCACACCTTTTATATTACGACTTATGGTATCACAAAGCACTAAAGCACCAAGTTCTCCACCCGTAAGCACAAAATCACCTATACTAAAAATTTCATTTGCAAATTCTTCACTCACTCTTTCATCAATGCCTTCATAACGCCCACACACAAAACAAATGTGCTTTTTGTCGGCTAAACGTTTGGCGTCTTTTTGGGTAAAGTTTTTTCCACACGGACTTAAAAATACAAAATGCACATTAAAGTCCTTTTTTTGCACACTATAAAGGCAATCGAATAAGGGTTGAGTTTGAAGCAAAAGCCCTGCCCCACCACCAATTTTATAGTTATCTACTTTTTTATGCTTATCGACGCTAAAATCTCTTGGATTATAAAACTCAAACTCCAAAAGTTCTTTTTGCTTAGCTCTTGCAAGTATAGAGTCCTTAAAATAGGGCTGTATAAGCTCTGGAAAAAGGGTGATAAAACTAAATTTCATAAACTTTTTAATAGCTCAAAAGCATTGTGAGTAAAGATCATTTTGTTTTCAAGCTCAACTTTTTGGATATATTTATCTGCATAAGGCACATAAAATTCTTTTGTAAAGCCTTGCTTGACAAGCTTTTCATCGGTTTTAATTAAAAAAAGATACGAAGCTGAAGTTTCAAGTATATCTATAACTTCGCCAAGCTTTAAATCCTCTTCAAACACCATACAGGCGATAATGTCAAAATAAAAATACTCATCTTTCTCAAGTTTGCAAGTTTGGCGGGTATGTGTAAGACTTTGATATAAAAGCTCGTTTGTGAGGGATTTAGCAAGCTCAAGATTTTCAAAGCCTTCAAAGAGGACAAGCTGGTTTTGTGGGTCAAATTCTTTAATGACGAGCTTTTCGTTTTTTTTATTTAAAAAGCTTGCCCCTTTTTTAAACTGCTGCATAAAATCGCTGAAATTATGAAGCTTTACAAAGCCCTTCAAGCCAACGCTTCTACCGAGTTTTGCTACAAGAACTTTATCCATAGATCATTCATCAAGGCTTTTTACGCTGACTTTATAGCTTGTCAAATCCTTGCTTTTGCACGCTGAAATCACGGTTTTAATCGCATTGATCATCTTGCCATTTTTGCCGATAAGCTTACCTGTATCGACTTTATCCGCATAAATGATGATTTCAGCAAAGTTTTCATCTAAATTTAAACGCTGAGTGCTGATCTTTTCTGGATAATCAGCGATGAGTTTTGCATATTCTCTTAAAAAATCTTCAACCATGATTATTTACTTGTGATAGTAGCCACTTTATCGCTAAGCTTTGCACCAACGCTTTTCCAATACATCAAACGTTCAGCATCAAATTTAATCACTTCTGGTTCTACCATAGGATTATAATATCCTATACTTTCTATCCAGCTTCCATCACGACGTTTGCGACTATCAGTTACTACTATACGATAAAATGGTCTTTTCTTGCGTCCCATTCTTGTAAGCCTAATCACTGTCATTTTTTATTCTCCTTAAAAATTTAAAATTTTATGTATAAACACCACAATGCTTATACATAAAATTTAAAATTTAGCTCTACTTTGATTCATCATCTGCATTAAATTTTGCATACCGCCTTTGCCTGAGAATTTTTTTGCCATTTTAGCAGCATTTTCAAACTGCTTGATATAGCGATTTACTTCCATTTGAGAAAGCCCTGCTCCAGCTGCTATCCTACGCTTTCTAGCATTATTTAACAAACTAGGATTTTGCCTTTCTTTTGGTGTCATTGAGCTAATCATAGCCTTCATATGAAGCATCTGACTTGAGTTTTCAAGATCAAGGTCTTTTACAGCATTTGCCATAGAACTCATACCCGGTATCATACCAATCAAAGACTTCATACTGCCAAGTTTGTTGATACTTTGAAGCTGTTCTAAAAAATCATTAAAATTAAACTCGCCTTTTTTGATCTTTTGATTGAGTTTTTTTGCTTCTTTTTCATCAATCACAGCCGCTGTTTTTTCAGCCAAACTCGCTAAATCGCCCTCGCCCATGATACGTCCAACTATACGATCTGGGATAAAAAGCTCTAAATCAGCCACCTTTTCACCAACACCAACAAATCTTAAAGGCACACCGCTTTGATGAGCTATACCCAAAGCAACCCCACCCTTAGTATCTGCATCAAACTTAGATAAGATCACACCGCTTAAATTTAAAGCCTCATTAAAGCTCATCGCAGTTTTAACCCCATCTTGCCCACTCATGGCATCAGCTATATAAAAAATTTCATCTGGATTTAAAGCTGTTTTAATATCCTTTAGCTCTTTCATTAAGGCTTCATCTATGGCTAAACGTCCAGCCGTATCCACAAGTAAGACATCATAATTTGCACTTTGTGCCTTTTTTAAGGCTTGTTGAGCTACTTTTAAGGCATTGCTTTCATTTTCTATATAAAAAAGATCAAAATCATTTGCCTCACAAAGCTGTTTGAGTTGTTCAACAGCGGCTAAACGTTGCAAATCACATGCTGCGATTAAAACTTTTTTATTGCGAAGTTTAAGATAATGAGCAAGTTTTGCTGTGCTTGTAGTTTTGCCACCACCTTGCAAACCTGTCATTAAGACTATAGTTGGGGGATTTGGAGCAAAAACAAAGCCTTGTTTTTTGCCAGTGAGACTAAGAATTTTTTCAAGATTGCTTTTAATGGCTTTTAAAAACTGATTTTGTCCTATGCCATTTGTTTTTAAGTCATTTTCGATTAAAACCAAAAGTTCTTTAACGACTTTATGATGCACATCAGCTTTTAAAAGGCTTTTTTTAAGGCTTTCAAGGGCATTTTTTAAGGCTTTTTCATCATCAACAAAACGCAATTTACTCACAGCAGTTTTAAAAGAATCACTAATTATCTCAAACAAAATTCTACCTCAGTTAAAATTAAAATATCTATTGTATAAAAAAAATGCTTTAAATGCCTTTAAAAAGCAAAATTTTTTAAATCAAAATCAAAAGCTTGAAAACTCTTATCTAAATCAGCCTTAAATTCATAGTCAAAAATGCCTATTTTATAGCTATGTAAATACATACGAGCTGCTTTTGAATGTGCATATTTTTCATCGCCCACAACCCCATGCTTGATAAAAGTAGCGTGAAGCCTGATTTGATGAGTTCTACCTGTAAGAATTTGCACTCTAGCAAGGGTTTTTTTAGCACTTACCATTAAAGGGGTAAAGATACTTATGGCACTAAGCCCATCTTTGCTGATCTTGCTTAAAGCACCTTGCTTATTTTTAAGAGTTAAAATAGGCTCATTAACTTCTAATTCTTGAGCTAAAATGCCCTCAAGTATAGCAATATACTCTTTTTTTACCCTTTGTTTTTTATACTCTTGTATAGCTTTTTGACGAAAATCTTCATCTTTACAAAGTAAAATCACTCCGCTTGTTTCTTTATCAAGGCGGTTTAAAAGCTTAGCCTTATATTCTTTTTCTAAGTTCTCACTCACTAAAGCAAAGGGTTTGTTTAGGGCGATGATCTTATCATCTTCAAAGATGATTTTTGCTTTTGCAACGTGCATAATTTTAAATTTGCTTTTTAAGGGTAAAAGCTCTCTTGCAATGCTAAGTTTTTTATTTCCTACAAAAACAAGTCCGCTATCTATAAGCTCTTTGGCGTAATTGTTTGAAATTTTTTCTTGTATGGCAAGGAGTTTATAGGCTTTTTCTTGCATAAATACCTTCTTTTATATTTGCTTTTATGCTTGAGATGATAGGCTCAAGGCTAAGCTCATTTTTGATTTTACTTGGGCTTAACTTTGAATGAATGAGCGTATTTAAGTCCTTAGGATTTTCACAAAAATACACATTTTCAACATGCTTATAAAGGGGGATTTGATTATGTATATGTGTGCCTGAGATGAGAATTTTTTGAAAATGAGCAATTTCTATGGGATTGTGTCCGCCAATACCTTTAAGAAAAGAGCCACAAAGCACGCTTATATCACAAATTGCGTAAAAATTGACAAGTTCGCCTAAGGTATTGATAAGCAAAATATCGCTTTGCATACACGAGCTTTCAAGCTCACTCAAACAAGCAAAGCTTAAATTATGCCTTAAAGCATATTCTTTTAAAAGTTCTTCAACTTTATCAAAACGTTCTGGATGACGTGGAGCAAGGCAAAGTATTTCATTTTCTTCGAGCTTGAAATTTTGAAGCAAAAGTTCTTCTTCACCTTCGTGTGTGCTGGCAAATAAAATAAGTTTTTTATTATTTTGTTTTTCATAGTGTTTGTTTAGCTGTGGTTTTAAAGCAACTTTGATATTAAAAAACTCATGCACATTTTTTGCTCCTAAGCTTTCAAGTCTTGTTTTATCAGCCTTACTTTGTGCAAAAACCTCATCGATGTATGAAAAAATCTTTTTATAAAAAAAAGCAAATTTTTGATATTTTGCAAAAGAAGGTTCTGAAATTCTTGCATTTATAAGTATGATTTTTGCTCCTTTTAGTTTTGCAATACACACAAGCATAAGCCAAAGCTCAGCCTCAAAGATCACTAAAACCTTACAAGGCTTAAGCCAAAAGGGGATAAAAATTTCAAAAGCAAGATAATTTAACTTTTTACAAAAGCTTTGTGCTTCTTTAAAACCTGTTTGAGTGATGGTTGTGATACGAGAATCAAAATTTATAGCGAGTTCTTTAATGCTTTTTACTTCTCCAAAAGAACAAGCATGAAAATGCACACTGGCTTCATCTTGATGAAGATTTTTATATAAAAAAAATCGTGCCTTAAAACTTTGCTTGTATTTTTCTTTACAAAAACTTAACACCAACAAAGGTAAGGCACAAAGGGCATAAATCAAACAAAGCAAAGCATAATAAAATAAAATCAACTCAAGCTTTCAGCCGGTTCTTTTTGATTTTTTTTCGTTTTTTCTAGGCTTTCATCTTTGTATAAAATACGACCACAATGCGGGCAAGTAACGATTTCTTCGCCTTTTTGCACAGCTAAATAAGTCTTGTCATAAATTTTCATAAAGCAACCATAGCAAGCTTGTTTTTTTACTGGCACGACGGCTGAGTTTTTTGCCCATTTGCGAATTTTTTCATAAAAGCTAAGAATTTTTTGATTCATTGTGCTTGTGAGTTTGCTTTTCTTTTCATAAATGAGGCTTCGTTCTTTTTCAAGCTCTCTCATTTTGCTTGCCACTTCAGCGTTAATATCCACAAGCAAGGCTTGTTCTTTTTCTTTTTGCTCTTGAAGCTCTTGTTTAAGACTTTCTTTAGACTCTAAAATTTTATCAAGTTTGATTATATCATCATTTGCAGCATCTAGTTGCTCTTTGACTATATCTTCTTCGATTTTTAAAGCATTGAGTTCTTTTTCAGTTTTAATGCTGGCTGATTTTTTGCTGATGTCTTTAAGACGTTCTGAAAACTCTGTTATGTGGAGATTATTTTGATTTTGTTCAAGTTTTATAGTTTTAATCTCTTCATCAAGTTTTAAGCAGTCTTCATCAAATTTAGCTATTTTAAGATGAGTATCTTTTAAAGTTTTGTTTACTTGCGTGATCTTAGGTTCAAACTCGTCAAGTTCTTTATCCACTTGTGATAAGGCTACAAGTTGCTCTAGGTATTTATTCATTGAATTTTCCTTAAAAATATTGGAATGGATTTTTGCAAACTGATATTATAGCGTTTAAGTTCAAATTTTGCAAGTGTTTTGCTAAAGAATTCGCAAAACAAATTTCACTTTCATAGTGTTTTATATCTATCAAAGAAAGTTTATTTGCCATAGCTTCACAAGCTTGATGATATTTAAAATCCCCACTTAAAAAACAATCTGCTTTTACAAAAGGAATTAGATCCCCTCCACTACCCGTGCAAATAGCTAGCTTTTTAAGCTCTTTTTTACCCACAAAGCTAGTGTGAATTTGCTTTAAATTAAGCTTTAGCTTAAGATGAGCAATAAGCTCATCAAAGCTTAACTCACAATCCACATAAGCTAAAAATCCTTCCTTAAAACTGATTCTAAAGCCTAAAATTTCCTCCACAAAATACGCATTTAAATGACTTTTATCATAATTTGTATGTAAAGAGATTAAGGCTATATTTTTACGTATCATTTCTTTTATAAAAGCTCTTGGATATGTATTTGAGCTAAGTTCTTTTAAGCCCTTAAAGATCAAAGGATGATGTGTGATAAAAAGCGAGTTTGGCTGGGCTTTTTCAATCAAATTTTCATCTATATCAAGGCTAAGATACACCGTGCTGATTTCATCATCAGCATTGCCAAGCAAAAGTCCGCTATTGTCCCAAGCTTCTTGGGTATCAAAAGGACTAAGCTTATCTAAAAAAGCATAAATTTCACTCAGTTTCATTTAAGCTTTCTTGATACACTAAAGCACATTGCTTTGAGAGTTCTCTAATTTTAAGCATATAATCTTGTCTTTGAGCTACAGAAATAGCTCCTCTTGCATCAAGTAAATTAAAGGTATGAGCCGCAAGCAAGCAATAATCATACGCTGGTAGAGCAAAACCTGCCTCAAGCACACTTTTGCACTCTTCATAAGCATTTTGAAACTGGATATTTAGCCTTTCAACCGAGCTTAACTCAAAGCTGTATTTGCTAAACTCAAATTCATTTTGCTTATGCACATCGCCATAAGTAATGACTTGTTTATTAAATTCATTCCACACTATATCAAAAACATTGTTTTTACCTTGCAAATACATAGCCAAACGCTCAAGACCATAAGTGATCTCGGCACTAACTTGCTTTACCGCAAAGCCCCCAACTTGCTGAAAATAAGTAAATTGTGTAACTTCCATACCATCAAGCCATACTTCCCATCCCAAGCCCCAAGCCCCAAGACTTGGACTTTCCCAATTATCCTCAACAAAACGAATATCATGATTTTTAAGATCAAAACCTAAGCTTTCAAGGCTTTTGAGATAAAGTTCTTGGATATTATCAGGGCTTGGTTTGATTAAAACTTGAAATTGATAATACGCTCCCAAGCGATTTGGATTATCCCCATAACGCCCATCAGCAGGACGTCTTGAAGGTGCTACATAAGCCACTGCCCAAGGCTTAGAACTTAAACTTCTTAAAAAAGTAGCCGGATGAAAGGTGCCTGCTCCAGCTGGAAAATCATAAGGCTGAACGATAACACAGCCTTGTTTTTGCCAAAAATCCTGCAGAGTTAAAATGATTTGAGAAAAAGTCATACTTCGCCCTTTGTTTCAGGCTGAACATTTGTTTTATTTTGAGAAGCAATGCTTTGATCAGAATTTGTAGAATTTGAAGCACTCACATTTAAAGTCGCATTTTCTACAGCTTTTAAAGCTGCTGTGCCGGTGAAATTATCCACAGCTTTATTCCACATAAGTTTATATTTTCTTTTCATAAACTCAAGCTCTTCCATAGTATGCTTAAGTTGCGAGTTTAAGCTGTCTATGACTTTTCTATCTTCATCATACAGCTCTTGCATAGAATAAAGTGCATCTTTTAAGAATTTATTTTCCCCTTTTAATGCATCTAAAGTCTCATCTTTAGCATCTAAAACTTTTTCATGCAAATTTAAAATCGTGCCTATAGTTTTTTCAACAAAGCTTTCTCCAGCTAAGCTCATAGAGCTTACCACGCTTGTTTTGTCCTTAGAGCTTGGGACAACAGAAAAAGTGCCTTGATGGGCTTCTATATAAATTTTACCATCCTCTTCTTTGAAATTCAAAGTATTGTTTGCCATCATGGATTTTACTACATCTTCATTTAAATGCACGAGTTTGCAAAACTCATCAAGTTCTAGATATGTTTGCATCTTTTTTCCTTTTTTAAATTCTTACTTCAACACTAAGGCTATCGTTGATCAGCTTTTCTTCTTGGGCTTTTCTGTCTTCAAGCAAAGTTTTTGCAAGCTTTTCGTCATTTAAAGCTAAAATTTGAACTGCTAAAATTGCAGCATTAACAGCCCCTGCCTTCCCAATAGCTAAAGTTGCTACAGGTATACCACTTGGCATTTGTAAAGTAGAAAACACGCTATCCATAGAAGCTAAATTTAAGCCAGACATTGGCACACCTAAAACAGGTTTAGTTGTATGTGCTGCAACTGCTCCAGCTAAATGAGCCGCCATACCAGCTGCAGCGATAAAAACCTTTGCACCTTTTTGTTCAGCTTCTTTGATATACTCGCTTGTTCTTTCTGGGCTTCTGTGTGCTGAAGTGATGATGAGTTCGTATTTTATGCCAAATTTTTCAAGTGTATTTGCAGCTTCTTTCATCACTTCATAATCACTCTTACTTCCTATAACTATGCTTACAAAGCTCATATTATTTCCTTTCTTAAAAAACTAAATTCAGGAAGTTTGCTTGGCATTTTAATCTCATTTTCATTGCCACTGTGGATTTCTTTAAATTCTTTATTATTTTTTGCTATAAGTTTTTTAAACTCAACAAAATATCGATCATTTTCCTTAAAAATCACGCCAAATTCATTATCTACAAGCTCTATCTTACTTTCAAGTGGAGCTAAAATTTCATAGCTTTGACAAGGCTTGATCTTACCCTTGCACTTAAAAAATTCCCCATCTTCACTAAAGGCTTCTACTTGATGAGAGCCAAGTTCTAAGCTTGAGTAATGGCTTTGCGTATCAGCTTTTTCATAGGCTCTTGAGATCAAGTATCCATCTGTAAAACCTCTATTTTTTAAGGTATGAATTTCAGCTTCATATTTTTTGGCTTGAAACTCACCTCTTAACACATCTTCAATCGCCATTTTATAGGTTCTTGTTGTTAAAGCCACATAATACTCACTTTTTGTTCTACCCTCTATCTTAAAAGCATTCACGCATTCTTCTTTCATAATCTTTTCTATGTGCGAGCTTAAATTTAAATCCTTTGAATTAAAAATATGCGTTCCGCTTTTATCTTCTTCAAGGCGGAATAAAACCCCATTTTCTGGATTTTTAGCATAAAGCTCATAGGAAAAACGGCAATCATTTGCACAAGAGCCTCTATTACTCATACGCCCACTTTGCACTGAACTGATCAAGCAGCGTCCAGAATACGCAAAACACATAGAACCATGCACAAAGGCTTCAAGTTCTAGCTTTGGGCAATGCTCTTTAATGATTTTTGCGTCTTTAAGCCCTAATTCTCTTGCGATAACTATCCTTTTTGCACCCAAATCCTCATAAGCCTTAGAATCAAGATAATTTAAAATATTAGCTTGAGTTGAAACGTGCAAATTGATCTCAGGAGCAAGCTCTTTAACCAAACGCATAGCCCCAATGGAAGCGACGATAAAAGCGTCTGGCTTCATTTCTTTAAGTCTTAAGATATGTCTTTTTAAGCCTTCTATTTGAGTGCTTAAATGAAAGCCATTTATAGTAACAAAAATCTTTTTACCCAAGTTATGAGTATAGTGTATAGCTTTTTCAAAACTTTCATAATCAAATTCCTTTGCTACACGAGAGCGTAAAGAAAAATGATTTACCCCAGCATAAACAGCGTCAGTTCCATAAGCTAAGGCTATCTTAAGCTTTGAAAAATTTCCTGCTGGAGCAACGATCTCAGGCTTGATCACTTTTTTGCCCTAGGCTTGTGATTAAGGCTTCTATATCATCATTGCTTACCACATTTTCAGTCGAGTCGCCATTAATATGCACTGCTGAACCTACACGTTTATTATCATCAATCTTACCTTCAAATAAAGAACTCATATAACGATTTAAAGCACGTATAACATTAATCGCTCTTTCGATTTTTTGTCGGTGTATGTCTTGATACTGCATCGCATCCATCGCCATCATCGCTTCATCTTGTCCAGCTTCAAGCCATTCAATGATTTCAGAGATGATACTTTGACTGCTTTGATTGCTTTGTAAAGCTTGTCGAAAGGTTTGAACATTTGGGAATTTTTCACTTAAAATGGAAAAAATTTCTATATTTTTCTTAAAGATTGCGTCAAGTTGTTTGAGTGATGTTTCTGAATTTGAGAAATGATTGCTCATAATTTCAAGTCTATCAAGCTGTTCAATAGCCTTTTCTTCACTATCTCTAGTTACATCATCAAGTTGATGGACAACCTTATGTTCTTGATTTGGCGGCGGAGGAGGCCAAGCAATGTGTGATGAGGATTTATAATCTTGTGATTTTATACCATCTACTATATCACCATACGCTGTTTTATGATTTGGATCGTTTTTGGGTTGCTCATTTTGGGAGTTAAGTTCATCAATATTTACCTTTTCCTTATCGCCCATCAAAACATCAAGTTCTTCTTGAGTCATTTCTTTTCCTTAAAAACTGATTAAATACAATTTTTTATATTTTTTTAGCAATATAATTATATTCAAAATTTTTAAAATATCAAATAAAAATATGCAAAAATTCACAAAAAGCTTTTTGTTGTGTTAAATTTATAAAGCAATTGTCTTTGTTTTTTTAGTTTTTATAGCTATAGGATAATTCTTTATTATTTTGAATATATTTTTTTTATTAATTTAAGCTTAATTAAATAATTTTATGATACAATTTCCTCAACTTAAATTTTGAAGGAGAAAAAATGGGAAAATTTGTAAAAAGTGTTGATGATTTTTTTGATTTTTGCAAAAAAAATGAAGTTGCCTTTGTGGATTTTAGATTCACTGATATAATAGGCACTTGGCACCATATCACTTACAATATCCATGCGATTAAAAAAGATCATTTTGAAGAAGGAATTCCTTTTGATGGTAGCTCTATAGAAGGTTGGCAGCCGATTGAAAAATCAGACATGATCTTAAAGCCAGATGCACAAAGTGCTTTTTTAGATCCTTTTACGGCTGATATTACTATCATCGTTTTTTGTGATGTGTATGATATTTATAAAGGACAAATGTATGAAAAATGCCCAAGGAGCATAGCTAAAAAAGCTATGGCATATCTTGAAGAAAGTGGTGTTGCTGACACGGCATATTTTGGACCAGAAAATGAATTCTTTATCTTTGATAGCGTGCGAATTGTGGATAATATTCATTGTGCAAAGTATGAAATAGACACAGAAGAAGGCGAATGGAATGATGATAAAGACTATGTAGATGGCTATAACACAGGGCATCGCCCACGCACTAAGGGAGGCTATTTTCCAGTTCAACCAATTGATAGCATGGTAGATTTAAGAGCTGAAATGGTGCAAACTCTTGAAAAAGTAGGACTTACAACCTTTGTTCATCATCACGAGGTTGCTCAAGGACAAGGCGAAATAGGTGTAAATTTTGGCACCCTTGTTGAAGCTGCTGATAACGTGCAAATTTATAAATATGTCGTAAGAATGGTTGCTCATCTTAACGGCAAAACTGCAACTTTTATGCCAAAACCGCTTTATGGAGACAATGGAAATGGTATGCACGTGCATATGAGCCTTTGGAAAAATGGAGTGAATTTGTTTTATGATAAGACAGGCTATGGTGGGCTTAGTCAAACTGCTATCCACTATATAGGTGGAGTTTTAGCTCACGCAAGAAGCGTAGCTGCTTTCACAAATCCAAGTTCAAACTCATACAAACGTTTAATACCAGGTTTTGAAGCACCTTCGATTTTAACTTATTCTTGTCAAAACCGCTCGGCAAGTTGTCGCGTGCCTTATGGTATAGGCAAAAACTCAGCTCGTATCGAAATGCGTTTTCCAGATAGCACTTCTTGTCCATATTTAGCCTTTGTGAGCTTGCTTATGGCTGGACTTGACGGCATTAAAAACAAAACTATCCCAATTGGACCAATGGATGAGAATCTTTTTGAACTTACCCTTGATGAGATTAGAGAAAAA
>NZ_QHLK01000002.1 GCF_006864455.1 Campylobacter sp. MIT 97-5078
CATCTAGCCTATCTTTTAGGACAAGCTTTTATAAAAGCTGATAAGACTTGGTATAAGGGAGGCTATTTAAAAGTCTTTAAGTTTATTAAAGAAGCTAAAAAAGAATTTCAAATTTCCAAAGAAATTTTTAAAGAATTTAAACAGATTAATTCTAGTATCCTTCAAGGGTTGATAGATAATAAACAATTATTCCTAAAAGAATTTTCAAGAATAAAAAATGTATTAAAAATTCATCAAGATTATAAAGCCATACTGGATAATATTTTTCATAATTTTAATTATTTTATACAAAATTTTGATCTTATAGAAGAATGGTTATTATCAGATGATTTTAATGAAAAATATAAAAAAGAAAACCATCCTTATCCCTCATTACTTGATCCTAAAAAATTAAATGATGAAAATGAAGAAATTAATTATCGCAACATACCTGCTGAACTTGCTTGGGAAATGAATTTACCCTTACCGGATAATTATGAGTTTGTGTGGCTATGCTCCGCTTTGTCAGGGCATGGCGCAATGACGATGTATTTGGAACTTTGTGATATAAATATTTGCAAATATATCCATTATGATCCATATATTATATATTCTAATATTTTAATGCAATTACTAAACAATCCTTTAAAATACAACATCATAGCATACACTGACTATACTCATGTATATGTTTCCAGAGAAGATCTTGCAAGATTTTTAAATCTTTTAGATAAAAATAAACCTGTGTTATATTTGGTTAGAGATCCAATTTCAAGATTAAAAACTGGATTGAATCATATAAATTTTAAAATTGATAAACTTGATTGGTTTTATCTTAATACGCCTATAGATAGAGTTTTGGACAGAGATACATATTATTTTGGATCTCCTGTGCCAACCTGTGATCATATAAAAACCTATTGGATCTATGCCGAGAGTTTTTTTAGACTAAATTTTTTAACACAATTTTTTAAAACAGAAAAAATTACTTATTTGGATATGGCTAGTATTAAGCCTGAATATGCTTATTGTACTTTTAGTGAATTAAATACTTTATATTATTTTAGAAAAAAACTTTCTCAAAAGGATATTGACAATGGTATGGCATATGATGAATTAGGCGTTTTATTCCCTATGACATTAATTGCAAATTTAAAAGACTTAGATAAAAATAATATCGATGAAACATTTGAAATTTTAATCACAACTAAACAACTCTTTAAATTACACAAAATAAAAAACTATATCGAAATTAACTTTATTTTATTTGAAAATAAAATAGCTTTTGAAAATTTGATTTTTTGTATTTCTAAAGAAAAAATCTCTTCTTTTAAAAACAATATAAATATGGTGTGTTGTGTTAAATCTTACATAAAAGAATTTATAAGCAAACTTGAAATAAAAATTAGTATAAAAAAAGAACATTTGATAAATGAAGAAAAAATATTATATTTTTTAAAAAATAATAAATCAGTTATCAAAAACATAGAAAAAAATATTAAAAAAGAATTAACACACATCAAACAGCATCGTCCAGATATAGTTGCTTCTTGGAAATACTATAATGAATTTGAAAAAATGTGCGAGGAGTTGGATGAAAAAATAGAAAAATAAACTTAAAAGCATATCAATTTAGGCTATAATTGCTTTTTATGTTTTGTTTTGAAAAATTAACAAAATGCTATACTTAAAAAAAGGAGAAACAATGAAACAAGGGGATTTTACAGAGGTTGCCAAGCACTACCACAACCGCCCTGCTTATAGCGTTTTTTTGCTTGAAAAATTACTTGCTTGCATTAATGACACACAAAAGCCAAGAAGCGAGCTTAGAGTGGCTGAGGTTGGAGCTGGCACTGGTAAGCTTACGCGTATGCTTTGCGAGGATTTTAAGCTTAAAGTCAGTGCTGTTGAGCCAAATGATGCTATGAGGACTGAGGGCGAGCTTGATACTAAGGGGTTTGACATTACTTGGCTAAAAGGTAGTGGAGAGCAAACCAATTTACCTTCAAATTCAGCTGATTGGCTGATAATGGCAAGTTCTTTTCACTGGACTGATCCGCAAAAGTCCTTGCCAGAGTTTGCCAGAGTGTTGGGGGGGGGGCTTACCTTTCTATCATCTACAATCCACGACATATAGTAGAAGGCTCTGTTTTTGATGAGATTGAAAAGGAAATTAAGAATATTGTTCCAGAGCTTGCTCGTGTGAGTTCAGGGGTGCAAAACACCAAGAAATGGGAGGAAGTTCTCATTTCAACTGGGGATTTTACAGACTGCTTTTTTATGGAGTGTGATTATAGTGAAAAATGGAGTAAAGAACGTTACTTAGGAGCTTGGCACTCTGTAAATGATATACAAGCTCAAGCAGGAGAGAAAAGATGGCAGGAAATTTTAGCCATGATTGAGGCAAAGATTTCTTGTTTTGATGAACTTATCGTGCCTTATAAAATTCGTGCATGGACGGCTAAAAAGGCTAGTTAGAAAGGCTAATAAATAAGGACGAGTTTTTAAGCAAATTTTTCTCTTTTTAAGCTTGAGTTTTCACGTAAAAAAGAGGAAAAAATGCAAAAACTTGTTGAACAAAATTGGGATTATACCAAACACGCTAAATTTTATGAATACCGCCCAAACTACGCACCAAAGAGCATAGATATGCTTTTATGCCTGGCAAAGGGTGAAAACAAAAATGTTTTAAAGGTAGCTGATATAGGAGCTGGCACAGGAAATTTAAGTATAATGTTGCTTGAAAGAGGTTGCACGGTAGTAGCTGTTGAGCCAAATGATGCTATGAGAGAAATTGGTATTCAAAGGACAAAGGGACAGGATATAGAGTGGATTCGCGCTACAGGGCTTGAATCTGGGCTAAAAGATGAGAATTTTGACTGGCTTACCTTTGGTAGTAGTTTTAATGTCATGGATAGAAACCTAGCCTTAAAAGAAGCCTATAGAGTGCTTAAAAAAGGGGCGTATTTTTCATGCATGTGGAATCATAGGGATTTAAATGATGAGGTGCAAAAAGAAGTTGAGGCTATTATCACGCATTTTGTGCCAAGTTATGAAAGAGGTGTTCGCAGAGAAGAACAAAGAAGCTTTATAGAAAAGCATAAAGAGCTTTTTGATACTATAGTGTATTTAGAAGAAGATTTTTATTTTCATCAAAGCTTGCAAAATTATATTTTAGCATGGCAAAGCGTGAAAAATCCTTACTGGGACTTAGATACAAATGAGGGTAAAAAGCTTTTTGAAGCCATTTGTGAAGAGTTTAAAAAGAAACTTCCAAGCGAATTTAAGATAAAATACACCACCAGAAGCTGGAGTGCGAAAAAGCAAGGCTAAAGGCTTAAATTTAAGGAAAAAATATAATGAAACAAAGCATGCAAAAACTAAACTTTCAAAGCAAAGCAAGGAATTTACTTGCTTTACAAAGCGTTTTAAAAAGTGCTAAGGTTTTACCTTGCGTCATCACTTCTTTAAACAAGCTTAAAAAAGATCAAAAGGCTGAACTTAAAAAGATTAAGTCCTTGCATGCTCACACTTTAATCATAAGAAGCTCTTCAAAAAGCGAGGATAGCGAGACTCATTCAAATGCAGGAGCTTTTTTAAGTCTTGCAAATATTAAAGCAAATGACGAGCTAGCCTTGCTTGATGCCTTAAAAAAAGTAGGTGCTTCTATGCCTCATGAAGATGATGAAATTCTCATTCAAGCCATGCTTACTCAAATTAAGCTTTGTGGGGTAGCTTTTAGCGTAGATAAGGATAATCTTAGCCCTTATTTTTGTATCCAGTATGATAAAAGCGGCTCAAATGCAAGCATAACCGATGGCAGCGCTAAAGAGCTTACGAGCTTTTTTCATTATAGAAGTGCAAGTTTGCCTAAAGATAAGCGTTTAGCGAGGATTATCATACTCATTAAAGAGCTTGAAAGGCTTTTTGATAGTCCTTTTTTGGATATTGAATTTGCTTTTGCACATTTTAAGAACAAGGAAGAGCTTTTTTGCTTGCAGGTGCGTCCCTTAGTGAGCAAAAACAAAGTCAATCTTTTCAAGTCCCTGCCAAAAGAGGCTTTAAGCAGATTTGCTAAACGTTTTGAGTCCTTGCAAAGTTCAAGGCTTGGAGTATATGGAAAAAAGGCGATTTTTGGGGTTATGCCTGATTGGAATCCAGCTGAAATCATAGGCTTAAAGCCAAAGCGTTTGGCACTTAGTCTTTATAAAGAAATTATAACTGATCATATTTGGGCGTATCAAAGGGATAATTATGGCTATAAAAACCTACGCTCTCATCCTTTAATGCACTCATTTTTAGGCATTGCTTATATAGATGTGAGGCTTTCTTTTAATTCTTTTATCCCTAAAGACTTAGAAGCAAATGTAGCTGAAAAACTTGCTAATTATTATCTTAGCAAGCTTGAGAAAAATCCTCATTTGCACGATAAGATCGAATTTGAAATTGTCTTTTCAAGCTATGATTTTAATCTTTCTTGCAAACTTGCCCCACTTTTAGAGCAAGGCTTTAATGAAAATGAACTTAAACGCATAGAATTTAGCCTCTTAAATCTTACAAATTCCATCATTGATCCAAAAAATGGGCTCTATCTTAAAGACATACGAAAATGCAAAAAACTTCAAACAAGCTTTAAAAAACTAGAAAAAAGTAAAATTTCACTCATAGATAAGATTTATTGGGCTATAGAAGATTGCAAAAGATATGGCACTTTGCCTTTTGCAGGAGTAGCAAGGGCTGCTTTTGTGGCTATGCAAATGCTTAATTCCCTTGTTGCCATAGGTTTTTTAAGCAAAGAAGAAAAAGCCTTATTTTTAAACTCACTGCAAACCATTAGTAAGAAATTAAGCCTTGCAAGTTGCAATTTAAACTCTTCTAACAAAGAAGCCTTTTTAGCTCATTTTGGACACCTAAGAGCAGGCACTTATAATATACTTTCACCTCGTTATGATGAAGCCTTTGAATTATATTTTGATGAAAAACAAAACAAAGCACAAGTAAATCAAGAAAAACCCTTTAAACTTAGTGCTAAAAGGCTTAAAAAACTTGATATTTTGCTCAAAGAAAATGGACTAATCATCAATGCAAAAGAGTTTTTTGAGTTTTTAAAAACAGCGATTGAAGGTAGAGAAGAGCTTAAATTTGAGTTTTCAAAGCTACTTTCCTTAGTCTTAAAACTCATTGAAGAACTTGGCAGACATTATGATATAGCCAAAGAGGATTTAGCACACTTAGACATTAAAGAGCTTTTAAATCTCTACTCGTCTTTATACTCAAAAAGCCCTAAAAAAAGGCTTTTAAGTCAAATAGCTATCAATAAAGCCGAATTTGAACTTGCTCAAGCTTTAAAATTACCAAGCCTCATCACCGATAAAGAGCAAATTTTTAGCTTTTTTACGCCTACCTTAGCTCCAAATTTCATCACTCAAAAAAGCATAATCGCTCATACAGCCTTAGAAAATGAAAAAGAGCTTGAGGGCAAGATAGTCTTAATTTACGCTGCTGATCCGGGTTATGATTATTTGTTTTCTAAAAATATAGCTGGCTTTATCACTTGTTATGGAGGAGCAAATTCGCATATGGCAATTAGAGCGAGTGAGCTTGGCTTACCAGCTGTAATAGGCGTTGGGGAGGAAAATTTTAAAAAATATTTAAGTGCAAAAAAATTGCGTTTAGAATGTGAAAGTGAGTTGATATTTTGTCTTTAAAATTTGTTGGCATAAGTCAAAGACTAGTGCAAAATGAAAGCTATTTTGAACTTAGAGAGGCTTTAAGTTTAGAATGGGGAGTGTTTTTTAAAAAGCAAATGCAAGGTTTTTTACCCCTGCCTTTAAGCTATGAGCTTGATTTTGCTTTATATGAGCCTTTTTTAGCTGGAGTGATATTAAGCGGGGGCAATGATTTAAGCATATTTAATGAAAATGAGCTTTGTAAAAAACGCGATGCTTATGAAAATGAGCTTTTAAAAACTTGCATGCTTAAAAATAAACCGGTTTTAGGTATTTGCAGAGGTGCTCAACTCATAGCAAGCTTTTTTGGCTCAAGTTTAAAAAAATGTGAAGATCATATAGGCAAGCACGAAGTAAAAGATATGAAAGAAGAGCTTAGCTTTGAGGTAAATTCTTTTCATAATTTTAGCATTTGTGCTTTAGGGCAGGATTTACAGGGTTTATTTAAGGCAGATGATGAGAGTATAGAAGCTTTTAAGCATAAAAACTTTGATATTTATGCTACAATGTGGCATATAGAAAGAGCTGGTGGGCTTGAAAATACTCAAGTTTTAGATGAGTTTAAGAAAAGCTTAAACAAGGCTTAATTTTAAGAAAAAAGGAAAAAAGTGAAAGCATTAATCCTAGCAGCTGGCTTTGGCTCAAGGCTTATGCCCCTTACTCAAGATAAGCCAAAAACTATGGTTGATTATAAAAATAAAAGCTTGATTGAGTATGAAATTTCAGCCTTAAAAGAAGCTCGTATAGATGAAATAGCCGTAGTTGGAGGCTATAAATTTGAAGTTTTAAAGGACTTTGTAAGCAAAAAATTTAAGTTTGATACTTTTTTTGAAAATAAAAATTATGCTAGCACAAATATGCTGCATTCGCTTTTTAGTGCAAGAGCATTTTTACAAAGTTGCATAAGTGAAAAAAAAGACTTAATTATTTCTTATGCTGATATAGTGTATTTTAAAGATAGTGTTCAGGCTTTAAAGCAGGCTAAGGGCGAGCTTTGTATATGTGTGGATTTAAACTGGCAAAAATTGTGGGAAGCGAGGTTTGATGATATTTTAAGCGATGCTGAGACTTTGAAATTTGATGGAGAGTTCATCAAAGAACTTGGCAAAAAACCTAAAAGCCTAGCTGAAATTGAAGCTCAGTATATGGGGCTTTTTAAAATTTCGTATGATTTTTTACCTTCTTTTATAGAATTTTTTGATAGCTTAGATAAAAATGCCTTGTATGATGGACAGGCATATAATAATATTTATATGACAAGCTTTTTACAAGGCTTAATTGATAAATTTCATAATGCTAAAGCAGTAAAATTAAAAGGCAATTGGTGTGAGATTGATTTTAAAAGCGATTTGGAACTTGATATAAAGGACTTTTTATGCTAGCTCAAGGAGCAGTAATTTGGCTTACAGGTTTAGCAGGCAGTGGTAAAAGCTATATAGCTGAGGCACTTTGCAAGGCTTTACGCAAGCACAGACAAAATGTGATTTATTTAGACGGAGATGAGCTAAGAGAGCTTTTGGGGCATTTTGGCTATGATAAACAAGCTCGCATTGAAGTATCTTTAAGAAGAAGCGCTTTTGCAGATTTTTTAAGCAAGCAAGGTATGATAGTTGTGGTAAGTGCCATTTCTATGTGGAATGAAATTTATGCGTATAATCGTAAGAATTTGCAAAATTATTTTGAAGTCTATGTGAAATGTGATTTTGAAGAGCTGAAAAGACGCGATAAAAAAGCCCTTTATAGCAAGGCTTTAAGCGGACAAATACAAAATGTAGTCGGCGTTGATATAGAATTTGATGAGCCAAAGCCTCATTTGGTGCTTGATAATACTGAACTAAACGAGCTTGAAGCAAAGGTGCAAAGCATAATCTCAAGTTTTAATAAAACCTTTCATTTGCTTTAAAAAGAGGAAAAACTTGCAAGAATTCCTAAGAACCTTAAATCAAAGACTAAGCCCTCAAGCAGCAAACTTACTTTTAAACGCCCTTAAAAACTCACAAAGAGAAGATTTTTTTAACTTCGTGCTTGAGAATTTAGAACACATCATTACTTGGCTGAATTCAAGCGAATTTGCTCAAAATTACGCTCATTTAGCCTATGCTCCGCTTTTAAATCCTAATTTTGTTGATACTGATTCAAGTAGGCATTGTGCTGAGCTTGCTTGGGATTTAAATCTGCCTTTGCCAAAGCATTATAAATTTATTTATATTTCTCCACATGGAAGTGGTGCGGCAGCTTTTTTGAGGTTTTTAAATCAATGTTGTGGAGTATTTTGTGTAGCTTCTTGGGTTTTGCCCTTTGATTCAAAAGAAAGATTTATCTTTCATTTTATGTATTTAAATGCTGGGGGGGGGGGGATTTAAAAATTTAGCCTTAAATCTTTCTGAACTTAATGTCAAAGACTTTGATAAATTCCTTGCCCTGCTTGATAAAAATACAAATATTATTTACGCTCTTCGTGATCCTATAAGCTTACTTAAACACTGCGTTGGTAGGGATTGGAGCAAGGTTGAAAGGAATTTTGTGCCTGAGTTTGATTTAAGCTTTGATTTTAGAGCGTATTTGGAGTTTTTAAGGCATAAAAAGCCAAAGATTAGTATCAATTTTAGCGAGCTTAAAAATAGTAGTTTTTTGGCTCATGCCTTGCTGCCTCATTTTGATTTATCTAAAGTTCATTTTATGGATATGAGCGAGCTTAGTTTTGATAAGGCTGAAGAGACGATGAAAAATTTAGCCTTGAAATTTAATTTTACACAGCCTGATGAAAGTAAAAGAGCACTTTTTGGAGTGAAGGAATTTAAAGGCTATATAAGGTATTTATTTCCCTTAAAACTTTTTATAAATAAAAAAGATATCAAGCAAGTTTTTAGCCTTAAAAAACCAAATAATACTAAAAACAGCACTATCAACAAAGAAAATAGTTTTGTATTGCTCTTTTCTCAGCTTTTTGATCATAAAAATATGCTTAATATCATGAATGAATTTTATGAAGGCGAGCTTAACAAACATATGGGAATTTACACAACTAAGGTTGAATTTAAGCATTTGAAAGCCGATAAAGAGCTTTTTAAAGCCACAAAGGCTTATATGAGCGAGTTTTGCAAAGGTTTGCAAAAAGTCGTTGATGAAACTGAGCAAAATTTACTTAAAGAAGAAGAGCTTTTAGACTTCTTAAAACACAATGAAAATCAAAGAAAAGAGTTTAAAAAACTGCTTGATGAGGATTTAAAACTCATCAAAAAAATGCGTCCTGACATCGTTGCTTCTTGGAAATATTACTTAAGCTTTGAAAAGCTTTGCAAAGACTTAGATTTATAATTAAGTTTAAAAGAATAATTTTTCGCTATAATCGCTCTTGTCTTTCAGACAAATAAATCCAAAAGGAAAACAATGTATCTATTCACTTCTGAAGTTGTTAGTCCAGGACACCCTGATAAGTGTGCGGACATTATCGCTGATACTATAGTGGATATACTCTTAAGTCATGACAAAAACTCAAGAGTGGCGAGTGAAGTCTTTGTTGCAGGCAACAAGGTTGTCATCGGCGGAGAAGTCAAGTCAAAACACAAGTTAAGCTTCAAAGACTATGAAGACTTAGTTAAAAACGCCTTAGCTAAGATAGGCTATGATGGTAAGGGCTATTTTACAAAGGCTCAATGCTTACATCCTGATGAGGTAGAAACCCTTGTATTTTTAAACGAACAAAGCCCTGATATCAATCAAGGCGTAGATCAAGAAAGCGGAGAAATAGGTGCTGGCGATCAAGGTATAATGTTTGGTTTTGCAAGTTGTGAGGCTGATGAGTATATGCCAGCAGCCATTTCTTATGCTAGAATGCTTTGCGATAAGGTGTATAACTACGCAAAGACAAATCCAAACAAACTTGGTGTTGATATAAAAACTCAAGTTACCATAGACTATGGCAATAAGAGTAATTTTGAAAACTGCAAGCCCCAAAGCATACATACTATAGTCGTTTCAGCTCCAAGTGTAGAGAGCTTACATATCGACGAGGTAAGAACTTTGATCATGCAGCTTATTTTGGATTCAAATTTACCAAAAGAGCTTTTTGATCCACAAAAAACGCGTATTTTAATCAATCCTACAGGAAAATATATTAACCACTCCTCCTTGCATGATAGTGGTTTAACCGGACGCAAGCTCATCGTTGATAGCTTTGGAGGTTATTCACCAATTGGTGGAGGTGCACAATCTAGCAAGGACTATACTAAGGTTGATAGAAGCGGACTTTACGTAGCAAGATGGCTTGCTAAAAATATAGTCGCAGCAAAGCTTGCTAAAAAATGCGTAGTGCAGTTAAGCTATGCTATAGGAGTGGCTGAACCAACTTCAGTAAGTGTTGATTGCATGGGGACAAATGAAGATATTGATGATAATAAATTAAGTGAATTTGTGATGAAAAACTATCCATTGACCCCAAATTGGATCAAAAATAAATTCGAACTAGATAAGCCAAAAGCTGGACATTTTAGCTATGCTGATGTAGCAGCAAGAGGGCAGGTTGGGCAAAAAGATTATCCTTGGGAAAAACTTGATGCTGTGGCTGATTTTAAGGCTTTAAAAGGTTAAGTATGCAAGAAAAATTACTCAAAGAAATTGCAAATGAGCTTAAGCTTTCAAATGAGTTGGGCTATAACATCTTAATGTCAAAAGTGATTGAAAATCAAGATATACAAGAAGAGCATAAAAAGCTTTTGTTTTTACTCCTTCAGCATAGGGATAGAAATTATATTCGTATCAACCACAACGAATTGTGCTTTGAAAATATCAAAGCCTATCTTGCAGCTTTGCGTCCGCTAGAGCTTGATCTTTCATCTTTAAGTAGAATAGGGGGCAAAGAAGATGGGGGTTATGTTATGCTAACTCCCCCCCCCCCCCTCAATGATGATAGAGTAAATAAAGCTTTATCGCTTGGCGTTTCTTTGCGTTCGCCTTGGGATTTGGAAATGGCGAATTTAGGCTATAAAGTTATAGAATATGACGCAAGCATAGAACAATCCCCCTACACTCACGAAAATATCAGTTTTCATAAACTCTTTATCAATGCAAATAAAGATGAACAAAGCATCACCCTTAAGGATGCGATTGAGCAAAACAAGCTTGATGAAAAAGCTCATAATATCTTGCAAATTGATATAGAATATGCCGAATGGGAAGTGCTTAAATATACTGATATGAATTTGTTAAATCAGTATTTTTCTCAAGTGATTTTTGAATTTCATGGCTTAAATCCAGAAGAAAACGATGCTGTAAGTGAAAAATTAGAAATTTTACATAAGCTAAATGAAAACTTTGCAAGCATACATTTTCACTTTAACAATCATGGTAAAATTTTCTATAGCAAGGGCTTATTTTTTAGCACTACTATAGAAGTAAGCTATGTAAGAAAAGATATACTTGAACAACAATTTGGTAAAAATTTAGTTTTAAGGAAAAGTGGGAATTTAAAAGGACTTGACTATCCAGTAGATGTTGCTGTGCCTGAAATTCCTGTGCTTTTTGAGTAATGAAGTGAAAAACTTACAAATTTAAATAAAAGGCTTGTTTTGCGATGAGCCTTTTATTTTTTGTTTTAGATTAATTTTTAAATTGATTATTCGCTTTTATTTCTCTCTTTAAGCACGGATATAACATCGCTTAGGCTTAAATTTTGATCAGCTAAAAGCACGTTGAGGTGAAAGAGTAGATCCGCACTTTCATTACAAAGTTCTATATTATCGCCAGCTACAGCCGCTAAGGCACTTTCTACACCTTCTTCGCCAACTTTTTGGGCTATTCTTTTTGTGCCACTTTGAAAAAGCTTTGCTGTGTAGGAATTTTCAGCTAAAGCACTTTTGCGTGTGTTGATAAGCTTTTCAAGTCTTGCTAGAAAGACCATATCAGCTTTTTTAGAAATTTGTTCAAAGCAAGAAATGCTTCCTGTATGACAAGTTGCTCCACAAGGTTTAACTAAGATCAAAAGTGTGTCATTATCACAATCAAGCCCAAGTTCGATGATATCTAAAAAATTCCCGCTTTCCTCGCCCTTAAGCCAAAGTCTATTTTTGGTGCGTGAGAAAAATACCACTCGTTTAAGCCTTAAGCTTTCCTTTAAAGCCTCCTTGTTCATATAACCTAGCATAAGCACTTCAGCACTTTTATGATCTTGAATGATAGCAGGTACAAGGTTATTTACCTTTTGCCAATTTATTTTTGAAATAAGTTCTTCTTGCATATTTATATCCTTATATCTAAGCCTTGAACCTTTAGATAGGCTTTAAGCTCTTTTATATTAACGACTTTTTGATGAAAAATACTAGCAGCCAAGCCTCCATCAACACCAAGTTTAAAAGCTTCTAAAAAATGCCTCGTCTCACCAGCTCCACCACTTGCGATAAGTGGTAGCTTGCATACTGCACGCACTGCTTTGAGTTGAGCTAGATCGTATCCTTTTTTCATACCATCTTGATTCATCATATTAAGCACGATCTCACCAGCTCCACGATCCTCAACTTCTTTTACCCATTCAAGCGTATTTTTACCGCTTTGTTTGCTTGTGCTTTCATCGCCTGTGTATTGATACACCTTTAAATTTCCGTTTTCATCTTTAAAACTATCAATGCCTACTACCACGCACTGCACCCCAAAGCTTTTTGCTAGCCTTTCAATGAGGTTGGGATCATTTAAGGCTGGAGAATTAATAGAAATTTTATCTGCTCCATTTGCTAAAAGCTCCCTTGCATCATCTTCGCTTTTTATGCCTCCAGCTACACAAAATGGGATATTGATGTTTTGGGCGACTTTGCTTACCCAAGTTCTTGAAATTCGCTCTTTTCTAGCACTTGCTGCGATATCGTAAAACACCAATTCATCTATACCCTCACTTGAATAAAACTTTGCAAGTTCTATGATATCACCCATATCGCGGTGGTTTTTAAACTGCACGCCCTTAACTACGCGTCCATCTTTTACATCAAGGCAAGCAATTATGCGTTTTGTAAGCATGCTATGCCCTCACTTATACTAAATACCCCATCAAGCAAAGCCTTGCCTACGATCACACCACTACAGCTTGCTTTTAAGGCTTTTAAATCATTAAGCTTTGAAACTCCACCTGAGGCTTGGATTTGAATTTCAGAAAACTTACTTTTAATGTGCTTATAAAGCTCTATATTTGCTCCTTGCATAGTCCCGTCTCTTGAAATATCCGTGCATAAAAGGTGCTTTAAACCTTGTTTTGCATAAAATTCAAGCAAATCAAAAAGCCTTTCGTTACTTTTTTCCTGCCAAGCATTCACAGCTACGAAGTAATCATTTTCAAAAGGCTGAATATCAAGGGCTAAAGTTAAGGTTTCATTTGAAAATTCCTTAAAAAGCTCTAAGCAAAGTTCTTTATTTTTTACCGCTAAAGAGCCTATGACAATGCGTTTTACACCACTATCAAGCAAGGCTTTTACTTCTGCTTTAGTTCTTATGCCCCCGCCAACTTGCAAATTTGCATTCAAAGTCGCTGTGAGTTTTTTGATGAGGTCTAATTGTCTTTTGGCTGGCTCTTTTGCTCCTGTAAGATCAACGATATGAAGCCATTTTGCCCCTGCTTGTTCGTATTCTTTAAGCTTTGTTAGGGCGTCATATGTATAAACTTGTTTTTGCTTATAATCGCCCTTAAAAAGCCTCACTACCTTGCCATTGATAAGATCAATAGCTGCAATTAGTTCTGTCATTATATATCCTTAATGAAATTTAAAAGCAAAAGCTCTCCAGCTTCCCCGCTTCGCTCTGGGTGAAACTGCACGCCATAAAAATTATTTTTTGCTAATGCTGCACTAAAGCTTTGAGAATATTCACAAGTTGCGATTGTTTCAGTTGCTACAGCCACACAATAACTATGCACAAAATAAAAAAACGCCCCATTTAACCCCTTAAAAAGAGTATGATTACTTTTTACATCATTCCAGCCCATATGTGGCAAAGTAAAGTTAGCTTTAGGCTTGAATTTTTCAGTTTTAAAAGGCATAACGCCTAGAGTATTTTGATGAAGCTCCTCGCTAAAATCCCCAAGAATTTGCATACCTAAACAAATGCCTAAAAGTGGCTTTTTAGTATTTTGCAAAAATTCTATAAGTTTAAATTTATGTAAATGAAGCATAGCACTTTGAGCTGTTCCAACACCGGGCAAAAAGAGTTTATCAGCTTTTTCAAGTTCTTTTATGTCTCTTGAGATCATACAAGTAAAGCCAAGTCTATGAAAGGCAAATTCTAAAGAAGCTAAATTCGCACAAGCTGTATCAATGATGGCTAGTTTCATTTTCTACCTTGAAGTTGTATTTGAAAACAAAATTATAGCTGAAAAACACTATAATTTTGTTTATTTTAACTCTTGCTTTAAATTTTGTGTATTTTTCAAGTCTTTAAGGCATTATCCAAGGAAAATATGAAAAAAAAGATAAAACTTTCGCCTGTTTTTAAAAGAGCAAGGGCTAAATCGCTGAAATTCCGCTAAAGGAATGTGAATTGAGGTAGGGAAAAGATGAAAAATGCTATCTAAATATAAATTTAAGAAAGGAGAGTGCTAGGCTAGAGCCTTTATAAAATTAAATTTTAAGCTTTCTATCAAGTTTTTTCATTTTTTTCTGCTTTTTTCTCCCATTCATCTTTGGTAAAAATGATTTCTATAGCCTCGATGAGCTCTTCGGCTATTTTTGCACTAAAGGTTGTATCATTAAGTATAGAAATGCCTTCTGCGGTGCTGATTTTGCCTTTTGAGATGAGATTTTCGATCTGTTTTAAAGAGTCATTATCCACTTCTTTAAGCATAATTTTGGCTTTTTCAAAGTTTTTAACGATCAAATACGCCTTTTCTTCATCGACTTTTCTTAGCTCCTCAATACTTCTTAAAAGTTCGCCTAGATTAATCCTCATAAAATGATATTGCGAAGCTAGATCAGGGTTGTTTGAATTGGCGTATTTTTTCATATTGCTTTGAATAATTTTAAGATTTTTGCTTGCTTCGCTGAGGTGTTTTGCGGCGAGTTTGAATTGGAAAATTCTATTGTTTTTTGTTTCATCATCAACATAAAGTTGCACTTTCGTTGAAAAGTCTATAATGGCTTCAAAAAGCACCTTAATCTTGCTTTTGTATAAATAATCCAAATCCACATTTTTATTTATCCATTTTTTAGCCTTAATGATCTCATCAAAACTTTTTGAACCCACTATATCGCCACGACTTAAACCTATGGTATAAGCGATGATTGTTGAGGTATTTTCATACAGATGCATGCTCTCTTTTTCAAGTGCAGCAATTGCTGTGTCGCTATACTTGATCAAGTTTTCATCAAGATAAAGTGGCTTGTCTTTATTTTTGTCTTTTGGTGCTTTGATTCTTTTGTTAAGATAGTGAACGATTTTTTCGCTATAAGGCGTAAAAATGATGATAGCGATGAGGTTGAACAAGGTGTGAAATAAAGCTGTTTTAAGCGTAAGGTTATCTTGCGAGATATAAAGCATACTAGCGATAAGATCAATTAAACGCACAAAATACGGAAAAACTGCAAGCACGATGATAGCGATACCAAAGTTAAAAATGCAGTTCGCAAAAGCAAGTTTTTTACCTTCTATGTTTGTGCCCAAAGAGGCTAAGAGTGCAGTAACTACACCGCCTACGCTTGTGCCAAGTGTAGCTGCTAGGGCATTTTCATAGCTGATTTGCTCTGAAAGTAGGGCTGAGATGATTAAGGCTATTGTTGCAGTGCTTGATTGTATCACGCCAGTAAGTAAAGCTCCAAGTGCCGTAAAAATGAGAATACCTTTAAAGCCTTCGAAATTAAAACGGGCTAAATTCAAAATTTCTTTTATATTTTCAAAGCCATTTTTAATATAATCCACACCCAAAAAGAAAAAACCAATACCAATAAAAATCGAACCTAAGCCCTTAAATAAGCTATCTTGTTGAAAATACAGCAAAACCCCAATCACGATTAAAGGCACAGCAAGTGTAGAGATTTTGGTGCTAGTTAAGCCTACGATGATCCACGAGCTTGCTGTGTTGCCTAAATTTGCACCAAAGATAATGCCAATGCCTTGCACAAGCGTGATAAGTCCAGCTGAAAGAAAAGAAATCGTGATCACAGAAACCAAAGAAGAAGACTGCATAATAAGTGTGCTAATAGCTCCAAAAAAAGTGCTTTTAAGCTTAGTATCTGTAAATTTGGCAAGAATTTTTTCAAGAAAACCACCACCAAAAGCCTTAAAACCAGTGCTTAAATTCATCATACCGATAAGCAAGATCGCAACTCCAGCTAAAATCGTTGCAAGTTGAGAAAATACCACCAAAATATAGGCTAAAATTACCATAAAAATTAAAGTGGCGATTTTTTTATACTCATTTAAATCAAGTTTTTTAAGCAATATGCACTCCTTATAGAACATTAATTAAATAAAAATATATTTTATTTTTCAATCAAACTTAAAGTAAAAAATGTTTATGTAATTGTAGAAAATTTTATATTTTTGTTTGTGCATTATAACAAATTTTTAACTTGTTCTATAAATATTTACAAACTTTTGTCGTTTAGTCAAATGACAAAAGTTTTTGCTTTTTAAAGCCGAGGAAATTTGTGGTTTTTCTCCGCTTAAAGTCCGTTTTCATTGCCTTTAAAATTCCTAAGATTTGCGAATTTATGCTGGCTAGCTACTGAAACATCATCTGTCTTACTTAAACCTAAGTTATAACAGGTATTGCAAGAAATGATTCAACTTTTTGAAAATCTAGGCTCAAAATATAATTTTTGTCAAGTTCAGCTTTCAAGCCAAAAATAATGTCAAAAGCTAAATTTAGGCTTGTTTTTCTTGCAAACTTTTAAATTTATTCATAAGTGTTATTCTTAGTTCATCAGCCTTTGCTTCGCCATCTTTAAGATATGTTTCTATCACACTTTCAAGTGTTTTTAGAAACTCAAAAAGTTCATTTTGCCACGTTTCATCATTTTTTTTGCTTAAATTCATGGTTTGTATAAAGGTAAGTTTTCTGCTTAAATCACCAAGTTTTTCTAAAAACTCAGCTCTTAAGTTTTCATCTTTAAACAAGCTTAAATCAGCTTCTATTTGACTTTTAAGCTCGCCTATTTTCTCATCGATAAAATCACAAAATTCAGGATATAAGCTTGTTTTTATAGGTTCTAAAAGGGCTTTTTCATCGATTTGCAAAGTGAGTTTTTTGATAGCAAAATAAAGCATCAAAAATGCCACTGCGGCGATAAGTATATAAATGCCCACACTCATACTAAATCCTGCCCTCTATAAGGCACACTTTTATAACCTTGATCAAATAAAGCATGCATTCCGCCTTTAAGATTGATCGCATCTATATTGAGTTTAGCTTTGATTAAATTTGTTGCTGAAGCTGAACGAAAGCCACTTGCACACACAAGGGCTTGAGTTTTATTTTCATCTCTTAGCCTTTGAAATTCTTTGATAAAGTCCGGATTTGGCGAGCCATTGCTTAGATTAAAGCTTAAAAGCACGGCTCCTTCTATAACTCCGCTTTCTCTCCATTCGTTTTTATTGCGTATATCAAAGACTTGATAATCCTTTAAAATATCTTGGCTAATCATCACACTTTGAATCATTGCAAGGCTTTCAAGACGATTTTACTTAAGCTTTGGTTAAACTGGGCTGGATTTTCTATACCCATACCCTCGCTTAGTTTTGCCATAGTTAAAAGAATTTGAGCTATATCAGGAGCGTAAGTTGGGTTATTTTTAAGTTTTTCAAAGATAGCGTGTTTAGGGTTAAGTTCTAAAATAGGCTTGATATGCTGTTCTTGTCCCATTTGTTTTAAGAGTTGTTGCATAGCAAAATCTGGCTTATTTTTATCATACACTATACAACTTGGACTTTCACTCAATCTTGAAGTAGCACGCACATCATCAACCTCATCTTTTAAAAGTTCTTTAAATTGTGCTAAGATAGGTGCAAATTCTTCTTGAGTTTTTTCATCAAGCGGAGTTTCATCAGTTTGCTGGTTAATCGCTACAAATTTAAGCCCCTCAAACTCAGGCAAACTTGGTGCGATGATAGTATCAATCTCATCATCAAGCAAGAGCACTTCTATATCTTTGCTTTTGTAGCTTTCAAGCAAAGGCGAGCTTTTTAGCAAGCTTTCATTTGTCCCACAAATATAAAAAATTTCTTTTTGATCAGCTTTTAAGCGACTTTTATATGATTCAAGACTAGTTAGTCCTTCAGCCTTTGTGCTTTTAAAAAGCATAAGCTTGATTAAATTTTCTTTATCATTGCCAAAGCCATAAAGCCCTTCTTTAAGCACTTTGCCAAAGGTAGTAAAAAATTCTTTGTATTTTGCTTCATCTTTTGTTTTAAGCTTGGCTAGCTCGCTTAAAATTTTCTTTACGCTTGCTTCTTGCACGGCTTTTAAGATCACATTTTCTTGTAGAATTTCTCTGCTTACATTAAGTGGTAAATCCTCAACATCAATAATTCCACGCACAAAACGCAAATAGCTAGGCAAAAGCTCTTTATCATCATCACTGATAAAGACGCGTTTAACATAAAGCTTAAGTCCGCTTTGATAATCTACTCTGTAAAGATCAAAAGGAGCTGTGCTTGGTATGTAAAAAAGGGTATTATACTCAAATTTACCCTCGCTTTTGGTGTGGATATGAAGCAGCGGTTTTTGACTATCATGAAAGGTTTGTTCGTAAAATTTCTCATAATCCTCAGCTTTTAAATTCGCTTTATTTTGCCTCCAAAGAGCGTTTGCGGTGTTAATTTGCACTATTTTTAGCTCTTTTTTTGGTTCTGGGCGAGGCTCTTGCTTTTGTTCTTCTTCGCTAAGTGGGATAAATTCTTCTTTTTCCATGAAAATTGGAAATTGAATGTGGTTTGAGTATTTTGCGATAATAGTTTCTATGCGGTAAGGGTTTAAAAACTCATCATCATTTAAAAAAAGTGTGATTGCTGTGCCTTGATCTTCTTTGTTTGCTTCTTCTATTTCATAGCCTTCAGCTGTGCCTGTCCAAAGATAAGCCTTTTCATCAAGGGCTTTTTTGCTTAGAACTTCGATTTTATTTGCCACCATAAAGGCTGAGTAAAAGCCGACGCCAAATTGTCCTATGAGTTGGCTGTCTTTTTTAGCATCTCCGCTTAAATTCGCCAAAAAGCTTTTAGTGCCACTTTTTGCTATGGTGCCAAGATGATTGATAAGATCGTCTTTATCCATGCCTATGCCATTATCGCTTATGGTTAAAGTTTTAGCTTCATTGTTAAATTTAATGTCTATACGAGCTGTGAATTTTAAGTTTTTGTATTCATCATCGCTTACGCTGAGATAAGTAAGCTTGTCAAGGGCATCGCTTGCATTTGATACAAGTTCTCTTAAAAAAATTTCTTTGTTTGAATATAAAGAGTGAATCATAAGCTGTAAAAGCTGATTTACTTCAGTTTGAAACTGCATTTTTTCTCCTTGTTTTGCTGAATTTAAAGGCTGATTGTATAATAAAAATTTAAATATTTTGCTAACATAGTTTTTTACTCTTTTTGATCAAAAGCTAAAAGAAAAATGTTTTTTGCCGATTTGCTTGCCAGGAAATTGAAGACAAGGCAAAGGATATGGATTTTTCAAGGCTTAATGCGAGCTTAAGAAATTCTATAGAAAGAATGAAAGGAAATTTTGATAGTATTGTTATTGATACAGGTAGAAAGGCTTGTTACACAGGGAAAAAGTATTAAAGAATTTTGTGCTATACAAAAGAAAAGATGATAATAAATTTGTAGCCTTTGAAGTTAAAAACTTCAAAGACATACAAAGCCTTGAAAACTTAAAGACAAAGCTGAAGAGCTTGTTTATTTAGATAAAGCTAGAGTTTTAAAAGCTAAAGAGGCTTAAAAATATAAAACTCTTTTTACTTGATTGTATTATAATATCATTTTAAATCAAAGTTTTAATATTCTTAAGCTCTTATATCTATACCCTTTATATTATTTAAACCCATTTGAGAAATAATCTTTCTAAAATTATCATTACTTGTATTATCATCACTTGTTTTCATACCAAAAAGAATTTTTAACTCTTCACTTGTGCTAAATTTATCTTCTAAGAGTTTTTTTAAAAATTCACTTCTTATATTGTCATCTTTATAAGTTTCTTTGTTTTTACTTTCACCTTGTATGGGTTTGAAAGGTTTTGTTTCTTGGGCTTGTTGGGTTTGACTATTCTCTTGGGTTGTTTGTGGAATTTGATTTGCCATTTCTTTTTTTATATTTTCTTCGTTTTGTTTTCTAAAATCCTCAGTATATTGAGTTTGCTTAGCTTGAAGCTCAAGCCATTTTTCTTTAAATTGTTCAACGCTAAGATTTGAATTAAGCAAGGCTCTTGTTTGAGGAGTTTCAGGAATCAAATCACCCATATCGATGTCAAAAAGGGGATTTTGCTTGATAAAACTACGCAACTCTTCGGCTATTTTATCCCCACTTGCACCCATAATTTTTCCTGCTATACTCGTTTCTCCAACTATACCTAAATTTGCTTCAATGAAAAACTGCACTAAAAGCTCACCCTTGTTGATAGTGCCGTCTTTATTTGTCTTAAAAGCACTTGCAAAGTCAAGTTTGGTAAAGTCTTTTGACGAAATAGGATCGTTTGCAAAAAAAAGAGAGGTCTGAAAAACGCCTCTTTGAAGCTGTTTTTTTCCAGAGGTTCTTTGCCGCACATCACTTTGGTATTCGTCCAAGTTATATATCTTATGAAGCTTAAATTTTCCATTATCAAAGCTATAATCAAACGCCGCAGGTAAGTTTAAAAAGTCCTCTTCACTTATGCTTTGTTTGGCATTAATTCCAATGAAAACTTGCTCAAAAGCCTGATAAGCTTTTTCTAAAGTCCTAGCCAAATCAAAGCTTGAAAAAGGAGCTAAATGATAATTTGAAATTTTATCAAAATATTTTGTAATGTCGCTATGAATCCTATAATCCTTTGGCAATCCTGCAGCCTCATTAAAATCACTTGTAAAAAAGCCCTCTTTATCTACTCCATAACCTAAGACTTGGCCTACTACTTCGCTTTCATTTTTAGCTTTGTTTTCAAAATACAAACCTTTTTCCTGTTTTAAACTAGAATATGTATTAGATAAAAAACTATTATCAATTCTCATTAATTTTTACCTATATTGATTTTTTAGCATACTTTCTAAAAGACCTTGGTAATTAGCTCTTAAATCCTTAACAACAAAATTTGTTTCTAAAACATTTATTGGCAGTCTTGAAAAAGCTCCTACTTGCCTATTTACTACCCCAGCCCCATAAGAAAATATCATCTCCTTGCCACTTCTTGTGTAAATATATCGTGCTTTAACAGTAAAAGCTATTGAATTGAGAACAGGATCGCCAACTAAAGCCATAAGTTCTCTTAATCTTTGTATGTTTTGTCCATATTGTGTTCTAGTGTCATTAAACATATAGCAATGAGTTACACCAGCTGAACAAACGCCACTTCTATTTAATACAAAATTGCCATTTCTGTCATAAGTGATTTCACTGCCTTGGTCTATACCATAATCCAAGGCGTTTATTTGCAAAACAGCATAAGCAGCTATTTCCATATTGTCTATTTGTTTGGAATAAGCTATATACCCACCCTTAACCTCTTTCATTTCATCAAGGCTAAGAACTTTAACACCTTTAGAGTTATCACTTAAGGCACCTTGAGTAACTTTAGCTAAAAAATCATCTGCTAAAGCTGAACTTACAAACAAAGAACCTAATGCTACAAGGCTAAGAATTTTCTTTAACATAAGTTATCCTTTTTTGAGTAACTTTTAATTAAATATCGTCAATTCTAACAATTTTTTTAAAGTAAAGTCAAATTTTGATTTTAAAAATTTGGAACATTCATTGTTTTTATGGAAATTGTTACAAAATATTTTAAAGGCAGTAATAAGATGAAAAGAAGTTTCTTAGCATTTATAGTTTTAATCACTTGTGTTTTTGCTAGCGATGAGTTAAATATAGACAATTTGTTTAAAAAGCAAATAGGCTTAAGAAGCATTACTAGCTTTTCATTTAGCATTAATGCAGATACTGCCATTTCTGTAAGTGCTGATTTTGGAGGAAGTTCTGCTGCACCTGATAGCGTGTTTGGTTTGAGTTTGTGGAGGAAGTTTTAAAGCTTTAAGCAAAAGAGTTCATTCTTTTGCTTAGGGGATTTTAGGGTTTTACACTCTCTTATCAATACTTAAATTAGTTTTTATATTATCTTTTATGCTTGAAGCTAAATCTAGCATATCATCATTTTGCCTAAGCTCTTGTGATTTTAGAGCTTCTTTTTGGTTTTTACTAAGCTTTGAAATATCAACTGTATTTACAGCAAGATAATCTTGCTGTAATGCTTTTTCAAGTTCGTTGTTTTCAAGTATTTGTTCTGCTTTGTCTTGGTTTTCTTTTTCTTTTTTGAGGTATTCGATAAGTTCTTCAGGGGAGGGTAAATCAAGAGCAGAAGGTGTTTTAGCTAAAGGGTTTGTATCTTCTTTTTTTTCTACAACTTTTTTAATATCAGAGATTGTTTGCCCTATGCTTTCTAATTCACTAAGTTTTAATACCCCATCCATATTTGCATCTTTTTGTATAGTGTTATTAAGCTCATTTTCTATGGAATTATTACTTTTAGTAGTAGAACCTTTTTCGTATGAATACACACCTTTTGCAGTTATTTTAACCACATTAGAATCTTTTTTTCTTATGCAATATCTTACATCACTTCCATAATTTGAAAGAGTTTCTTTTCTTTCATTTTCATTTAAAAAACCATCTTGATTATAATCAGCTTTTAAATAGCCTCTTTGATAAGCTATATCGCCAAACCAGCCAGATACAAAATCCCCCGCTTCTCCTTTTAAAACAAGATGACCATTTTCGTCTTTGCTAAAATCATTAGAGCTGAATTTTGATTGAAGTTTGTTTAAATTCTCATCACTGATTTTAAGGGTAATATTTTGTCCGCTAATTTTATCTGTAAATGAAATTTGGTTTGTTAAATTAGGTGAGCTTGAAGAATCATTGCTAACCTTAATAGGAGTTTGATAAGTGTTTCTGCTTATATTGCCCTTTAAAGCTGTATAAACTATGCTTGAACGCAATTCATCAATATTAATAAATTGCGTATTATTAAAGGTTATCATTTTTACACCTTTAAAATAATATACTTTTCTGCCTTTTATTATAGAAAATCGGCAGAAAATTAAAAAGGTTTATACACCCACATTAATTAAAATCCACAACCAATGCTATAAGTTGAACACATAAAAGCATTTGAAAGTATTGCTTGCTTGCTTCCTGGATTTTTATTTGCATTGATATTGTTTCTAATTGGCATTTCAATAAATGTATAAGCCTGCCAATTTACACTACCAATTTTCCATCCACCCTTAACCTCTTTCATCTCATCAAGGCTAAGAACTTTAACACCTTTAGAGTTATCACTCACTGCACCTTTTGTTACAAGAGCAAGAACATCAACATCTTGTGCATTTAATGCACCAACAAGCCCAAAAGTAAGAGCTAAACTTAAATTATTGCAAGTTCTTGATCCAAGTCACGGAGAATATATAAGTTCTAAAAGAGAGTTTTTTAGTGTATGGGATAAAGACAATAAAGGAGGATATGCTTTAATCATAGCCCCTAAAAAAGAATTAAAAGTTTTTACTCTTAATCTCCCTAAAAGGTCGATATGATCGTTTAAGTTAGAGCTTTTTAGAAGATTTAAGCTTTGTGTAAGAAAATTTATGTTTTAATCTAGCTTTTTAAATCATTTATAAATTAGGAGTTTTTATGGATTTAAGCACACTGGGGGGGGGGCATTAGTAAGAAAAATTTAGCTTATGAACTTGGGCTTATTTTGCTTAAAAATCCTTTTTCTTTTATCCAAATTTCAAAAATCTTAAACTCATATAAAAATTTTAGCAATCAAAATCCTCTTTATAGTTCAAATTTAAAAGATGAGCTTGCCATAGAACTTGGGGAAGTGTTCTTAAGGAAGTATAAAAAAGTTTTTTACTATGGTTATTTGGAGTTTTTGTTCTTTTATTATTTTAAAATTAAAAATAAGTATAGAAAAAAAGTTCTTTTCTTCAAAGATTTTAAACAAAGCTTAAGAGCTTTTGCTGATCCAAAAGGCTTTTATATGCTTGATTTTATGCTTGAAAGTGCTTGTGTTCCTCGTCATTATTATGATATTTTTTATAAAATTCCTTATCTAACTCAAAGTACGGGTAAAAAAATGGTTTGTATTGATTGTGGGGCTCATAAAGGTGCAATTAGTGATATTTTCCTTCATACATCAGCTTTAGTGTATGCTTTTGAGCCAAATATTTATTTGCACGCTTTCTTAAAGCATAAATATCAAGGTGTTAAAGATATGCAACTTTATCAAAAAGCTGTTTCAAATGGAAATTATATAACCGAATTTAGGGATAATGATAGCCTTGTTAGCGATGGTAGCACTATAGTCAAGGACTTAGCTTGGGGTGGAACTAGTGGATATAAGGTGGAAGTGATCGACTTGATAGAATTTATAAAGCAAGAGCTTTTAAGCAAGTATGAGCGAATTTATTTTTTAAAGCTTGATGTTGAGGGAGCTGAGTTTGATATTATGGATAAACTTTTAAAGCACAAATTGCATGAAAAGATTGATTTTATAGCTTGTGAAACACATGAAAGGGGCTTTGAAGATGGAGTGCAAAAGATGCAAAAGCTTAAGACTCTTATAGCTCAAAGTGGAGCAAAAAATATCGCTCTTGATTGGATTTAAGACTTGATTTTATAGAAGCTCGGTTTTAAAAATATCCTAACTAGGGAAGTTGGCTTTTAAATTTGGCTTTGGGTTTTTTGTATTTTACCTTGCTTGATTTTAAATCTAAGTCAATTTTTTGCTAACTAGGTCTAATTTTGGTGTGTTTTATCAAATTAGATTTTTTGATTTAATCTTCAGTTTTTATTTTTGATCTTTGTATATCTAAAAGTTCTTGCATTTTTTTTCTGGTGTTTTCAAGCCATTTTGCCTCGCTCGTATCTACGCAAGGTAGGGCGACGAGCTTGAGTGTGCCACTGCCTAAGGTAAAAGCTTTGCTATCAAGGATTAAGGCTGAATCAACGATGAGTATGGGCTGAACTTTTAAGTTTAGTTTTTCAGTTAGCGCTTTTGCTCCACTTTGAAATTTAAGCATTTTTGGCGTCTTTGAGCGAGTGCCTTCTGGGAAAATAGCCAAAACACGATTTTCGTTCAGTCTTTCTTTTGCTTCTTTTAAGATACGCACTAAATCTCTTGGATTTTTTCTATCTATGCAAAGAAGTTTTGGTTTTTTCATTGCAATTTTAAAGATAGGAAGCTCACCAAGTTCTTTTTTGGCGATCCAACACAAATTTCTTGGATATAAAGCTTCAAGAGCGATAATATCAAGCATTGATTGATGATTCATAAGTATCATTTGAACATTTGGATCAAATTCGCCTTCCAACTCATAATCAAAGTTAAAAATCTTAGCTTGAAGCTTTGCCCAATTCTTACGAATACGCCAAATTTTATCTTGCGAAGAAGTGGTATAAAAGCAGATAAATACCACTAAAACGCTTATTATGAAAAAAAACAAATACAAAAAAGCTTTAATTCTCTTGTAAATCTTTTTCATCTATCCAGCCTATAGTCCCATCTTCAAAAAGTACTTTGATATAATTTTGTCTTTTTGCAAGCACTTCGACTTTTTCATCTTGCTTGCTTGTTCGAAAATAGGTTGAATTTGCAGTTGGTAAAATTTTAGCATTGGCACCAGATTTTACCACGCCTGTTTGCGTATCTGTATCGATAAAAAAGCTCAATGTAAGCACTAAAATAGCAATAGCTAAAGCTATGTATGAGCGTTTAAAGACAAAAAACACAAGACATAAGCCAGCTACGATCCAAAGTCCAAGTTGTTTATAAAAAACAAGATCATTATTTTTGGGATTTAAATCGCTTTGCGTGCTTACGCTTTCATCAGCACTTAGCTCAACAGCTATACTTAGTGTCTCAAGCTTTTGAGTGTTGAGGTTAAAGTATGAAAAATCAAGACTTTTTTTATTTGGCGCAAAAATGGCTGAGTAAAAGGCAATCGAGCTGTTAAAATCGCCCCTGACATTATCTATCCTTTGTTTGATCAGTGTTTCATCTTTAAGATGAAAATCGTTTAAGTTTGTATTTTCGCCCCAAAGCTCGATAATCATCATTAGATTTTTATCATCAAAATAGCTTGTTCGCGTGCGTTTTACTGAAAGTTCGTTTGCTACAATTTGTGAATAATTTTTATCAGCATTCACGCGTTTGAAATTTAAAGGTTCTAAAAGTAAGCTTGAGCGTTGAAAAACTTCTTTATTTCTGCTCAACGCAACTTCTATGCTTTCAAGTTTTGCATTTGAGTTTTGAGCTTCAAAATAAAGCTTTATGTTGTATTCATCGCCATTTTTTTGCCATTTTGCTTCTGGATTTAAAAAAATAAGCTCTTTATTTTTATTAAAAGAAAGCTCAAAGTCAAATTCAGTATTTTCAGTCGTTTTAGCACTGAGTTCTAGGCTAAATACCTCACCTACAAAATATTGTTTTTTATAATCTTTTACACTTAAAACCAAAGAACTTGTTGCTATGTAAGTATCTTTGATATTTTCTTTATAATTGTCCATTTCATCGCTTGGAGCTATGCTTTGATAAATTTGCTTTTGTTTATCATCAAGATTGACTGCAAAACTTACAAAAATAGCAAGGCAGAGTAAAAGGATTTTTTTCATCACATAAAGCCTTTAAACATTTTCAGCCCAACTTCACTTCCAAGCAAGCTTTCACAAGCTCTTTCAGGGTGGGGCATAAGGGCAAATATACGTTTTTTCTCATCACAAATTCCAGCTATATCATCTCTTGAACCATTTGGATTATCAAGATATTTTAAAAGCACCATATCTTTGTCATAAAGGTATCGCAAGGTATCATCATCAGCGTAAAAATTCCCCTCTCCATGTGCGATAGGCAGGCTGATGATCTCATCTTTTTGGAAGTTTTTTAAAAAAGCATTGTCATTTGAGATGATTTTAAGTTTTTGCATTTTTGAAACAAAGCTCAAGCTTTCATTATGCTTCATCGCTCCTTTTAAAATGCCAAGTTCAAGTAAAATTTGAAAACCATTGCAAATTCCTAAAACAAAGCCGCCTTTTTGAATATGCTCTTGCAAAGTTTTAATGGCTGGTGAAAACTTCGCAATAGCCCCAGACCTTAGATAATCCCCATAAGAAAATCCTCCAGCAAGCACGATTAGATCAGCTTCAAAGTCAGTTTTTTCATGCCAAATGATTTGTGTTTTTGTGCCAATTTTTTCAAAAGCATAGGCTGTATCATGCTCGCAGTTGGTGCCCGGAAACTGAAGTATAGCTACTCTCATAACACGATCTCATAATCTTCGATAACACAATTTACCAAAAGCTCTTCACACATTTTTTTTACTTCTTCTAGAGCTTTTTCTTTATTTGTTTGATTAAGTTCAAGTTTAATTTGCTTAGCGATTTTTACCCCACTAACCCCATTAAAGCCTAAGGCGTGCAAAGCTTTTTCAACAGCCTTACCTTGCGGATCTAAAACTCCATTTTTTAAAGATATATTAATGATGATTTGCATGATAATTCCTAGCTTAAAATTCGTTTTAAAACTTCTTCGTATGCCATTTTGACCTTGCCTAAATCCTGACGGAAACGATCCTTATCAAGCTTTTCATTTGTCGCTTTATCCCAAAAACGACAGCTATCAGGGCTGATCTCATCAGCTAAAACAAGTTCGCCTTGAGGATTATAACCAAGCTCGATTTTAAAGTCAATTAAACGCAAGTTTTTGCTATCAAAAAACTCAAGTAAAATGGTATTGATCTTTCTTGCTAGGTCTTTGATCTTTTCTATATCTTTGTCATCACGTATTAAATTTAAAAGCTTACAATGCTCATCATTGATAAAAGGATCGCCTAGTGCATCATCTTTTAAGCAAAACTCAACCAAAGCAAAAGCTAATTTTGTGCCATCTTTTATGCCAAGTCTTTTAGTAAGTGAGCCAGTAGCGACATTACGCACTATGACTTCTATGGGTATGATTTGGCATTTTTGCACGAGTTGTTCGCTTTCATTTAGGGTCTTGATAAGATGAGTTTTTATGCCTTTGCTTTCTAAGAGCTTAAAAATTTGTGTTGAAATTTGACAATTTAACGCTCCTTTTCCTTGCTCAGAACCTTTTTTTTCAGCATTAAAAGCGGTAAGATCGTCTTTAAATTCGCTAATCAAAGCATTTTCATCATCTGTTGTGTAAAGCTTTTTACCTTTTCCTTCATAAAGCAAGGTTCTTTTTTGCATGGCTTTATCCTTTAATGTTTAAGACTTTTATCGCATCAATGGCTGATTTAAGTTGTGCATCATCATAAATTTGAGCTTGAGTGATGATATTTTTATCAGTTTTTGAGTTTGTTTTTTTCTCATTTGGCTGAATTTTTTCAAGTTCACTTTCAAGATGAAGCTTTAAATCATTTTCTTTAATGCTAAAATTATTATCGATGACATTGACTTTACCAGCTAGAACCTCGATATCTGGCTTAACACCAACTGCTTGTATAGTACGCCCACTTGAAAGATAATACCTTGCCACCGTTAGCCTTAAGGCTTGAGTGTTGCTTAGCGGGATAATGCTTTGCACGCTACCTTTGCCAAAGGTGTTTGTGCCGATGATAATGGCTCGCTTTAAGTCTTGCAAGGCTCCGCTTACAATCTCGCTTGCGCTTGCACTACCTTCATTGACAAGCACAACCAAAGGCACATCAGTAACCTTTTGTCTTGGATCGGCTGGGTATTCTTTATTGTCAGCTTCATTTTTGCCTTTTTGTGAGACGATCACGCCTTTATCAACAAATAAATTTGTAAGTCCAACAGCTTGATCTAAAAGCCCGCCCGGGTTATTTCTAAGATCAAGAACTATGCCTTTGATTTTTGGATTTTTTTGGATTTGCTTTTTGGCTTCTTCGCTGACTTTTTTATCAAAACTTGTTACTCTAAGATAGAGTATGTCCTCGTTTTCAATAAGCTTTGAATACACGCTTTCTATTTTAATAATCTCTCTTGTAAGCTTTATGTCAAAAGGCTTTTCGCTACCTTTTCGGTAAATAGTAATATTAATTGTGCTTTTTGGCTTACCTCGCATCTTATCAACGGCGTCATTAAGGCTCATTCCCAAAGTTGCTTCGCCATCTATCCTTAAAATCACATCGCCAGCCTTTATACCAGCTCTATCAGCTGGTGTGCCTTCAATCGGTGCGATAACGCTTAAAGCTCCATCTTTCATACCCACGCTTATACCAAGTCCGCCAAATTCACCACTTGTTTGAATTTTTAAGTCTTGAAATTCCTTTTCGTTGAGAAAAGAAGAGTGTGCATCAAGATTAGAAAGCAAACCAGAAAGAGACTTATCGATCAAATCGCTGACATTTTCATCATCAACATAGTATTGCTCAACTATGGCAAGGGTTTTTGTGTATTTTTCCAAAGCATCAAGGCGTTTTTGCACTTGATCTTTGTTATAAGACTCGTTTGGCTTTGCATTAGCTTGACTTATAAGAAAAAAACAAATCAACAAAGTACTTGTAAAACCTAATATATTCATCAAAATTGCTTTAATTTTCAAAATAAACTCCCATTTTTCTTAAAATTTAGAAGCTTTATTTTAGTCAATTTTTTTTAAAAAATCGTAAATATCTTTAAAAAGAATGCGATTTTAGGCTAAAATACTTTAAAAACTTTTAAATTTTTTAAGGATAAACATAATGCACACTCATTCTAAAGGGCATGATAGGGCGATGATCAATCGCTTAAGCAAGAGTATAGGACATTTAGAGAGCATTAAAAAGATGATAGAAAATGGCAAGGATTGCTCTGAAGTGCTTATACAACTTGCCGCAGTAAGAGGCGAGATTAACAATACCGGCAAAGCTATCTTAAAAGAACACCTAAGTCACTGCATAATCCACGCCATAGAAGAAGGTGATATGAGGCGAGTCGAAGAGCTTGAAAAAGCGATTGATAGTTTTGTGAAGTGAGGATTAAAAAAAAATGGGGGGGGGGGGTTGGAGGTATAGATTTTTACGCTTTGGCTTTATTTGAATGCTTTTTATTTCGGTAGTGAAGTCTTAAACTCAAGCTTAAATTATAGTTTTTTACTCTCATCGGTAAAAATAAGTGAGAAGTGCCCTTCCCACTTATTTTGTCTATTTATTTGTTCAAATTTGTTTTTAATATTTTAGACAAGTCTTTAAAAAAGAAAGTAAAAAGCCCACCTTTATAGCGTCTATTGTATCGTTTTAAGAAAACCTTGCCTACTTCTTGACAAAGTTCAGGTTTGAAGCTTTGTTCGTGTAATTTATCTCTTTCTCGAAAAATTTCGAAGTGCCTTCCATGCAAATAATCCATAAAAATATTTATTCCTATAGCATTTCTAAAGGGATGGATAATTTCACCACAATTGCTCCAAAACAATAAATCAGCCTCATTACAATATCTAGCATCCATAATACCAAGTCGAAAAGGACTTGTCGCACAAAACATAAATTTATCAGGTAACTTTACATGTTTTAGCTCTTCATTATTTTGATAAAGATCAAGATAAAATTTTATTTTTAAATCACTTAAAAAGAATAAATCAGGTCTTGTCGTAAGATAAAAATCATATTTGAAATTTTCCTTAGCTTCATATTTAGCTCTAAGCTCATGCACTTTTGATCGGCTTATAGAGGCTCCATAAACCCCATTTTCTAGATGTTCTACAAGGTGAGCTTTGGGTTTGTAAATTTTTAAAAATTGTTGCGTATCTGTAGATTTGTTGATAAGTTCGCTATAAGACTCGCTTCCATTTGGTGAATGCCATGCTCCTTTAGGATCAGCACAGAGTTTATCCCAAGTATGTATAAAAATATCAATTTCAAAACCATCATCTTGATTTGGTTTAACTAAGTGTTTAAAAAAGCTTTTATGGGTTTGTTCAAAAGTTCTTAAATGTCCAGTAAGATGAATAGCAAGCTTTTTATAAAGCCCCCCCCCCCTCCTCTTGCTAGTAAGGTGATTTTCAAGCATATGAAGTCCTTTTTATTTTTTAAAAAATCTTTGATATTATAGCTTATTTTTTATATTTTGCTACAAAAGCTTGCAAGTCCTCAGGTGTGCCTATACCATGCATTTGCGTAGCTTTTATGTTATAAATGCCTATTTTAAGATTATCTTTAATCATATAATTATAAGTTGGGCAGGTGTAAAATTCTTTATTTACCCTATCATTTCTTGCTATCATGTCAATTGCAGCATCGACAAAAAATTTACCATTGCTAAAAAGATAAATTCCAACCGTAGCAAAGCTAGAAATGGCTTCTTTTTCTTTAACTTCAATGACAAGATCGTCCTTTAATTTTGCAAAAGACCATTTTGGATTTTTTTCTTCATCGATGAAAGTTAGTATCGAGCCATCAAGTTTTCTTTTAAAACAATCATCTATAAAATCAGCTATATCAAGATCTGCGATTTGATCTGAATTAGCCACAAGTAAAGGCGTATCGTTATTAATAAGCTTTCTTGCATAAAGTATGGTGCAAACTGTGCCTTCAGTAAGTGCGTTTATGCCGATAAACTCAGCATTAAAATCCTTTTTTATACTTTGAACAAGTTCTTTTTCTTTTTCTAAATGTTCATTTCGTGCTATAAGTATAAATTTAGCTTGTTTATAAGCAAGATTTTCAAGCACACGCACTATCATGGGCTTGCCTAAAACATCGATAAAGGGCTTTGGCTTTGTAAAACCAGATTTAGCAAAACGGCTTCCAAGCCCAGCCATAGGTATGAGTATATTAATCATTGCTTTGTCCTAAGTATTTATCATCTTTTGCAGCAGGGAGCTTAACAACAACATTTATGCTGTCTTCAAGTGCTTCAAAGTCTGTGCTTTCATTTGGTTTTATAAGCACTATATCGCCTTTTTCATAGACAGTGCCATTCATTTTAACTTTGCCTGAGATGATGGCGGTAAGTTCTGTAGCAACTTTGTGAAAATGCCTTTGTTCGCATTTACCTTTTTTATAGCTTTTTATACCAACTTCCACACTTTCACTTTTAAAAGCACAAGGAGAAAAATTCCCAACAAACCAACCTCTAATCATATCTTCAAGCTTAAATTTTTGCATTTTTGTCCTTTTTTTATAAAAGATGAAATCAAAATTATTCATCAGTTTTTTCAATCATCATTTCATTCCATACAAATACGATCTTAGCTCTTTTGTCTTATCATTGTGCCAAGTAAAGTGAATTTATAGCTTTTAGGCAAGCATTTTTACCTTCTAGGTGCTTAACGGCTGGATCTTCTAAGATAAATTGTTCATCAACTAAGCTCGCAATAGTATTTAAATTTTTTTCATTAAAGGCTTTTATATAGCTTTTTGTAAGTTCAAGCATTTTTTATCCTTTCATATTCTGTAATTTTAGTTGGGCTGTAAAAGGTGTGAAATTCGTTTTTTTCAAGTTTTAAGGCTTTGATTTTTGCGTTATTTAGTATAAGTTCGTTTAGACAAGGAGCGATAAAATATCTGCCTTCAAAATTGACATCTTTTTTAATCATCTTTTCACTTGCTCTCATAAAATAACTTCCCTTAGCAAAATAATAAAACCCAGCCACAGCATTTTTGCTTCTTGGTTGTTTTTCAAAGGCTTCTAAAACTTGATCTTGTGCGTTAAGTTTTACATAAGCAAAACGAGGGTGAATAGATTCAAAAACGACCACTCCAGCATCAAAGTCCTTAAAATAATCAAGCAAAAGTGAAAGATTTTTTTCTATGATTTGATCAGCATTTGAAATGATTAAAGGTTCATCATTATCTATAAACTCAGTTGCAAGCATCACACTGCATGCCATGCCTTGAGTTTCTTTTTTCACACTGATAAATTCGCATTTGCATTCAAGCAAAACGCGTATAGCCTCATCAAGATGAAAACGTTTGATATATTCTTCTTTAAGTATAAAAATAAAACGTTTATTTTCAATACCTTTGAAATTCTCAATAAAATGCTCTATCATAGTTTTGCCACAAATTTCAGCAAAAGGCTTTGGAAAAGATGCCCCGCTCTCATCAAAAAATTCACTTTTTCCAGCAATAGGCACGACTATATTGATCATCTTTGTTCCTCATAATGCTTGATATGCTTTTTGATATTTGCGTAATTGACCTCGCTTACTTGCTCTACTATCATCACATTTGCCCCACTTGCTCGTGCTGCCTTAATGCCGTTTTCATTGTCTTCAACGATGAGACATTCATGAGGCTTTAAATTCAAGCGTTTGATAGCTTTTTTATACATTTCAGGATCAGGCTTGCCATTTTTTACATCTTCATTTGAGATATAAAAACCAAAATACTCGCTTAAAGCCGCTTTTTGCATCATCATTTCTATGGTATTTCTTATAGAATTTGAACACACGGCCATTTTATAGCCTTCATTTTTAAGCCTTGAGAGTGCAAATTCGTGATAAAATCTTGGTTTACATGAGCTATAAACGATTTGCATGGTATATTCTTGTTTCATTTCGTTGATAAATTTATGTAAGCCTTGAGGAAGTGAGCCTTCTAGTGAGAGTAGTTCTAATTTCTTACGCGTAGGCAAACCATCAAATACACTTAAATGATCATATCTGCTAATTTCAAGTCCAAAAAGCTTTAAAGCTTTATTTAGAGCTTCAAAATGCCAGTCTTTAGCTTCTATTAAAACCCCATCCATATCAAAGATAATAGCCTTAATTTTCATCAAAAAACTCCCTTGCCTCTAAGATATGGTCGGTGCAAAGCATTAATTTATCGCTTTTTAATTCTTTGGCTATGAGTTTGTATTCTTGCCAGCTTTGCAAATACTCTCTTTGGTGTAAATCAGGTGAAACTATACATACAAATTTATTCTTTGCTAAATGCTCTTGGATAATGTTTTTATTTATCCAGTGTGAATGAAACTCATCAAGCCAAATTCCACAAGCTAACTCATAAAAACTAGGCTCTTTTTCGTATTCACTTTGTCTTGTAAAGCTTTTTATACCAGCTTTTAAATACATTAAAGCATCAGGCACGCTCATATCAAAGACAAAATAATTTTTGATATTGTAATGTTCCAAAAGAGTTTTTAAAGAACTTTGAAGTCCATCAGCTTTGATATTAAGTGCTAAAAATAAATGAGGATTTATACTTGTGTAAAGTTTTAAAAAGTCTTCAAGCTTTAAGCATCCAGCATGAGCTATATCATGAGAGATTACAAGCTCGCCTTTAAAATCCCTTATATCAGTTTCAGTACCAAAGCCTAGTTTAAAGCTTTTTTCAAAGCTAGAAAAGCTATTTTTTTCGTCTTTATTGTGCCATAAACCACGATGAGAAAGCAAGATCATTTTAAGCCTTTTCAAAGCTTAAAATAGCAAGAAAAGCAGAAGAAAAAGGCTTAAGAGCTAATAAAGCTCCCCCCCCCCCCTCGTCGCTATATCGTGATATTTTGTTTTTAGATTCATTTTTAGCCTTTTAAAAAACAAGTCTTTATTATATCAAAATAATGATTTACTTTTTTGTTGTGAATTTTTTTATAAAGCTTGGATTTTTTAAAAGTGTTTCATACTCTTGCGGAATGCCACAAAATATAAGTTCTTCAAAGGCTATTTCAACATATCTTATGTCTTTGTTTGCTTTGATGAGTTCGTTATACATAGGAGCTATATAGTATTCGTTTTTGCTTGTTAAATTTTGCTTTTTGAGGCTTTCAAAGGCTGTTTTATAGTCTTTAACGCTTTTAAAATAATAAAGCCCACTACTACAAAACTCTGAAATTCGTTCTTTTTCAGTTGTTTTTAATACCTTATCGCTATTTGCTTGAGGCAAGATAAAAGACCAGTTCTCCCCTCCTGCTTTAAATACTTCTAAATATCCATCGATTTGAGTTAAATCAAGATGTGGCAGGCTAAAATTTGGGTGAAAGGTGTCAATATTGAAGATCAGTATGCTCTCATCATCGTTTAAATTTAACTTTTTAAGTCCAAGATAGGCAGTGTGAGCTTGTCCTAGTGTTTCGTGAGGAAGCTTTACGAAGTTACATTGTTTGATACCAAGTTTTTTACATTCCTGAAATAAAAACTTGCTTGTATCTTGAATGTCGCGGTAGATAAAGATAAACTCTGTATCTTTAAAATATTTTTTAAAGCCTAAAACTGCATAATAAAATACACTTTGCTCGTGAAGTTTGAGCTTGTATTTTGCTTCTGTATAACCAGCTTTTGCAAATCTTGAGCTAAGTCCTGCCATAGTAAAGATGATTTTCATAAAAAATCCTCATTTTTAAGCTTGATATATAAAGATAAAGCATTTGCAAGTAGGGCATTTTGCTTGTTTAAATTTTCACTATGAAGTGGAAGCATGGATAAAAATAAATGAATATTAATCGCTAAAAGTTCTTTTAAATCCTCAAAATCAAATACCTTTAAAAATGCTCTTTGAATAGCTTTTATATCATCATTTACTTCTATGTGAAATTTAAATGTATTGTCTTTAAGCTCACACTCAAAAAAGCCAAAAACGATAAAATCATAAAGTCCCAAACAAGAATGTATAAGTTTAGCAAAATCATATCTTTTATCACCAAATGGTGTTATTTTGGCATTAAAATCAAGTCCTCTTGGGTCAAAGGTTTTAATCTCAAGACTTCTAAAATCAAACATAATATTGCTAAAACAAAAATCCCCATGTATAAAATGAAAATTCTTTGTCTCTTTAATATAATTTTCAAGATTAAGCACTATATCTTCAAGGCTTGGACAAATTTGATCGTTGATGATAAATTTTTGTTTTAAAGAAAAACTACGTATTTTTGTAAAGCTTTTTAGACGTTGTAAGGTTTTTTCTTTATAATCAAAGTTGATATTTTTTTCCTTGCTTTTAAAGCTATGAAGCCTATGCAAAAAGTTCTTTAAGGATCGAAAAATTTGTTCCCAAGTGTAGCTGTGGAGTTTACCAAAAACAAAAAGCTCTGAAAGTGTGTTAAAATAAAGATATTCGCTTTTATAGCTTAGTTTATCTTTACTTGCAAAAATTTTTGGGATATTAAATGAGAGTTCTTCTGGAACATGCTCAAACCAAGCGATTTCAGCTTGTATTTTATTTTTAAGCTCTGAGCTTTTTTGCACGAAATTATTTTTAATTTGTAGCTCATTAAAGACTCTTTGTGTAGTGAGTTTTGTTTTGGATTGAAAATACGAACTTACAAGTCCAAAATCAAGCCAAGTATCATTAAATGCAAGCTCAAAGGCAAATTCTTGAGAATATAATTTTAAAGCGTTAAGAAAATGATATTGAGTGAGTGCTAAATTTTTGATGAAATGATGAGGTTCTTTGATATGAAAATATCCATTAAGAATATACTCTTTAAGTTTAGCTGTGTTTTTATCTGTAAGTTTATAAGCACAGCGATCGTTTTCAAGTAAGCTTGCCCATTCATAGCTATTTAAGCTTTTTGAAATTCCCAAACAATTTATTTTTGTTTCAAGTTTTTCAAGATAAGTATCGCCATGAAGTATATGCAAAGGCTCATGAAGAGGCAAATTTAAACTCAAACAATACGCTATACTCTGCCCTAAACTTAAATTTTCATCAACGAAGATAAGTTCAGCTTCAAGTTTTTGAAGCCTTTGCCTTTCAAAATCGCTTAAAGAAAAGCTTTTTGGCAAAGACAAAATCAGTTTTTCATGAGGATATTTTTCTTTAAAAAGCTTTATTTGATATTCATAAAGCCTCTTTCCTCCAAAAGCCAAAAAGCTTGGCGGTAAGCGTCCAAATTCAGCTTGAAATTCATTCGGTGAGTATTGAGCTGAGGTGATAAGTATCATTGTTTTTCGTTTTTATAGGGATTTTCTTTGGCTAGGAGAGCTTTGATTTCACCAAAACTAAGATTTGTAAATTCGCTGGGACGAATAGCCTTATCATCAACATAAAAACCTTCAAACCCACACCAAACCTTACCTACAACGATCTCATCATAAGGCACATTGTGTTTATCAAGCCAAGATGTGATGATGGGCAAAGTATAGGCTGTAATTTTTTGTATATCATTTTCATAAGTTCTCATATTTCTACTTGTAAAAATACTTATGGAAAAGCCCATTTTTTTATAGTTATGAAGGATGGATATGAGTTTTAAATTAGGCTTCTTATTGATATAATCAACATTTGGATCATCAATAGTTAAAGTTCCATCAAGATCAATGACAAGTTTTTTCATGATTTTACCTTGAAAGAAAAGCAAAGATAAGAAAAGTTAAGGATATAAAAATGATATTTAGAGTAAGTGTAAAAATATAATAAGAAAGTATTATTTTAGCTTTGTTTGAAAAGTAAAGCCCCCCCCCCCAGCGATAAGTTTTATTTAGTAAGCAAAAATTATTCATATTTTTTAGCCTTATTTTTTAGTTTTGTATGCAGTAAATATTATACCAAAAAATAAATTTTTAAAAGGCAAATTTTATAGAAAATCAAATTTTTCATAAAATTTAAAATTTTTACTTAGAAAACTTGACAAAAATAGACTAAAGTTATATAATACACTTTATATAAAGTTTGAATTTTTGGCTAGATTTGAAAAGTCTTTTATCTGGCTTGAAATTCATTATATCAAGGAGTAAAAAATGGCAAATTTACAAGATTTTTTAACTGATTCTATGTTGGCAAATGTTGAAAGTGCAGCTTCTTTAGCTATTCATGCTAAAAATACTGAAATTGTGCCTTTGCATCTTTTTTGGGCTTTAAGTGTAGATAGCACAAGTCTTTTAAATCAAGTTTTTAATAAAATGAATATCTCAAAAGAAGCAGTGCAGCTTGAGATTAAAAGTAAAATAGCAAGTTTAGCTACTTCTTCTAATGTAAGCCGTGAGAACTTGCGTTTTTCAAGTGAGTTTATCAACTCTTTAGAGCAGGCTAAGGGTTTAATGAGTATTTGGGGAGATAGCTATTTAGCCGTTGATACTTGGCTTTTTAGCGCAAGTGAGGCAAATCCTATTAAGGAAATTTTAAGCAAATTTCTTACTTTGAACGAGTTTAAAAAAGAGCTTGAAAGCTTAAGAGCAGGGAAAAAGATAGAAAATAAAACAAGCGATGAAACCCTTGATGCTTTAAATAAATTTGGCATTGATCTTACCTTAAAAGCAAGCGAGGGCAAGCTCGATCCAGTCATTAGTCGTGAAGAAGAGATAGAAAGGGTGATGCAAATTCTCATACGCAAAACCAAAAACAATCCTATCTTGCTAGGAGAACCAGGAGTTGGCAAAACAGCCATAGTAGAGGCTTTAGCTCAAAGGATAATCTCAAAAGATGTGCCAACTAGCCTTCAAAATAAAAAACTCATCGCCCTTGATATGAGTGCTTTGATAGCTGGAGCAAAGTATAGAGGCGAGTTTGAAGATAGGCTTAAGGCTGTGGTAAATGAGGTGATTAAAAATGAAAATATTATTTTATTTATCGATGAAATTCACACCATAGTAGGAGCTGGGGCGAGTGAGGGAAGTATGGACGCTGCAAATATCTTAAAACCAGCTCTTGCAAGAGGCGAGCTTCACACCATAGGTGCAACGACTTTAAAAGAATACCGCAAGTATTTTGAAAAAGACGCAGCCTTGCAAAGACGTTTTCAGCCAGTAAGTGTTAATGAACCAAGCGTCAATGAAGCTTTAGCCATGCTTAGAGGTATAAAAGAAAAGCTTGAAATTCATCATAATGTTCGCATTAGCGATTCAGCTCTTGTAGCTGCTGCAAAGCTTTCAAAAAGATATATAGCCGATCGCTTTTTGCCAGATAAGGCGATTGACTTGATCGATGAGGCTGCAGCTGAACTTAAAATGCAAATAGAAAGCGAGCCAAGCTCTTTAAGAAAAGTAAGAAAGGAGCTTGAAACTTTAGAGGTGGAAAATGAAGCCTTGAAAATGGAAGGACAGGATAAAAATGAAAAAAGGCTTGCTGAAATAGAAAAAGAACTAGCCAATCTTAAAGAAAAGCAAAAAGAGCTTAATTCGCGTTTTGAAAATGAAAAGGCTGTGTTTAATGCTATTAGTGAAAAGAAAAAGGAAATTGATAGTCTTAAAAATGAAGCAAGTTTAGCTAAGGCAAAGGGTGAGTTTCAAAAGGCAGCTGAACTAGAATATGGCAAAATTCCAGCCCTTGAAAAAGAGGTAAAAGACTATGATGAAAAATGGCGTCAAATGAGTGAGACCGGTGTTTTGCTTAAAAATCAAGTTGATGAGGACTTAGTAGCTGGGATTTTGAGCAAATGGACAGGCATAGGCGTGCAAAAAATGCTTACTTCTGAAAAGCAAAAATTCTTACAAGTTGAAGAGCATTTAAAACAAAGCGTCATAGGGCAAGATAAAGCAATGAAAGCTCTAGCAAGAGCCATAAAACGCAATAAGGCAGGACTAAATGATAGCAACAAGCCAATTGGAAGCTTTTTGTTTTTAGGTCCAACAGGAGTTGGCAAAACTCAATCAGCTAAGGCTTTGGCTAAGTTTTTATTTGATGATGAAAAGGCAATGATACGTTTTGATATGAGTGAATTTATGGAAAAACACAGCGTTTCAAGACTGCTTGGTGCACCTCCGGGGTATGTGGGGCATGAAGAAGGTGGAGAGCTTACTGAAGCGGTGCGTAGAAAGCCTTATAGCGTGCTTTTGTTTGATGAAATAGAAAAGGCTCATCAAGATGTTTTTAATGTGCTTTTGGGCATACTTGATGATGGCAGGGCAACTGATAGCAAGGGCGTGAGTGTGGATTTTAAAAATACCATTATCATTTTAACTTCAAATATAGCCTCAAACGCCATCATGAGCCTAAAAGGAAGCGAGCTTGAAAGTGCGGTAAAAACTGAGTTAAGGAAGTTTTTCAAGCCAGAATTTCTAAACCGCCTTGATGATATTATCACTTTTAACACTCTAGGAAATGATGAAGCCTTTGAGATAGTAAAACTGCTCTTTAAAGACCTGCAAAGCTCTTTAGCAAGCAAGGGCATAGAGTCAAGCTTAAGTGAAAACGCCACCCTTTTCATAGCCCAAGCTGGCTTTGATCCTGACTTTGGAGCACGTCCTTTAAAAAGGGCGATTTATGATCTTATAGAGGATAAATTAAGCGATATGATACTTAATGATGAGCTTAATCTTGATGATAAAATTTTAATTGATGCTGATGAGAAGAGTATAGTTATTAAAAAGGTTTAAAATTTTAAGGCATAGGCTTTTTGCTTGTGCCTTAAAACACTCAAATAAGGGCTTTTTGAAATTTCAAAGTATAAAAAACTTCAACAAATAAAGAGTTAGTAAAAAAGTGTAAATTTAAATAAACAAAGTATTTTTCATTTTTGGATTAAAAATAGCCCCCCCCCCTTTTTTTTTGTTTGCAATGATAAAAACAAAGCCTTTTTTCAGCGGACTTGAATTTTGCTTTAGTAAATAGGTTTTGAATTTTTGAGTGAGGTGTAAATACTTTGTTTTATTAACCATATTTTAAGTAGAATATGACTTTGAGTTGTGCTTTTAAAGGATTGCTTAAAAAAACAATCATGAAAGGTTTTTCGATGAAAAAAGTTTTATTTGTAGCAGCAGCTACGGGTTTCTTTACAGCTTGTGCATCAACTTACCCTGTTGGTGTAGCTTTTACAAATGCAAAGCTTCCAGTTGAAGCGACTTCAAGCATAGATGCTTCTAAAGAAGGAAGAGCCACTTGCAAGAGTATCTTAGCTTTAATTGCAATTGATGATTGCTCAATTGCAACAGCGGCTAAAAATGGCGGTATCACCCAAATTCAAAGTATAGATTATGAAGCTAATAATATACTTGGAATTTATGGCACTTACACGACTATCGTAAAGGGCAAATGATTAATAAAAATTTGGGGGGGGGGCATTTTAATCCTGTCTTCTTCTTACCCAATCCTTTTAAAACAGCATTTCATCTTCGCCAAGCGAATGTATACTTTTTTGTGGGAATGGTGATTTAGGTGTGTAATACTCACTTTGCCCATCATATATTCCCTTTCTTACCTTATCTGGCACGTTAAAAACTCGTTTTGTTTGTGGATAAAGCTTGATATATTCGCTTAAAAAAGTTTTAAACACAGGAGCAGCTGTTCTTGCGCCACCTTCTATCCTTTTAAGTGGCTTGTTATTATCATTGCCATACCAAATGAGGGCTTCGATTTCTGGTGTAATGCCTACAAACCAAGTATCTACGCTTTCATTGCTTGTGCCGGTTTTTCCAGCCACTTCTATGTCAGCTACTTTAGCATTGCTACCAGTGCCATGATTGACGACATTTTTCATCATATCAAGCGTTAAAAAGATTTGTTCAGGTTCAGCGACTTTTGTGGAGTTGCTTTCAAAACTTAAGATGAGTTCATCATTTGCATTTTTGACATTTTTAATGATAAGAGGTTCTTCAATAACGCCGTAATTTCCAAACATAGAATAAAACTTAGCAAAATCTAAAGGTGAAATTCCAAAGCTTCCAAGCACTATACTTAAATCAGCTGGAATTTTATCAGAAAAACCAAAGGCAAGTATTCTTTGATAGAGCACATCAAGTCCTATATCAAGGGCTAAATTTATAGTCGCAAGATTTCTTGAACGCGTTAGAGCATCTTTAAGCGTAATAAGTCCTTGCAAGCTTCCACCAAGATTGCTTGGCTTCCAGTCTTTCTCGCCTTCTCCTCCTTCAAACACACGAGAGATGTCAGCTACTTTGCTCATAGGATTATATCCTAGATCAATGGCGATTTGATATACAAAAGGTTTAAAGGTGCTTCCGGGCTGTCTTAAGCTTTGAGTGGCTCTATTGAAATTACTTTTATTATAATCAACTCCGCCAACAAGGGCTAAGACATCGCCATTTTGATGATCCATAACCACCATAGCCCCATTTAAAATGCTTAAATTGGCGTCCTTGTCGCGTTTTACTATCTCATCATAGCCAAATTTTAAGGCATTTTGAGCAAGTTCTTGCACGTTTAAATCTATATTAAGCTCTATTTTATAACCAGCACTTTTAAGATCAGGCAGAACAGGACTGAGTCGTTTGATCACTTCATCAACCACATAAGGAGCTGCGTTTTGAGTGAGTGTATCATCATAAATTGTTGGCACTTCAGCTAAGGCTTGTTTGTATTCAGCTTCGCTGATCCAGCCAAGATTAAACATTCTTTGCACTACAGCATTTGCTCTTGAGAGAGAAAGATTGAGATTTCTTGTTGGATCATAGGAACTTGGGGCTTTTGGTAAGCCCACGAGTATAGCGATTTCTTTTAAGCTTAAGCTGTTAAGCTCTTTTCTAAAATACCCTCTAGCAGCAGTTTTAACCCCATAATACCCATGCCCAAAAAAGATATGATTTAAATAGCGTTCGATGATTTGCTCTTTGCTTAGTTCATTTTCTAGTTTGTATGCGAGTAAGGCTTCTTTGATCTTTCGTGTGATCGTTTTTTCAGGAGTAAGTTCGGTGTTTTTGATAAACTGTTGAGTGAGTGTTGAAGCCCCCTCAACAGCTCGTCCAGCCTGTATCATCTTAATCACAGCCCTAGCAATAGCGTCTATATTCACCCCATCATGTTCAAAAAAGGCAGTATCTTCTATAGCTACTAAGGCTTCAATCAGTCTTGGCGGAAGTTCATCATAATTTGCATAAAAGCGATGTTCTTTATCAAAGATATTGGCTATAAGTTTGCCATTTCGATCAAAAATTTGTGTGGTTAAATTTGGCTTAAAGTCTTTAAAAATGTAGTTTTCAACTCCAATATTTGAAAACAAAACAAACACATAAATGCCTCCTGCTAAAACGCAGAGTAAAACTAAAGAAAATAAAAATTTAAATATTTTCATCATAAATACGCCTTTAAAATGGATATATCAAGCCCTAAGGCTGTGCTTAGCTCGCCTTGAAGCTTAAGAATGTATTTTTTATGAAAGCCCTCGCACTCAATACAACCTGCCTTGCCAAGGTAGGCTTTTGAAGCGATAAAAGCTTTAAGCTCGTTTTCTTCAAAAGGAGCAAGTGTAAGTTTTGCTAGGCTTAAAGTGGTGATTTTTCTGCTCGAAATAATGCTTAAAGCACTGATAATGCTTACTTTTTTAGTGTTTTGTAAGCTAAGCATTTCTAAGGCTTCATCATCATTATAAGCTTTAGTAAGTATAGTATCATCAACACTGACTATACTATCTGCAAATAGTATGCTATCGTTTTTTTCATCAAAATGAGCTTTTAAAGCCTCAAATTCTTTGCTTTCAAAGAAAAGCTTTTCTTTAAGCTCAAGCACTTTTTGCACATAAAGTTCTGGCTTTAAGTTTTTATCAACACCGCTTTCATTAAAGCTAACTTGAAGCTGTGAAAACTCGAAGTTATTTTGCTTTAAAAGCTTTGCTCTTGAGCTTGAACTTGAGGCAAGATAAAGCATTAAAGCTCTTTTTTGATGAGCTCAAATCCAGCTTTTAAAGCCTCATCAAGCTTGCTTAAGTCTTTACCTCCAGCAGTAGCAAAATCAGCCCTGCCGCCTCCATTGCCTCCAGCCACGATAGCTACACATTTAACAAGCTCGCCAGCTTTTAATTTAGCGTTTTTTACTCCAGCGGCAAAGACGAGTTTTTCATCTTTGATTTGAGCGAGCAAAATCACAGCCTTTTCATGAGCGTTTTTAAAATCATCAATCATAGCTTTTATATCGCCATTTTGCACCGCTTGCACACAAATTTTTACACCTTTGACATCTTGTGAACCAAGCTCATTTTTGCTTGCATTTTTAAGCTCATTTTTAAGGGCTGTGAGTTCGTTTTTAAGCCTTTTTATACCAGCTTGTATATCATTGTTTTTAAGCTCTTCTTTTGCATTTTCAAGCTCATTTATTTGCTTTTTCGCCCAAGCAAAAGCTGCTTTGCTTACCACAGCTTCAATGCGTCTTACTCCAGCACTTACTCCGCTTTCTTTAGTGATATAAAAGCTTCCTATTTCAGCTGTGCTTTTTACATGAGTGCCACCGCAAAGCTCTTTACTCGCACCAAGACTTACAACTCTTACCTCATCTTGGTATTTCTCGTTAAATAAAGCTATGGCTCCGCTTTGTTTGGCTTTTTCTAAGCTCATCAGTTCTGTTTTTTGCATATTTGCTTCATTAATCATCACATTAACAAGCTCTTCTATTCTTTCAAGTTCTTCTTTGCTTACAGCCTTAGAATGTGTAAAATCAAAACGCAGTTTGTTTGCCTCTACAAGTGAGCCAGCTTGAGCTATGTGTGAGCCTAAAATTTCACGTAAGGCATAGTGAAGCAAGTGCGTGGCTGAATGGTGCCTTGCGATTTGTTCTCTTTTTTCTTTATCGATCTTTGCATTGATATTTAAGCCAACTTTAAGTTCTTCTTTAGCCTCAATTTTACTTAAATTTAAGCCAAAGAATTTTTGAGTGTCAAGCACCTTGCTCGTGCCTAAAAAACCATTATCTCCAACCTGTCCCCCACTTGTGGCATAAAATGGAGTGCGATCAAGCATAACCCAGCCAGCCATGCCTGTTTTAAGTCCCGAAATTTGTTTAAAATCCTCATCAAGCAAGGCTAAAACCTTACTTTTACTTTCACTCTCAGTATAGCCTATAAATTCATTTTCTTTGAATTGTTCTAAAAGCTCCTTAAAATCCCCATTTACAGCCTTATCTCCGCTTCCTTTCCAGCTTGCCTTTGCTCTTTGCTTTTGTTCATTCATAAGCTTTTCAAATTCAGCCTCATCAAGCTTGAGATTTTTTTCTCTAAGCATATCAGCGGTTAGATCAAGTGGAAAACCATAAGTATCATAAAGCTTAAAAGCTACCTTGCCGCTAAAGATTTTTTGAGTTTTTGCAAGCTCTTCATTAAACATTTCTATACCATTTTCTATGGTGCTTAAAAAACGTTCTTCTTCAAGCTTGATCTGCTCCTTAACAAGCTCTTGTTTTTCTTTAAGATAAGTATAATGATCCCCCATGAGTTTTACAACCACATCAACAAGCTTATGCATAAAAGGTTCTTTAAGCCCAAGCAAATATCCATGCCTTAAAGCCCTTCTCATTATCCTTCTTAAAACATAACCCCTGCCTTCTTTATCAAAACTTGTTCCTTGAGCGAGCAAAAATACACTTGAACGTATATGATCAGCTATGACTCTATAACTTGCCCCGCTTTCATATTCATAAGTTTTTCCACAAAGCTTGGCAATTTCTTCTATGATAGGCATAAACAAAGAACTATCAAAATTGCTCAATTTATTCTCTTTGATAGCCGTAACTCTTTCAAGTCCCATGCCTGTATCAATGCTAGGCTTTGGTAAAGGGCTTAAAGAGCCATCTTTGCTTCTTTCATACTGCATAAACACCAAATTCCAAATTTCAAGGAAGCGATCGCCGTCTCCTCCCATATAATCCTCAGCCGAGTTAAAATGCTCAGCTCCTTGATCATAAAAGATTTCAGAGCAAGGTCCACAAGGTCCAGTATCGCCCATTTGCCAGAAATTATCCTTATCGCCAAATTTATAAATTCGCTCTTTTGCAATATGTTCTTGCCAAAGCTCATATGCTTCATCATCGCTTTCATGCACAGTCACATAAAGTTTATCTTTAGGAAGTTTTAGCACTTTGGTTACAAATTCCCAAGCATAGCTAATCGCTTCTTTTTTAAAATAATCCCCAAAGCTAAAATTTCCAAGCATTTCAAAAAAAGTATGATGCCTTGCTGTGTAGCCGACATTGTCTAAGTCATTGTGCTTGCCTCCAGCTCTTATGCAGGTTTGACAACTTGTGTTTCTTGGTGGAGTAGGGCGAGGCATTTCGCCTGTAAAAATGCTTTTAAAAGGCACCATGCCAGCATTAGTAAAAAGTAAGCTTGCATCATCTGGCACTAAGGGTGCTGAAGGCACTATTTTATGCCCTTTTGATTCAAAAAAATTCAAATATTCAGCCCTGACATTCATCATTTTTCCTTATTTTTTGCATTATAATACCAAAAATACTTTAAAATTAGGTATAATTTCGTTTTTAAAAGCATTAAAGGCAAAAGATGAATATTCCTTTTATTGATCTAAAAGCACAATATTTAAGCTATCAAGATGAAATTCAAACAGCGATTAATGAAGTCTTACACAGCACTTCTTTTATAGGTGGGGCTAAGCTTGAGGAATTTGAAGCTAATTTAGCCAATTATGTAGGTATAAAACACGCCATAGGCTGTTCTAGTGGCACTTCAGCTTTGCTTTTGGCACTTTTAGCCTCAAATATCAAGGCAGGAGATGAGGTTATCGTGCCTAGTTTTACTTTTATAGCTACGGCTGAAATGGTGAGTTTTGTTGGTGCAAAGCCTGTTTTTGCTGATATAAGTTTAGAAGATTATAATCTTAATATAAACACTTTAGAAAACGTAGTGAGTGAAAAAACTAAAGCCATAATTGCTGTAAGTATGTTTGGACAAATGCCTGATATTCTTGCCTTAAAAGAATTTTGTAAAAACAAAAATCTCATTTTGATCGAAGATGGTGCTCAAAGCTTTGGTGCAAAGCAAAACGAACATAAATCCTGCTCTTTAGCTCATATATCTTGCACAAGCTTTTTTCCTTCTAAGCCACTTGGAGCTTATGGGGACGCTGGGGCTGTTTTTACAAATGATGATGAGCTTGCAAGAAAAATTAGAATTTATCTTAATCACGGGCAAGTTAAACGTTATATGCACGAATACATAGGCTTTAACGGCAGGCTAGATACTCTTCAAGCAGCGATTTTAAATGTAAAATTAAAACATTTAGACGAAGAGCTTGTTTTAAGAGAGCAAAAGGCTAGCGTGTATCTTGAAAATTTGCAAAACTGCATTTTGCCAAGGGTAAAAGAAGGCTTTAAAAGTGTCTGGGCGCAATTTAGCGTGCGAGCAAAAGATAGAAATAAAGTTGTTGCTAAACTTGAAAAAGCAGGCATTCCAAGTGCTATTCATTATCCTTTGGGGCTTCATTTGCAAGTTACTTTTAAGGATTTAGGCTATAAAAAAGGAAGTTTGCCAAATACTGAGCTAGTCAGTGAAGAAATTTTATCCTTACCTATGAGTGCCTTTTTAAAGCAAGGCGATCAAGAGCAGGTTATAGCTACATTTAATGAGGAAAACTAAGTGAAAATAGGCATAGCCGGACTTGGTAAAATGGGGCAAAACCATTTAAAAGAGCTTCAAAAAAATGAACAATTTCAAATTTATGCTTTATATGATACTGAATTGAAGCAAGATTTTAATGAGCCTTTTTTTAGCGATTTAGCCAAGTTTTTAGCTCAAAACTTAGATATTGTCATCATTTCAAGTCCTACAAAGACGCATTTAGCTTTAGCAAAAGAAGTGTTTAAGAGTGTAAAATGTGTTTTGATCGAAAAGCCTTTGGCTTTAAATTTAGTTCAAATGAAAGAGCTTGAAAGCTTGGCTAAGGAATATGGCGTTCGTGTAGCTGTGGGCTTTAGCGAGAGGTTTAATCCTTGTATAGTGGCTTTAAAAGAGCTTTTGCATAGTGAAAAAATCATCAGCATAGATATACAACGTTTTTCACCTTATCCACAAAGGATTAGCGATGTGGGCGTTTTGCAGGATTTAGCTGTGCATGATCTTGATCTTATAGCCTTTTTATCAGGACAAGATATTAAGCATTGTGAGCTTAAAAAGCTTTATAAGAAAGACTTAAAAAGAGAAGATGAGGCTACACAACTTTGTGAGTGCGATGGTTTTTTAGCTTATGCTCATCAAAGCTGGAATAGCACACAAAAACTAAGAAGGGTTAGTGTTATCACTGAAAATGCCTTTTTTGAGGCGAATTTAAATGATTTTATTTTGCTTAAAAATGATAAAGCTATGCCTATCAAAGAAAAAAGTCCCTTATTAGCAGAGCATGAAGCTCTTATTGAATTAGCAAAGTTAAATTTAACAAATGAAAAAATACCGCATAAACAGGAGCGTTTGAGTGCTTTAGGAACTATACAAGATGCCTTAGCTGTGCAAAAATGGTTTGAGTGATGAAGCTTGTTTTGTTTTTAAATATGGGTGGGGCTGAGAATTTAAAAGATTGTGAGCTTTTTTTAAAAAATATGTTTAACGATCCTTATATCTTGACTATTAAAAACAAATTTTTAAGGGCTTTTGTGGCATTTTGTATCACAAAAGCAAGAGTTAAAGCTATGCAAGAAAACTATAAGCACTTAGGCGGAAAATCTCCCCTAAACGAACTTACTCAAAGTCTTTGTGATAAGCTCAATAAGGAATTTAAAGGAAAAATTTGCTTTGATTTTGCAAATTTATATGTGCCTCCTTTTGCAAAAGAAATTTTAAGTAAATATAAGCTTGGCAAAGATGATGAACTTGTGCTTTTTCCCCTTTATCCGCATCATTCTCAAACCACAGTTACTTCATCTTTAGAAGTGCTTAAAAAGGCGATAAAAGATCTTAAAATTCAAAGCAAAGTCAGTGAAATTGATGTTTTTTATAAAGATAAAAGCTATAATGAACTTATCAAAAAACATATCTTAAAAGCAAACGAGGATTTTAAAAAGGGGCATAAAAAACATTTGATTTTTTCAGCGCATTCTTTGCCTGTATCTATCATCAAAAAAGGCGATGTATATGAAAAGCACATTAATGAGCATTTTAATACGCTTAAAAAAGAGCTTGAGCCGTATTTTGAGAAGATAGAGCTTGCTTATCAATCCAAACTTGGTCCTGTAAAATGGCTTGAGCCAAATACAAGCGATATTATCGCAAATTTAGATAATGAGGCTTTGATTTATCCGCTTGCTTTTTGTATAGATTGTTCTGAAACCGTTTTTGAACTTGAGATAGAGTATAGAAAAATTGCCTCAAAAGACTATAAAGTCGTTGCTTGTCCAAATGATAGTGCCGAGTTTGTTGAATTTATTAAGCAGTATTTTTAAGCCTTATTTTTGTGCTTATTTTTAAAAACTCTAAAAAACAAGCATTGTCAAATCCTTTAAAAACACTCTAAATTCACACATAAAAAGACGAAGTGTTTCAAAAAGTATCAAGCTTTTAAACTTTGTTTTTATACTTTATGCTTGTATTTTGATTTAAGCTACAATGAATAAGGATTATTTTTTAAAGGATAGGTATGAGTAAAGCAGAACCTGTTTTCAAAATTTCTTCTTATGAACTTTTTTATGAGAGGGCGAAACTTTTTTTAGGAGATAGAATTTTTAAGGATTATTTACGTTGCTTTGCTTATAGTATCGATGCCTCTTGTTATCGTTATATCCCAAAAATAGTTATTATTGCAAGTCATGAAGATGAAATCGTGCAAATTTTAAAGCTTAGTGATGAGCTTGATTTAGCACTAAGCTTTAGAGCAGCTGGGACATCTTTAAGCGGACAAGCCTGTTGTGATAGTATTTTAGTATTATGTAATACTCACTGGAAAACGATCAAGCTTGTTTTTGATGAGACTAAACAGCCAAGTTCGATTTGGTGTGATTGTGGTGTGATAGGAGCAAGTGCAAATGAAGCTTTAAAACCTTATGCAAAAAAGATAGGTCCTGATCCAGCCACGATAAATAATGCTCTTATAGGTGGAATTTTTTCAAATAATTCAAGTGGTATGTGCTGTGGGGTAAAGCAAAACACTTATCAAACCATCAAATCAGTGCGTGTTATCTTGCAAAATGGCTTTGTGCTTGATACTTCGCAAGAACAAAGTGTGTTTGAGTTTATGAATACTTATGCAGATATGGTCGAAAAACTTTTGGCATTAAGGACTGAACTCTTAGCTGATAGTGAGCTTTCAAGTTTTATCAGACATAAATTCAAGATTAAAAATACCACCGGCTATAGTTTAAATGCCTTGCTTGATTTTGAAGAGCTTAAAGATATACTTAATCATATCTTTATCGGTGCTGAGGGCACGCTGGCTTTTGTTTCAAGGGTTGAGCTTGAGTGTGTGAAGGATTTTAAACATAAAGCCTGTGCTTTGATCTTTTATGAGGATATTTTAAGTGCTGCTAAGGCTATAAAAATTTTAGCTCAAAATGATGATTTGGTTAGTGCTGCCGAGATTATGGACTATGCTTCTTTATTAAGTGTGCAGAATTTAGAGAGTTTGCCTGCTGAAATTAAGCAAATAAAGCCAAAAAATTGTGCTATTTTGATCCAGCTTGAAGAAGATGACAAAGAAAAACTTGAACACAATATCGCTTTTATAAGTCAGAGTTTAGCAAGTATTCAAAGCCTTTTTGGAGTGCGGTTTAGTTTTGATGCAAAAGAGCAAGAGTCTTGGTGGAAGGTGCGTAAGGGCTTGCTTCCTTTAACAGTAGCTACAAGGGCGAGTGCAAGCACGGTTATCACTGAGGATATTTGTTTTGAGATAGATCATTTTGCAGCTGGGATTGAGGGCATTGAAGCTTTATTGCAAAAGCATAATTTTAAGGGCATTATCTTTGGGCATGCCTTAAGTGGCAATGTGCATTTTATCATCACGCCCTTACTTGGTATAAAAGAAGAAAGTGAGCGTTTTGGTATTTTCATGCAAGATTTGGTTGATCTTGTGGTAAGTTATAATGGTAGTATTAAAGCAGAGCATGGCACAGGACGCATGATGGCTCCTTTTGTGAAGCAAGAATGGGGCGAAAAAGCGTATAAATTCAACCTAGCTATCAAAGAAATTTTTGATCCTAAAAAGCTCATTAACCCAGATGTCATTATCAGTGAGGATCAAAATATCCATCTTAAAAATTTTAAACCAGCCAGCGCGAATTTGATAGAAGATTACCTAGATGCTTGTATGGAGTGTGGTTTTTGTGAAAAAATTTGTCCAAGCAAAGACTTAAGCCTTACTCCGCGCCAACGTATAGCCGTATATAGAGAAATTGCTCGCTTAAAAAGTAAGACTCGCACCCCAAGCGAACAAAAAGAGCTTAACGAACTTGAAAAAGGCTTTGAATACCTTGTTGTAAAAACTTGTGCGACTTGTTCTATGTGTGCTACGCTTTGTCCGATTGAAATAGACACAGCGAAAATCGCTTCAAAAGCAAGTCAAGTTAAGGGTTTTTTAAGCTCAAAAATCGCTTCAAATTTAGCTAAAAATATGGCTTTTACAACTAAGCTTGCTGGTTTTGGTGTAAGTGGTGCAAATTTAGCTCAAAATGTCTTTGGTGCTGAGTTTGTGCAAGGTATGAGTGAAAAACTGAACCGACTTTGTCATACACCTTTGCTTAGTGCATTTTTTCCAAGTAAAAATACTTACAAACTTCACTCCAAGCTTACACAAACAAATGAAAAGCAAGTGGTGTATTTTAGTTCATGCTTAAATAGAATATTTAATCCAAGCAAAAAAGCACCCGATCAAAGAAGTATAGCCCAAGTGTTTGAGAATTTGTGTAAAAAGGCTGATTTTAGTGTGATCTATCCTTCAAATTTAAGCAATCTTTGTTGTTCAAAAGCCTTTAAAAATCACGAAAAAGAAGCCAAAAACTTAGCTTTTAAAACTTTTCAAAGTTTATGTGAAGCAAGTTTAAATGCCAAATTGCCTATAGTGTGCGATCATAGCGCGTGTTCTTTAGAGCTTTTAAAATATGCAAAGGAGTATGAAAATAAGGCAGGGCTTAAATTAAATATCATTGATATGCCAGCCTTTGTTTTAGAGTATTTAAGTTCAAATTTAAGCTTTTCTAGGCAAAATCAAGAAAAAATAGCTCTTTATGCACCTTGCTCGACTCAAAATTTACTTGTTAAAAAACAAAATTTAGCTTGGGAAAGTGCTATTTTTGAGCTTGCAAAACTTTGCGGGGCTGAAATTTGTGAGGATAAAAAAGTAAAATGTTGTGGTTTTGCCGGCAACAAAGGCTTTTTAACCCCAGAACTTAATCAAAGTGCTTTAAGAAATTTTGGAAAAGATGATGAGGGAAATGATGTTTTTAAAGGTATCATAAAAGGTTTTAGTAGCTCAAGCACCTGTGAGATAGGCTTAAGCACCAAAAGCCATTTTGCATGGCAGCATATCATTTATCTTGTGGATGCTTGCACAGATTAAGAATTATTTAAGGTTTTATAGGTTCTAAAAAACCTTCTTGTATGAGTATATCCACCACATCTTTAAACATAGGCAAAGCACTTTGTGCAGCATAGTAAGAATAAGGCTTTGTAGGTGTTCTTACTAAAACGCCTATGGTGTAAGCGTTTTTTGCGTCATTTGCAAAGCCAAAAAAGCTTGCATTATATCGAGTGGTGGAGTAGCCACCTTTTTGAGCTATCCTTGCTGTGCCTGTTTTTCCACCTATGATAATGCCTTCAGTTAAAGCCTTTCGCCCTGTGCCTTTCTCGGTTGTGGCGATGAGGATATTTTGAATTTGTTTTGCAGCTGTGCTTGAGAGTATTTTTTCTTTACTAAATTCAGCACTCAAATCCACTTTTTTACCATTTTGATAAAAGGCATTTGCAAGGCTTGGTGTGATATAAACGCCATCATTATTAAAGACATTATACGCTGCTAGAAGTTGCATAAAAGTTGTTTTTAGCCCATATCCATAACTTAAAACGGATTTTTCTATATCTCTTAAGCGACTAGGGTTTGGCAGTTCTCCTTTTTGCTCATAAGGCAGATCAATGCCACTTTTTTCACCAAAACGAAAAATTTTGAGTCCAGAAACGATCTCAAAATTGCTAAGTCTTTTAGCGATTTGTATCATGCCTATATTTGAAGAATATACTAAAACTTCTTCAGCACTCATACTTTTTGCCTTATGATCATCTTGTATGGTGAAGCGTCCAAGCTTGTAATAACCATTATGCGTGTTGATATGCTCGTTAAGCTGAAGTTTATTGAGTCTTAAGGCTGTTGTGAATATAAAAGGCTTGATTACAGAGCCTGTTTCATAAGCATATTCTACAGCACTTGCATTAAGCACGCTTAAATCTTTTCCGCGATTACTTGGATCATATCTTCTTGAGCTTGCTAGGGCTAAAATTTTACCGGTATTGCTTTGCATAACGCCGACGATAATTTCATTTGCATTAAGATCGGCATTTCTTTGATCGATGGCTTTTTCTATAGTTTTTTGAAGTTTAAGGTGAAGATTAGTATATAAATCACAGCCATTAATTTTGCGTTTTTGCACGGAGTTTAAATTTAAAATGATATTTCCGCCTATATCTTTAAATCCTTGCACTTTTTCATTTTGGAAAGGAAGTAAGCACTCATCATAGTATTTTTCAAGTCCTTTTACGCCTATATTTTTAAGCATTTTACTTTCTTCATCAAAAAAAGCTCTGGTGTAGCCAATAACTGGTGTTAAGGTATCTTTTGACATATAATTTCTATCTTCTTTGTGCAAACTTATGCTTAAGCCTCTTGTTTCAACTTTATTGTTGTTGTTTGCAAAAGCTTTGAAAAAGCCTTGCACATAGAGTTTTTTAGAAAGTTCTTTAAGATAGCTTGCGTGCTTTGAATCTAAATTTTGAGAAAGTATGAAATTATAAGTGCTTTTTTTAAAAGCAAGTTCGAGACGTTTTTTGATATCTTGCATTTGTGCTTTGCTTGAGCCGCTATAAATTTCAAAAAGTTTTAAAAAAAGCTCAAGCTTGCCTTTATCTAAACTCCTCAAATCAACCTCAGCTCGATAAATTTGCTTTGAAGAAGCGATGATAAAATGATCGCTTGTGATGATATTACCCCTTAGGGCTGTGTCGTATTGGTCTTTTTCGGTGTTTGGGATATTGCGTTTAGAAGTGAGAAAAAAGGTTGAGCTTAAAAATAAAAGCATAAAAAAAGAAGCCATAATAAAGGCAAAAGCAACCTTAGAAACTCTTGTTTTATTTGCTTCTTGCATTAATTAAATTTGAATTCTCGTGATTTCTTTGTAGGCATTAATTGCTTTATTTCTTACTTCAAGCATAAATTTCATACTTGTTTCAGCCTTACCGATAGCAATGGCGGCTTGGTGCAAGTCTTTAACCTCGCCTGTGGCTATATCAGTCATCGCTGCTTCGCCTTCTTTTTGTGCTGTATCAAGATCGCTGATTGAGCTTTTTAAGAGCTTGGCGAATTCATCACCTATACCAGCTTCATTTGCTTTGTTTGAATTTTGGGTATTTGAAATACTATTTAAAGAATTAAGTTTGTTTATCTCGTTCATCTTTTATCCTTTTTTTTAACCTTTTAATAAATCTATGGCACTTTGAGCGATAGCTTTTGTGCTGTTAAATGCTGCAACATTGGCTTGATAAGCTCTTGTTGCTTCGATTAAGTCTGCCATTTCAACTACTGGGTTGATGTTAGGGTAAGCTACATAACCTTCAGCATTTGCATCTGGATGTCCGGGTTCATATTTAAGACGAAATTCCTTATCATCGCGGACGACTTTATCTACGACTACGCTCATTACTGCTGGATGAGCGTCTTTTTGAGAGCTTGGATCTTTAAGTGGGTTTTCATACTCTAAAAGATTGTTATCTTCTTTGATTTGTTTATTTAAAAGCTCACTAAAATCAGTGGCTTTAAAGATCACTTCTCTTCTTCTATAAGGTCCACCTTCAGCTGTTCTGGTGGTATTTGCATTGGCTATGTTTGAGCTGATAACATTTAAACGAAAACGTTGCGCACTTAGCCCATAACCGCTTATATCAAAATCACTTAAATATGCCATTTACCCCTCCTTAGCTGAGCTTTGAGCTTGCATCGATGATAGAGCCAAAGATATTGCTTTGTCTCCTTAATACCCCATCAAGTGCGGTAATCATCGCTGTGTTTTTACTCATCTCGGTAGTTTCCACATCAAGATCAACAGTGTTTGCGTCATTTCTTGCTAAATGTCCATCTCTTAGATAAATCGTTGATTTATTTGGATCAGGAAATTTCCAAGGCTCTTGATGTCCGCTATTTGTTTGAGCGAGCTTGAGTTCTTTATTATCATTTTTTTTAAAAATTTCTTTAGCTCTATTGACAAGAGCTGTTTCAAATTCTATATCTCTTGACTTGTAAAAAGGTGTATCAACATTGGCTAAATTTGAATTAATCATTTGGTTTCTAAGGTTTCTACCTGCTAAAGCACTACTAACAAGTTCTTTTGATTTAAATGGAGTAATCATCTTTTTATCCTCAATTTCTTTAAATTTCTTTAATTCATGTCCTAAATAAAGCAAAAAGTGTTCCAAGTTTTTGCTTTCAGCTTCAACTTTTAAAAGACTATAAATCTTTATAAAATATTTAAGTATTTTACAGCTAAGAAGTAAATAAAACAAGCACGAATTCGCTTTTGTATGTATTATTTTCCTCTTTGGGCTGCTACGGCTTTATTGTGATCGCTTGCATTAGTGGTAAATATATGCTTTCCAGTGCTTTTATCTCGCATAAAATACAAATACTCGCTTTTTGCTGGAAAAATCGCTGCCCTAATGGCTTGCAAAGATACATTACACACCGCATCTTCTGGCAAGCCTTCAAATTTATAGGTGTTGTAAGAACTTTGATCGTTTCTGATACGTTCAGGTGTAATTGTAAGATGTGAATATGCTCCATAATTTAACGTGCCGTCCATTTGAAGTTTCATGCCGATTTTAAGGCGGTTGTAAATGACTGAAGCAACGATTGGCATTTCTTCATTTGAAGCAGCTTCTTTTTGTATAACCGAAGCGATGATGACATAATTATGCCATTTTTTTTCATTATAATCACCAAAAATTTTCATTGAAGCTTGTCTAAAAGCATTTTGCGAATGCTTTAAAAGCAGATCGATAAGCAAATCCTCACTAATACCTTTTGGAATTTTATAAGTTTCTGGATAAAACAAACCTTCTTTGTATGTTGCTTTTGTTGTGTAGCTTGCAAAAAGTTTTTCTTGGTCAAGATTAAGCTGTTTGGCAAGCTGGGTTAAAAAAATATAAGTTGTTTCGCCCGGTATTAAAGTAATACTTTCAAGTGCGGCTTTGGCTACGGTGAGCTTGTATAAGAATTCGGCTCTATTTAGGGGCTTAGTGCCGATATTGATCCAGCCTGCTTGAGGGCGTCCTAAAAATCTTAAAATAAAATTATCAATCCTGCTCATTTTATAATTATTTTGATTTAAATCAGCTATAATTTTACTCACAGAACCTTGAGGGATATAAACTACAGATTCACTTTTAAAAGGTAAAATCATATAATAAAACAAGGCGATGAGCAAAATGAGAAAGAGTTGAATGAAGATAAAAAAAAGTTGGTGGTATTTAGCAGATTTAGCAGTAGTTTTAATCATTTTTGCAATCCTTTTTGTTATTCTTAAGACAGGTTTTAGCATATCTACACTTCAAACGCATATTTTTAATGCAGACGAATTATATATAAAATTAGATAAAAAATTGATCATAAAAGCAAAAAAAATGAGTATTTTTGATTTAGGGGATTTAAATTCAAGCTCGGCTGTTTCAACGCAAATCGTTGATGCGGTGCAAAAGATTGAATATCTTTATATATTTTTTCAAGAACTTGATATACAAAATTTAAGTTTTGGCGGACAAAATGCTCGTTTTTTATTTAAAGATGATGAGTTTTTTTTGAATAATGATGAGTTTTCTTTAAATTTAGCATTAAATAGGACAGGAAAAGAGATTAAAGCCAATATTAAAGAGCTGTTTTTTAAGGATTATAACGCCAGTGCAGACGGACAGATTTTGATCAACTCGGCTAAAGATAGTTATGATTTTATAGGCGTTTTAAGATCGCAAAATTTAAATTTTGACTTTAATGTTACTTACGCTAAAGATAAATTAAATCTTGATCTTAAAGATATTAATGCAAGCAATATGGCTTTTTTGTTTCACGCAGTAGGCAAACATTTAAGTTTAAATAAAGAACTAAATGAGTGGTTTTCTCAAAAACTCATTGCCGATTTATATTCTATTAACTATCTTAAGGCTTCTATGGATTTGGGTAAAAAATTCAGTATTAAAGAGCTTGAGGGTGCAGGAGAGGTAAAAAATTTAAAAGTGAAGCTTGGTAAAAATGTCGAAAGCATACTGATACCAAAACTGAAGTTAAATTTAAATAAAAAAAGACTTGATTTAAACTTCGATCAGGCAAGTTTTGCAAAGCAGGATTTAAGTCAAAGCAAAATTTATGTATATGAACCTACAAGTGCCTCAAAATCAGGCATTTACATACAAATTAAGTCAAATGAACTTATGCTTGATCAAAAGCTTTTAAATATACTCAATCTTTATGATATCAAACTTCCACTCAAACAGCTTTCAGGTAAGCTTAATACAGATTTTATCATCAACATCCCCTTCGCAAAGAGCGAAAAAATCAGCTTTAAAGCTAATTTTGATCTTGAAAACACTCAGTTTGATATGGCAAATTTTTTGGTGCAAAAAGGTAATATTAGCCTTGAAAACACTATCTTAAAATTAAATGAATTTGTGGTGAAAAACAACTTTTTGCAAGCTGATGTGAATGCAAGTTTTGATTTAGATGCCAAAAAAGCTCACTTTAACACTGAAATTTCAAGGCTTTATTTTAAGGATTTACTTGATATTAAAAACGCGCAAGAAAATCTCGAACTTGATTATTCACAAGATATACTTTTAAAAGCTCAAAATTTTAATGTTGATATGAACCTAACCCAAGGTTTAGAACTAAGCGCTTCAACCTTAAGCCGCTTTAAAGAAAATTCAATACTAATGCAAAAGCTTGGCATAGAAAATGTGAATAATTTTTATTTAAAAACTGCGGATTTTGTTAATTTCCAAATCAAACTTAAAGGCACAAATTTTAAAAATGATTTGCAAAAAAGCGATGGTTCAAGTTATGAAAATGATGATTTTTTTATCAGCAAGGATGCTAAAACTACGCATATTAAAAGTGCAAGCGAGAGCTTAGATATTAGCTTGAATGAAGATGTGATAAAGGCGAAGATAAAAAATTTATACTATATTCTTAAAGATACTCAAAAAATAAACGATGTTAATCTTAGCTCTAAACTTGAGCTTGAGGCTTTAAATTCCGGCATTATTTTGCAAAGTGCAAGTAATTCTAGTAAGAATCTGAGCTTTGATGAGCTTCATTTTGATATGGATAAGCAAAAAATGAGCCTAAGGGCTAAAAGAAATGAGGCTATATATGAGCTTGATAAGGATGAAAAACAACTTGTTGGCAAGATCAGTAAGGTAAATGATAAAATGCTTAATGAATTTTTTGGCTCAAATATAGTTGAAAAAGGAAATTTTGAACTTCATATCAAAGGAAGCGGTTTTGAGCATTTTAATGGCGAGATTATCATGAATGATACTTATTTTAAAGAGCTTAAATTTCATAATCAGCTTATTAGTTTTGTTGATACTATACCGAGTTTATTGCTTTTTAAAAGTCCAACCTTTAATGAAAAAGGCTTAAGCATACAAAAAGGTGCCGTGCTTTTTGAAAGGCAAAAAAATAAAATTATCATTAAAGCCCTTACTCTTGATGGAGATAGTGTTGATATTTTAGGTGTTGGGGATATAAACCTTGATAATAAAAAACTTGATCTTGAACTTGAACTTCAAACGCTGAAATCCGTCACAGATATTATTTCAAAAGTGCCTATCATCAACCAAATCATACTTGGCAAAGATCGTGTCATTTCCACACAAATTTTAGTTGAAGGTGATCTTGATAATCCAAAGTTTAAAACCCAAATCATCAAAGAGACTTTAAAGCTCCCTTTTAGCCTGCTTAAAAACATCATTGACATACCTTCAACTTGGTTTCAATAAACTTATAAAATGCTTAAAATACACTTTTTAAAAAGCTTATTATTAAAAAAGAGCTCAAAAATTTTGCTTTTTGTGTATAATTAAGCTTGAAAATGAAAAAACAAAGGAATACCGATGACTTACACGCTCACTGATGAATCCCCCGCTCTTGCGACTTACTCTTTTTTACCGATTATCAAAGCTTTTTTAGCTTCGGCAAATATCACTATAAAAACAGCTGACATTTCACTAGCTGCTCGCATACTTGCAAGTTTTCCTGAGTATTTAAAAGAAGAACAACGTTGTGAAGATGTGCTTGATAAGCTTTCACAGCTTGTAAAAAGCCCACAAGCTATCATCATTAAAACACCAAATATCTCAGCTTCTATCCCTCAACTTAAAATTGCCATTAAAGAGCTTCAAGAAAAAGGCTTTGCTTTGCCAGAATTTCCTGATGAACCAAAAGATGAAAAAGAAAAAGAGATTAAAGCAAGATATGCTAAAGTTTTAGGTTCAGCTGTAAATCCTGTGCTAAGACAGGGTAATTCAGATCGCCGATCAACAAAAGCAGTAAAAGAATACGCTAAATGCAATCCCTATAAAGTCGTGCCTTTTGAAAAAAGTTCAAAAACAAGAGTAACTTATATGAAAGAGGGCGATTTTTTCTCTAATGAAAAAGCAGTTTTGGTCACAAAGTCAGGTATAGCTCGTATAGAATTTACAAACAACAAAGGCGAAAAAACCATTTTAAAAGATGAGATCAAGCTTGAAGAAAATGAAATTTTAGATGCTTCTTTTATGAGTGCAAAAGCACTTGATAGCTTTTATGAAGAGCAAATCAAGCTAAGCAAAGATGAGGATTTGTTACTTTCTTTACACCTTAAAGCAACGATGATGAAAGTAAGCGATCCGGTGATTTTTGGGCATTGTGTGAGGGTATATTTTAAGGAGCTTTTTGCTCGCTTTGAAGATGAATTTAAAACTTTGGATGTCAATGAAAACAATGGCATAAGCGAGCTTTTAAGCAAGATTGAAAATTCAAGCAAAAAGGCTGAAATTTTACAAGCTTATGAAGAAATTTTAAGTAAAAGTGCGGCTTTGTCTATGGTCAATTCGGATAAAGGTGTTACAAATTTACATGTTCCAAGTGATGTGATCGTCGATGCTTCTATGCCAGCGATGATTAAAAATGGTGCAAAGCTTTACAATGCTAAAGGGCAAGTGCAAGATACAAATGCTTTGATCCCTGATAAAACTTATGCTGTAGTGTATGAAGCTGTGCTTGAGGATTTGCGTAAAAATGGCACACTTAATCCAAGTAAATTAGGCAGTGTTTCAAATGTAGGCTTAATGGCGAAGAAAGCTCAAGAATACGGCTCGCACGATAAAACTTTCATCGCCAAAGAAGACGGAGTTTTTCGCATACTTACTCAAGAAAATGAGCTTTTAATCGAGCAAAAAGTCCAAAAAGGCGATATTTTTAGAGCTTGCGAGGCTAAATATGATGCTATTGTGAATTGGATTGATTTGGGTATTGAAAGAGCAAAATTAAGTGGCGAGGAAGCTATTTTTTGGCTTGATGAAAAAAGGGCAAGCGATAAGATTATGATTGATCTTGTGAAGCAAAGATTAGCACAAAAGGGCGAAAATTTAAAAATTCTAAGTCCAAGACAAGCGTGCTTAAGAAGCTTAGAGCTTATTCGTGAGGGTAAAAATGTCATCAGTATTACGGGCAATGTTTTAAGGGATTATCTAACCGATCTTTTTCCTATACTGGAGCTTGGCACGAGTGCCAAAATGCTTTCAGTTGTGCCTATGCTTGCTGGCGGAGCGATGTTTGAAACAGGAGCAGGTGGCTCAGCTCCAAAACAAGTTGAACAGCTTATAGAGGAAAATCACTTGCGTTGGGATAGTTTGGGTGAGTTTTTAGCCTTGCAAGCTGCACTTGAGTTTTTTGCTCAAAAAAGACAAAATTATCAAGCTCGAGTTTTTGCACAATGTCTTGATGAAGCTATAGGTTTGTGGCTTGAGAGCAATAAAGCTCCTTCAAGAAAGGTTAAAGAAGATGACAATAGAACAAGCCATTTTTACTTAGCTTTATACTGGGCAAACGAGCTAGCAAAACAAGGCAATGAAAAAAGTATCCAAAATACTTTCAAGGAAGTAGCTTTAGCCCTAAGTTCAAATGAAGATCAAATTAGAGCTGAATTTATCGATGCTCAAGGACACAAAGTCGATCTTGGGGGCTATTATAAATTTGATGATACAAAAGCAAATGCTGTGATGAGAGCAAGTAAAACTTTTAATGAGATCTTAGAAAGCATAGGTGGAAGATGAAAATAACGATTATTGGAGCTGGTAATGTTGGATCAAGCGTTGCCTATGCGATGATATTAAGAAATGTCGCAAGTGAACTTGTTTTGATTGATAGAAATGAAACTTTACTGCTTGCTAGGGATTTAGAGCTTGGACAAAGCATAGCAGCTTTAAATTTAAATATCAAGCTTACTTGCACAAGCGAATATGATGAATGTGCGGGAAGTGATATAGTTATTTTTTGTGCTGGACTTGCACGAAAAGACGGACAAAGTAGAGATGAGCTTTTGCAGGTAAATGCCGATATTATGCTTAATTGTGCAAAAAAGGTGAAAGTCTTTGTGAATGATCCGCTTTTTATTATCTTGACTAATCCGGTGGATTTTTTGCTTAATACTCTTTTTGAGCATAATATCTTTGATTCTAAAAAGATCATTGCTATGGCAGGCACACTTGATAATGCGCGCTTTAAATACGAGCTTGCCAAGAAATTCGAGTGTAACACTAAAGACATAGATACAAAGCTTTTGGGTTTTCATAATGATGATATGGTGCTTTTAAAATCACATTCACTATACAAAGGACAAAAGATTAGCGAGCTTTTAGACGAAGAGGAATTTGACGATATAGAAAATGAAGTAAAAACAGGTGGTGCAAAGGTTATAAAGCATCTTAAAACTTCAGCTTATCTTGCCCCAGCAGTAGCTTGTATAAGAATGGTAGAAGCTATTCGAACAGGTGAATTTTTGCCTATGAGCGTGATTTTGCATGGCGAATTTGGCATAGAAAATAAAGCTTTTGGGGTTTTAGCAAGGATAAATTTAAATGGAGTGATTGAACTTTTAAGTCTTGAACTTGATGAAGAAGAAAAAAACAAGCTTAAAAAATCACTTCAAAAGTATAATTATATAAAAGATTAATTTGAGTTGTGTTTAAAAAAAATAATAAGGAAAAAAAATGAGTGTTATTGCTCCTAAAGATACGCCCGTTTGGGTGAATGAGCGAAGGTGCAAAGCATGTAATATCTGCGTAAGCTACTGCCCTGCTGGTGTTTTGGCTATGCGTGATGATATTCATGCTGTGCTAGGTCAGATGATCGAGGTTGTGTATCCTCAAGCTTGTATAGGTTGTATGGAATGCGAGGTGCATTGTCCAGATTTTGCTATTATGGTGGCGAAAAGAGATGAGTTTAAATTCGCAAAACTTACCTCAGAAGCCAAAGAAAGAGCAGAAGCTGTAAAGCAAAATAAATATAAAAAATTACAAGGCTGATTATAATGAGAGAATTAATATCAACGGGCAATGTCCTAGTGGCAAAAGCAGCCATAGAATGTGGTTGTAGGTTTTTTGGAGGCTATCCTATCACTCCAAGTTCAGAAATCGCACATGAGCTTTCAAAGCTTTTACCTTTAAATGATGGCACTTTCATTCAAATGGAAGATGAAATTTCAGGCATTAGCGTAAGTATAGGTGCTTCAATGAGTGGAACTAAGGCTATGACGGCAAGTTCGGGTCCGGGAATTTCACTTAAAAGCGAGCAAATCGGCTATGCTTTTATCGCTGAAATTCCTTTGGTTATCGTAAATGTTATGCGAGGCGGTCCTTCAACTGGACTTCCTACACGCGTAGCACAAGGCGATCTTTGGCAGGCAAAAGCTCCTACACATGGGGATTTTGTAAGCATTGCTTTAGCTCCAGCAAGTTTAGAAGAATCCTACACTGAAACTATTCGTGCTTTTAATTTGGCTGAAAAGCTTATGACTCCGGTATTTTTACTTCTTGATGAAACCGTAGGACATATGAATGGCAAGGCAAAATTACCAGAACTAAATGAACTTGAGATCATTAATAGAGCTAAATTTAGTGGCGATAAAAAAGAGTATAAGCCTTATGCTGCAGCTATGAATGAGCCAGCTACGCTTAATCCTTTCTTTGAGGGCTACCGCTATCACATTACTGGACTTCATCACGGAGACATAGGCTTTCCAACAGAAGATGGCGATATAGTCAAATATAATATCGAGCGTTTATTTGGCAAAATTCACAGCCGCAAAGATGAAATTTGTAAATTTGAAGAATACAATCTAGAAAAAGCCGAGCTTCTCATCATCGCGTATGGAAGCACGAGCAGATCAGTAAAGGAAGCTATTACAAGGCTTAAAGATCAAGGTATAGAAGTAGGGCTTTTCCGTCCCATCACACTTTATCCAGTGCATGAAAAAAAGATCGCTGAAGTGGTAAATAAGTTCAAAAAAGTAATGGTATGCGAGCTTAATATGGGGCAGTATCTTGAAGAAGTGCAAAGAGCGAGTAAAAGAGATGATCTTATCCCTTGTTTAAGAGCAAATGGACGCCCTTTAACACCAAGTGAGATTATGGTAAAGATTAAGGAGAATTTATAAAATGGCTTTTGATTATGATGAATATTTACGCGTAGATAAGATGCCTACACAATGGTGCTGGGGCTGTGGAGATGGAGTGGTTTTAAAATGTATCATCAGAGCAGTGCAAAAGATAGGCTGGAAGATGGATGATGTGTGTTTAGTTTCTGGTATTGGCTGTTCTGGGCGTATGAGTTCTTATGTGAATTGTAACACTGTTCATACAACGCATGGCAGGGCTATTGCTTATGCCACAGGCATAAAGTTGGCAAATCCAAACAAAAAAGTCATCGTGGTAAGTGGAGACGGCGATACTTTGGCAATTGGTGGCAATCATACCATACATGGTTGCAGACGTAATATAGACTTAACTCATATTTTAATTAACAACTTCATTTATGGACTTACAAATTCGCAAACTTCGCCTACAACTCCGCTTGGTTTTTACACAGTTACAGCTCAAAAGGGCAATATCGATCCAAATTTTGACGCATGTAAGCTTACTATCGCAGCTGGTGCAAGTTTTGTTGCAAGAGGAAATGTTATCGAAGCAACTAAGCTTGAAAATCTCATTTATAAAGCCTTAGCTCATAATGGCTATAGCTTTGTTGATGTTTTTTCAAACTGCCACATTAACTTAGGACGCAAAAACAAGATGGGTGAAGCTGTGCAAATGCTTGATTGGATTAAGGGCAGGGTTGTGGATAAGGATAAATTTGAAAAGATGGATTATGAGCAAAGGGTGGATAAATTCCCTACAGGCATACTTCATCAAGATGAAAGTAGGGCAGAGTATTGTCATGCGTATGAAGAAGTGCGTAGGGCGATGAAAGAAAAAAGAATGGTTGATTTAGGAGTGTTAAAATGAGACATCAGCTTAGATTTGGAGGCGAAGGCGGACAAGGTGTAATTACAGCTGGTGAAATTTTAGCTGACGCGGCGATTAAAAGTGGGCGTTTTGCTTTTAAAATTTCAACCTACACCTCTCAAGTAAGAGGTGGTCCTACAAAAGTTGATATAGTTATTGATGATAAGGACATACTTTTTCCTTATGCAACAGAAGGTGAGATCGAGTTTATGCTTGCAACTGCTAATAAGGGCTATCATGGCTTTAAAGATGGAGTAAAACCTGGAGGTATCATTGTTATCGAGCCAAATTTGGTACATGCAAAGGATGAGGATTATAAAAAATGGCAGATATTTGAAATTCCTATCATCACTATAGCCAAAGATGAAGCTGGCAATGTGGCTACTCAATCTGTCGTTGCTCTAGCAATAGCAGCTTTTATGAGCAAGTGTATAGATTTAGAGCTTTTAAAAGAAATCATGCTTGAAAGCGTGCCACCAAAAACAAGAGAAGCAAATGCAAAAGCTTATGATTTAGGGCTTAAATACGCTAAAGAGGCAAAGCCTAAAAAAATTGATTAATAATTTTGTAAAGATTCTTTCTTGTTTTTTCTTCTTGAGCCTTATTTTTAAGGTTCAAACTTAATACATATCCATTACTTAAAGAGTATATTCTAAAAAATGTAAAAAATACAAAACAGACGACTACAGACCATAGTCCTTAGAAATAAAATAAGCCTTTACAACTTTTTAATCTTAGCCATAAAAAAGCCATCATTAAAATCATCAGCGATGACTCTTCTAGCATTATTTGCAAGGTTTTTATGTGTTGAAAAGGCTTGAATGCTTGCAGTATTTTCAAGCTTTAAAGGCAAAAACTCAAATTTAAATTCACTATTTAAAGCATTTTCAAGCACTTCTTCATTTTCTTCTTTTAAAAAAGTGCAGGTGCTATATACTAACTCACCACCTACTTTTAAGGCTTTTAAAGCAGAATGCAAGAGCTTTTTTTGAAGCAAGGCTATGTTTTTAAGTTCTTTTGGATTTTTTTCTAGTTTGAGTCCAAATTTTGCAAAACTTGAGCATGGAGCATCAAGCAAGATTTTATCAAATTTCAAAGGACAAAGTCGCCCTATGATTTTGCCATCTTTATGAAAAGCTTTTGCCTTTATCCCATAACGTAAAAGATTATTTTTAAGTGTGAAAAAGCGTTCTTTGCTTGCCTCAACACAAGCTAATTCGCCTTTATTGCACATAAAATTGGCTAAATTTATACTCTTTCCACCCGGAGCTGCGCATAGATCAAGCACCTTTTGATCGCTTTTTGGATCAAGATTTTTTGCACACAAGTATGAGCTGTAATTTTGCACATAAAAAAAGCCTTGCGAGAAAATTTGAAGATGAGTGAGTATGCCTTTGTCTCCAAAGGCGATTTTATAAAAATTTTCATCGATTTTTTTAAAAGTGATATTTGCTTTTGTAAGTTCTTTTTCAAAATTTAAAATATTGCATTTTAAACTATTTACAAACACGCCTATGTCTTTATTTTGTGTAAAAGAGTGTAAAATTCTTTGGCTTAAGTCTTGTCCGTAAAGTTCTATAAGATAAGCTTTTAAGTCAAAGTAAGCCAAAATAATCCTTTGCCATGAGTAAAGCTGCTAAAGAATCACTCTTGCCGTCTTTTTGTGTGCTTAAAGAGCGAAGTTTTGAAACATCTTTGCTTGTAAAACTTTCATCTATAAAGCAAATTTCACCCTTAAAATCAAGCAAAGAGATAAAATGTTTTATCCTTTTTTGCATACTTTCATCAGAATTTGAACCTTTGCCAACAAGCAAGAGCGAAATTTGATACTCTTTTAAAAGTTTTTTAAGCTCATTTGCGGCTTGATTGCGATTTTTTCTTAATATAGCTTGAAGAGGGATAGCAACTTGAGAATTTATGCACAGTGCGATACCCATGCGTTTTAAACCCCAATCAAGCACTAAAGCATTCAATCAAGCACCTTTATAAACACGCCTTGTATGTCTATTTTGCCTTCAAGCTCATATTCATAGACTTTTGCTCCAAATCGAGCTAAGGCCTCTTCTAAGCTTACACCTTGCTTGCAAAAGCTTAAAAACTCATCATTTTGTTCTTTTTGCATGATCGTGCCAAAGTGCGAGGCATAGTCATGAAAGTCATAAATAAGACGAGCTTTATTTTGGGCAAGCAAAAAATTTGTGCCCTCGCTTTCACCCTTTCTTTGTGGCAGCACAAAAAGTTTTTTTTCAAACTTTAAGGCTAAATTTGCACTTGCAAAAGAACCACTTTTCAAATCCGCTTCAGCGATGATAATATGCTCACAAAGTGCTATGATAAGGCGGTTTCTTAGTAAAAAGTCGTAGCGTTTTGGGCTATATTTTTTTTCTTTTTCACTTAGGGCTAAACCTTTTTCATAAATTTGTTTGATGATAGGGGCATTACTTTGAGGATAAATCAAATCAAGTGAATTAGCAAAAATACCTATAGTGCAAGGCATAGCTCCTAAATGAGCGTTAATATCAACGCCGATTGCTCCGCCACTTACCACGCAAACACCAAGTTTTGAGAGCAAAGAGGCTAGCTCTAAAACACATTCTTTGGTATAAACACTCATTTTTCTTGAACCAATAATCGCAACTTTTGGCTTTTTCAGTAAGTGTATATTGCCTTTGTAATACAGCTTTGAAGGTGGATTTTTAAGGCTTAAGAGTTCGTTTGGTAGATCATTAAGCACTTTAATCATACTTATACACTTCATTCAAATACACAAGCTCAACACTTTGAAGCAGATCTTTGCTTTGCTCTAAAGCTTTAAAAGTGTTTTTGCGTGGGTGTGCTATGGCTATAGCAAAGCCTTTTTTTTGAGCTAAGGCAACAGCTTTTGCAAGTTCTTTTTTGATCTTTTTCACCTCATCTTCATTGTCAAGAAAAATATCTCTTTTGATATACAACTTTTGAAATTGAGGTGCAAGCTTAACAGCTTTGCTCGAGCCTATAGTTATAGAATCTACAAAGATAAAATTGTATTTTTTAAAAGCTTTAAATAGCTTTTCCATTGCTTTTTCGTCACTGGTAAATAAGCTCCCTGTATGGTTATTGATAAATTTTAAGCCAGTAAAATCTTTATAAATTTCAGCTATCCTTGCATCAATTTGTTCTTGAGTATCGTTTGGTTGCAAAGTTCTTCTTTCTTCTCTTTTAAAATGAAGAGCAGCTAAAGGTAAATGCACCATAAAAAAGTCAAATTCTCTTGCAAATTCCTTCGTGTGAGGGTGGTTTTTATCGCTTGGGAAAAAAGAGGGTATGAGTTTAAGCCCTGTTTTTTTGAGTGCTTTTACTTGATCTTTGCTTGCCATATCATCGATAATGATAGCGAGTTTGGCTTTTTTTGTATCATTTTTGAAATTTATGTTTTGTGGTTTTTGAGGGAGTTGTGACGCGTCGTTTTGACTTAAACTTGCATTGAATTCAAGTGTGATATTTGCTTCGTTTTTATTTGAAAAAGTGCTTAAATTTTCTTCTTTTAAGGGTTCTAAAGGAAATGCAAAAAAGTCAAAATATGCTTTTTGATTAAGTAAAATTTGATTTTGATTGAGTTTGAAATTTGCAAAAAATTCATTTGTAGCATTTGTTTCTGTAGTGTTTTTTTCTTGACTTTGCCAAAGAGCGGAGGTGTCTTTGTTTGTGTTATTTTCATCATCAGCTATATAATCAGCAAATAAGCCTTTTATAAGCTTTTTACTTTCATTTTCTTCTTGTGTTTGAATTTGATGAAGCGTATCTTCTTGTGCGAGTTTAAGTTCTTTTTTAGGATTAAAATCCATAAAAACAAAAAATAGCCCGCAAAGCAGGGTAATGCCAATAAATATAAAAAGAATAAGGGTTTTATTTTTAAACATAATGAATTGTATTCAGCCTTTTATTTTTAAAAAATTAGGAAATTATAACAAATAAACATTCTTTTTAAATATTTTTTGTGTAAAATTGTGTTTAAAACCTAAAATACGTATTTATAAAGATAAAAAAAGTGAAAGAATTTTTAAAAGCACTCAGCTTTGGACTTGAAGAAAAACAGCTTCTCAATGAATTTAAACAAATTTTAAGAGAGCTTGTTTCAAAAGACATAGTTAAAGAATACAAGCATAAATTTTACCTTAACAACAGCTTTGTTTTTGGAAAAATAGATATTTCAAGCAAACAAACAGGCTTTTTAGAAGTCTTTAATGAAGGCTTTGAAAGAGATTTGCTTATAGAACACAAAGACTTAAACACAGCAAATTATCAAGATATAGTCGTTTGCAAGCTTTTGCCCTCGCGTAAAAAACGTCCAAAAGCTAAAGTTGTAATGGTGCTTAAAAGGGCAAATAAAAGCTCCTTGCTTGTTAGTAAAAAACAAGGTAATCTTATACTTGGCATGAATATCAAAACAGGCTTAATGCAAAACTTAAAAGCAAGTCAAAAAAGCCTTAAAGCTCTGCCACTTGGCACTATACTTAAGGTAGAAAATGAAAACAATACCATAATTGAGGTGTTAGGACATATTGATGATGAATGTGTTGATGAAAAAATTTCACTTGCTTTATATAATAAAAACGAGGTTTTTACGCAAAGTTGTCTTGAGGAAGCTGAAGCATATGGGGATTTTGTTGAAGCAAGTATGTATGAAGATAGGCTTGATTTGAGGCATTTAAACTTTTGCACTATTGATCCAATCGACGCAAAAGACTTTGATGATGCGATCTTTTATGATGAAAAAGCAAGAGAACTTTTTGTGGCGATTGCTGATGTGAGCGAGTATGTGGCTGCTTATAGTGCCTTAGATAAAGAAGCAAGAGCAAGGGGTTTTTCGATCTATTTTCCACATAAAGCCATTCCTATGTTGCCTCAAAAATTAAGCGAAAATATCTGTTCTTTAAAGCCAAATGAAGATCGTCTTGTTTTTGGTTTTAAATTTAGTTTTAATGAAACTGGCGAAGTGCTTAAAAAAGAGCTTTTTGAGGGGATTATTAATTCAAAAGCAAGATTTCATTATGATGAGGTTGATGAATTTTTGGAGAAAAAGCCAAATTTAAGTGCGTTTAACTGGCTTTATGCGCTTTTTAAGCTGACGCAAATACTCAGAAAAAGACGTCTTAAAAATGCCTTTGAGTTCCATACTTTAGAGCTTAAAATGATCCTAAATGAAAAGCAAGAGCTTGTAGCTACACGTTATGAGAGCGATACGCCCTCGCATGCTTTGATCGAAGATTGTATGCTTTTGGCAAACAAAGCGGCTGCAAAGCTCATAGAAACGGGTGTTTTTAGAAATCATCTTCCAGCTGATCGCAAAAAAATCACCAAACTCATCGCAGAGCTAGCTAGCCTTGGCATTGACGCAAAATTAAAAGCAAATTTGTTTGAGTTTATCAAAGATGTGCAAGCTTTAGCTCAAGATTTAGGCATTAGAGAAGAAGTTGATAAACTTATCATTAAAGCACAAAAAAGGGCTGAATATGCGAGTGAAAATTTAGGACATTTTGGCTTGGGTTTTGAGCGTTATGCTCATTTTACAAGTCCTATTAGAAGGTATTCTGATCTTGTTTTGCATAGACTTTTAAAAGCAAAATTAAGAAAAGATGAAAAAACATTTAAATATTTGCTTTTAAATATAAATAACACTTGTGAAAGTTTAAGCGTGCTTGAAAGAGAAGCTGATAAGGTAGCGTTTGACTTTATGGATAGGAAATTTGCTCGCTGGGCAAAAAAACATTTGCACGAGCGTTTCAGAGCTTTCGTGAGTGAAAATATCAATATTAACATAGCCAAGCTCGATGATGAGTTTAAAGGTGCAGAGTTGATTTTGCTTGATGAAAGTGTCAATTTGCTTCAGAAAGTTGAGCTTGAAATTTGTGATGTTGATATTATAATGGCGAAAATTTTTGCTAAAATTACACAAAATTTAGAGAGCTTGGAGCGAAAATAATGTATAGAAAGGATTTGCAGAATTTATTAAAAGGCAATTATTTTCCGCATTTTTTTGCTTTATATGGGGCAGATGATTTTCAAACCGAGCTTTTTGCAAGCTTTATCAAAGAAAAATTTGGCGTTGATGAATGCTTAAAGCTTTATTTTGAGGAGTATGATTTTGCAAGGGCGAGCGATTATTTGGCGAGCACTTCTTTGTTTAGTGAAAAAAAACTGCTTGAATTAAAATGCTTTAAAAAGCCCAGCAAAAAAGAGCTTGAAGCCTTAATCAGTCTTTGCAAGCAAAGCGAAGATAATTTCTTTTTATTTGAGTTATATGATGAATCAAGCAAACAAAATGAGCTTGAAAAAAGCTTTGAGAATAATTTTGCACGATTTTTTAAACCAAACTCAGCCAAAGAAGGTATAGAACTTTTAAGTTTAAAAGCAAAAGAACTTGACATTAACGCAACGCATAATGCCTTGCTTTTTTTATATCAAAATTTTGATGAAAACTTATATCTTGCTTCAAGTGAGCTTAATAAATTTGCTGGTTTAAGTATAGATGAAAACATGGTTGAAAAGTATTGTTTTAGTCTTAGTGTGCTTGGTTTTGAAAGTTTTTTTGAACAGCTTTTGCAAGGCAAGGACTTAAGAGTTGAGCTTGAAAAATTCTTAGAAAATTTCAACGAAATTGCCTTGCTTAACTCTTTATCAAGCAATTTTTATCGTCTTTTTAAGATTAACTTATACGCTAAAATTCACGGCAAGGTTGATTTAAAAGAACTTTTAGGCTATGTTCCACCACCAAATGTAGCTAGCAAGCTTCAAACACAAGCCTTTGCATTAAGTCTAGCTCAATATCAAAAAATCTTTTTTTTATGCTTGCAAAGCGAATATGAACTTAAAACAAATTCAAAACTTACCAAAAAAGAGTTTCTTATCTCCACTTTGCTCGAGCTTAGTCAAATCCTTAAAAATAAAAAAGAATTTAAATAAGGCTTTATTTATCATTTATTTAAGCTTCGCTGTTACAATTTTTTCATATTTAAAATAAAAGGAGAAAAGATGAAAAAATCAGTAGCCATAGTTGGTGGAAGTATAGCAGGATTGAGTGCGGCTTTAGTTTTAGCTTCGGCAAAAAATGCTGAACTTGATTTTGAAATCACTATTATCGATGATGACAAGGCAGATTTGAAGGCTGTCGCGATTTATAATGTGCCTTTGTTTCCAAAAGGAATTCAAGGTAAAGAAATTATTGAACACACAAAAAAACAAATCGATGATCTGCTAAAAGTGAAGTATGTAAGTGGTACGATTAGCGAAATTAGTGGCTCTAAGGGAGATTTTAGCCTTAAGGGTGCTAGTCAGGAGATAAAAGTTGAGTATATTATCCTTGCTACAGGTGCTTCAAGGTTTGAAATTTCAGGCTTAGGCGATATAGTTAAGCCTCATGAGTTGATGAACAAACCGGGTAAAATTCGCCTTGCCTACAGCGGACGCCAAGAAGTAAAACCGGGTATTTATGTAGGTGGTTTGGCTTCTGGGGTTACAACTATGGTAACTTGTGCAATGGGAAGTGGTGCAGAAGCAGCTTGTGCCGTGCTTAGTGATATAAAATGTGCGGTAAGCATAGTGCATGACACACCAACAAGTCGTGCATAAAACCTATGCTCAAGTCTTTTGGCTTGAGCTTATTTAATCTTTATTTATCTTGAAATTTAATTTTTTCAAAAAATTTAACATATTACCTTAAAAAACTAAAGTTTTTTGCTTTCATTAAAACTTAAGTAAAATTTTAATATAATAAAACCCTGCTCTAAAAAAAGCAAAATCCTTGCCTATGAAAATAGGCTATATTATCCATAAGGAGAAAAAATGAGACATTACGAGGTTTTATTTATCTTAAAACCTACGCTCACCGAAGAAGAGGTGAATGCAAAGTTGGAATTCGTTAAAGAACTCCTCACTAGAAATAACGCACAAATTAAGTCTGTTGTCCCAATGGGAACACGAAAGCTTGCGTATGTGATCAAAAAATACGAAAGAGGGACCTATTTTGTGATTTATTTTAAAGCCGAGCCAAGTTTTATTACCGAGCTTGAAAGAGTGCTTAAAATCACCGAAGAAGTGATACGATTCTTAATCGTTAAGTATGAAAATAAGCAAGAAATCGCTGCTTGGGAAAAGCTTAGTGATGGTATCAAACAAACTAAAAAGGAAATCAAACCTTTAGACGCTCCAGAAGTTTAAGGAAATTCAATGTTTAATAAAGTTGTTTTGGTAGGCAATTTAACCAGAGATATAGAAATGCGTTATATGCCTTCAGGCAGTGCTATAGGTTCTTCAGCGATCGCTGTAACAAGAAAGTATAGTGGAGCAAATGGCGAAAAAAAAGAAGAAACTTGTTTCATCGATATAAGTTTTTTTGGACGCACAGCAGAAGTAGCTAATCAATATCTTTCAAAGGGAAGTAAAGTGCTTATTGAAGGAAGGCTTCGATTTGAGCAGTGGAGCGATCAAAACGGACAGAATCGCTCAAAACACAGCATATATGTAGAAAGTATGGAAATGCTAGGCTCAAGTCCAAACCCACAAGGAAATTTCGCAGGCAATACAAATCAAAATTATGCACCAAATAAAGCACAACAAAGTTATGATCCATACGCAAGCGATATGAATAAAAATACTTCAAATAGTAATTTTAACGCCAGCAAGCGAGCCAATCAAAACCAAAATTATCAAGAAGAAAAGCTAAAAGAAATCGATATTGATGATTATGATGTCGATGATAAAAGCGAATTACCATTTTAAAAAGGAAAAACAATGGCTGAAAAGAGAAAATACTCACGCAAATATTGCAAATACACTGAAGCAAAGGTTGAATTTATCGACTATAAAGACACAGCGATGCTTAAGCACGCTTTATCTGAGAGATTTAAGATTATGCCACGTCGTTTAACAGGCACAAGCAAAAAATACCAAGAAATGGTAGAAAAAGCGATCAAACGTGCTAGACATGTTGCATTGATCCCATATATCGTTGATAGAAAAAATGTAGTTACAAATCCTTTTGAAGGTTTGTGATTATAAAAAGCCCTTGCAAGGGCTTTTTATGCTTATATTTTTTAATTTTTATTTCAGACAGCTTTATAAAAACTTTTTCAATTTGTCTTGCGTGCAAAAATTATTTATTGTTGCAGGATTTTAAAAGTCTAAGGCAATGTGGCATTTTTATCTTTAAAACTTATATCGATGAGAGCTTATTTTTTAACTTTAATGTTTAGTGATTTTTGATTTTTAGATAGCTTCATCAGCCTTATTTATTCTTCATTTATTTCATTACAATCCTTGCATCCCATATCACTTAGTCTTAGCTCCAAGCTTTGCGTATTATTGCTAAAAAGAGCGTTTGGATCTTGCGTGCCAAAAGTCTTTGCTCTTACACCCATAGCATCAAGTTTTATTTTCCACCATTGTGTAAAATGAGCATTTATCATCTCAGCCACAAGCATAAAATCAAGCCCATCAAGCTTAAAAATATATAAATTTTCAATATGTTTTAGATCTAAAATTCGCATTTTTTTATAATGCTTTGGCGTAACAAAAGCGATGAAAAAGTCCTTATCCTTTTTTTGTAAAGTTATGCTTAATTCATCACTTAAAAAAGCTTTGTTAAATTCATTTTGATAGAGATACCAAGTTGAATTGATGAGCGTGTGTAGATAATAGTTTTTTAAGCTATTATCTCGCCATAATTGCCAATGCTTTTTGTCGCTAAAAAGTTTCATTTCATCATCAAAAAGCTTTTTTTCAAGATTTAAATTTGAGCTTTCAAACACAAGCTCATCGGGCTTAAATTTACTTTGTGTTAAACTTGTTTTTAAAAAAGGCATTTTATGTAAAACAAACTCTTGAGAAAAAAGTAAATTTGTCTTATTTTTGATTTTAAGAATGTGGCGTTTGGGTATAAACTCATAAAGATAAAAGGAATTTTCAAAAATAAAAGAATCTTTATTTTTTTGTATAGCTCTTAAACTTTGGCTTTGAATTTCATTGATAAAAAAGTCAAGCTTAGCTTCATTGCAGCTCGTATTTTCATCTTTTTTTTCACATGAAAAATAAATACTTTCATCATCTTGCACAAAAGCAAAAATTTCAAGTAAGCTTTTTTCTTGTATTGTTTTGCTTGTATTATTGTCTTGAATTTGGGGCTGGGTTTGGGTGCTATTAAGTTCGGTTAAAACAAAACTTGAGTTTTGTTCTATGATGCTCAAGTTTTGTTCTTTTAAATTTATATTTTGATTTGAGCTATAAAAAATCGGAGTTAAAAAATACAAGCTCAAAACTGCAAAAAAAATGATATAAATACAACGCATAAACATACTTCAAACACTCAAAATAAAGGCATATCGCAAGATATTATATTAAATAAAAATAGAATTTACCATAATTTGCATAAAAATTTACTATAATTACAAAAAACACAAGGCTTATAATGAAGATAAATTATAAAAATGCGTTGAATTTAAGAAAAGCAATTAACGATCCAAAACGCCTTATACTTTTACTCATAGCCTTTGGCTTGATTTTTCTTTTAAACTCTTTTGCGAGCTATAATACCAGCTTTAAAGCCCAAGTTGTAAGAGTGATAGATGGTGATACTATCGAGGTTTTAGATAAGAATAAGAAAAATTATAGAGTGCGTTTTTTTGGCATAGACGCACCCGAGTCAAATCAAGCCTTTGGCAAAAAATCAAAGGAATTTTTAGCCTCGCTTGTCGCTGGTAAAGAAGTAAAAATTATCAAAAAAGACACAGATAAATATAATAGAACCTTAGCCGTGATCGAGCTTGAGGGTAAAGACATCAATAAAATAATGGTAGAAAATGGCTTTGCATGGGCGTATAGTTACTATACGGAAGCCTATGTTGCTGAGCAAAACTTAGCCAAAAGCAAAAAACTCGGGCTTTGGGCGGATAAAAAGCCTATAGAGCCTTATAAATGGCGAAAAACTCATTCTTTCAAGGAAAAATAATGAAAAAGTTAGCATTGTGTGTGTGTGTGCTTGCGTTAAGTGCTTGCTATATCAGCGAAAGGGGCATATCAAATCGCTTTTATGATGATTGCAAGCCTTATTATGATGCAAGCGGGACTTATCATGAAGAATGCCCTAAGAATTGGATCAACCTGCCCCTTGCACCAAGATAATTATTTGCCAGGTGAATTAAGCGTGGCAAGGGCTATTGCGTCAGGATTTACCGCTGGTGCTGGATTTGCTGGATTTTTTTCTTCGGTTGTTGGAGCTTGAATTATATTGCTTGGTGGGCGTTTGAGCTTGAATATATGCTGTTCAGTTACCACAGCTTGCATGCTTGCCTCATATACTTTTATATCCTTTACATGCCCTACAACTCGTATTTCTCGCTTTTTGGAAGTCTCATCAAATAAAGCTTGGGCTTCAAATATCAGCACATCACCTAGTTTTAAAGGGGCGTAAAATGAAGACCTTGCTGATATGATAATGGAGTATTCTTTGTTTATAGCGGCTTGAGCGACATAATTTGCAGCAGCAAAGACAAAACCTTCAAAGATCAAGCCTTGATCATCAATTACCATTTCAGGAGAACTGATAAAAACAGATTTGGCATGATTTTTAGAAAGCTCGCATATCGTGCCGCACAAAGTATTATTTATCTCAGGGCAAGTCATAAGCTCGGTTTTGATATGAGCAAGTTCTTCTTGATTTACATACTGCTCAAGTTGAGTAAAATCGTCAAAATTTGAATTTTGTTTGATCATCTTAAACCTTTAATTTAACATATACGCGTTTAGGTGCATCATAACCTTCTAAAGTCTTCTTATGATCCTCTTCACTTAAGAAATCCTTAAGCGAGTATCCTTCACTCCAAGCTGTTGTTCTTTGTTCAAATTCGTCCGTATCCCTAGTAGCTAATACTTCAAAATGAGAAAAACCAGCTTTTTCACACCAATTGCGTAAGCCTAATATCGACGGAATGAAAAAAATATTTGCAATTTTTGAGTAAGTTTTTCGAGGAATCAAAGCAATTTCTCTTTCATCTTCTATATATATGGTATCTAAAAATACGCTTCCACCTTTGTTTAAAGCACTTTTTAATTGTTTTAAAGTTTGAAGCGGATTGCTTCTATGATATAAAACACCAAGACAAAAAATAAAGTCAAATTTAAGCTTGGCTTGCACACAAAATGCACTTAAATCCTCAACGCCTAAAAGCTCAAAGCAAATTTTGGATTTTGCAAGCGTATTTAAAAGATAAAATTGCAAAAAAGGACGCAAACAAGGATCAAAACCTATGATTTTTGCAGGCTTAAATTCAAGCATTTTAAACATATAATAACCATTATTGCATCCCACATCAGCAACGATTTTATTTTCAAGATTATTCATAAAAGGCTTTAAAATATTAAATTTAACAAAGCTTTGCCACTCGCTATCGATAAAAAGCTCATTGACTTTAAAAGGTCCTTTTCGCCAAGGTTTTAGTCTTAAAGCAAGCTCCTTTATTCTTTCGTTTAAGGCTTTTAAGCTTAAATTTGAGTGTTTTAAATGGGTTTCATCAAAGTTTAAATTCACGGCCTCGTTAAAACTTAGATTTGCTTTAAAATCTGGCGTAAGCAAATGATTAAGCTCATTTATAGCTTTAAACTCCTTATTTTCAAGGAGTTGTTTTTGAATGTTATTCATTTTTTCCTCTTTTATATATTCGATTTTATTCCAAATATAAGGTATTTTTAAGCTAGAATTTTATCTTTACTTTTGCATAAATGAGCTAAAAAACATTCTTTGCAAAGTGGATTTTTAGCCTTGCAGGTATATCGCCCAAAAAGCACCATAGCTTGATGAAGGGTGTTGAGATTATCCTTAAAAATTCGCGTTAAATCCTCTTCAGTTGCTTCAGGAGTTTTTGCCTTGCTTAAGTCTAAGCGATGAGAGACTCGAAATACATGCGTATCAACTGCCATAAAATTTGCCCCACACCATTCTATAAGCACCACATGAGCTGTTTTTTGTCCTACGCCAGCTAAAGACTTTAAATCCGTTTCATTAAGTGGAATTTCACCCTTAAATTTTTCGCACACTGCTTTAGCCATTTTGATGAGATTTTCAGCTTTGTTGTTAAAAAAAGAACAGCTTTGAATGAAGCTTTTTACACTTGCTAAATTTGCTTTTGCAAGGCTTTTTACATCTGGATAAGCTTGAAACAAAGACGGCGTGATTAAATTCACTCTTTTATCAGTGCATTGTGCTGAGAGCATAACACAAACTATGAGTTCATAAGGGTTGGAAAACACAAGCTCTGTCCTAGCCTTATCAAAATGCTTTAAAAATAAATTTTTGATTTCTAAGTTTCTTTTCATTTTTTTATTTTAGTTAATTAGCCTTAACAAAACTTCGTTATAATTTAAACAAATCTCATTTTTAAAAGGAAAAATAATGAAAAAACTTTCACTCATCACAGCAAGTTTACTTGTTGCTGGCACACTTGCAAATGCCGCCGTAGTCGCAAGCGTTAATGGTAAAGATATCACAGATACTCAAGTCAATGAAGACTTAGCTCCACTTTTAAGAGGACAAAGCATTACTACCCTACCAGCTCAACAAAAACAAATGGTGCTTACCCAGTATATAGCTGAACAACTTATACTCGAAGAAGCTAAAAAAGCCAATGTTGAAAAAGATCCTTTGTATGCAAAAGAACTTGAAAGAGCTAAAAACCAGATTTCTATGATTGTGTATCAACAAAAACTTGCTCAAAATGTAAAAATAAGCGACGCACAAATCAAAGCTTTTTATGATAAAAACAAACAAGCTTTTGTTGATCCAGCCGCTGCAAAAGCACGTCATATCTTAGTGGAAAATGAAGCTGAAGCAAAAAATATTATTAATGAGCTTAAAAACCTCAAAGGTGATGCTTTAACTCAAAAATTTGCCGAACTTGCTCGCACAAAATCAAAAGACCCGGGTTCAGCAGCAAAAGGAGGCGATCTTGGTTGGTTTGATGCTCAAAGTATGGTAAAACCATTTGCTGATGCAGCTTTTTCTTTAAAAAAGGGTGAAATTTCAAAAACACCGGTAAAAACACAATTTGGCTACCATATCATCCTTAAAGAAGATTCAAGAGCAAGAAAACAATACACTGAAAAAGATAAACAAGTGCGTGATGTTGTAGAAAACGAACTTAAAAAAGAAGAAGTGAATAAAATCTTGCAACAAAAGGCTCAAGAACTATTCACAAAAGCAAAAGTTGAGATTAAATAATGGGCGTTTTAGAATTTGTAAAAGCTGGCGTAGTTAGTGGTGATGAGCTTAACAAAGTCTATGAATACGCCAAAAGCGAAGGTTTTGCAATACCGGCTGTAAATGTCGTTGGCACAAATTCAATCAATGCTGTTTTAGAAAGTGCAAAAAAAGTCAATTCGCCCGTTATCATTCAGTTTAGTAATGGTGGAGCTAAATTTGTAGCTGGAAAAAACTGCGAAAATGCTGATGTTTTAGGAGCGATGAGTGGTGCTTTACATGTGCATTTGCTTGCTAAACATTATGGTGTGCCTGTGATCTTACACACAGATCATGCAGCACGCAAACTTTTGCCTTGGATTGATGGGCTTATTAAGGCTAGCGAGGATCATAAAAAGCAATACGGAAAAGCCCTTTTTAGTTCTCATATGCTTGATTTAAGTGAAGAAAGTTTAGAAGAAAATTTAAGCACTTGCGAAGCTTATCTTAAAAAACTTGCTTCACTTGGCATAAGCTTAGAGATAGAACTTGGCTGTACGGGTGGTGAAGAAGATGGCGTGGATAATACAGGCATTGATAATGCTAAGCTTTACACTCAGCCTGAAGATGTGGCTTTAGCCTATGAAAGACTTTTAAAAATCAGCCCAAATTTCTCAATCGCCGCGAGTTTTGGTAATGTGCATGGAGTATATAAACCGGGCAATGTAAGCTTGCAGCCTGAAATTTTGAAAAACTCACAAGTTTTTGTTAAAGAGAAGTTTAAACTTGCAAGCAACAAGCCTGTAAATTTTGTCTTTCATGGTGGAAGCGGAAGTGAGCTAAAAGATATCAAAGACGCTGTGAGTTATGGTGTGATTAAGATGAATATCGACACTGATACGCAGTGGGCTTTTTGGGATGGCGTGCGTGGTTATGAGGCGAAAAATAAGGCGTATTTACAAGCTCAAATTGGCAATCCAGAAGGTGAAGACAAACCAAATAAAAAGTATTATGATCCTAGAGTATGGCTAAGAGCAGGAGAAGAAAGTATGATCAAACGCCTTGAGATAGCCTTTGAGGACTTAAACTGCATAGCAAGGAATTAAGCGTTTATGGATAAAGATAAGCAAGAAATTTCAGAACTTATTTTACCAGAGCTCAAGGAGAGAAAAGATTTTTTAGTATATTCAAAGATCGTTTTCTTTCCTATTTTGCTCTATCTTTTTTTTGTGGCTGGTTATTTTGACTATATTGATTTTAAGGTAGAGCTTCGCGATCTCATTTTAATGGGTGTTATTTTATTTATCGCCTTGTTTTTTGCAAGACATAATGCAGAATACGCTTCTTGTATATTTTGGCAGCAAAAAGATGAATTTAAACAAGCCTTAAAACGTTATATTATGAAAAATTTTCTTAGCATAGGTAAAGAAACAAAGTCAAATGCGAGCTTTGATGATTTTGCTTATACTTATATACGTTTTAATCGTAATGAAAATTTTGCAAGCGTAGCACCAAGCTCCTTTGCTGTGATGGGAATTTTAGGCACTTTTATTAGCATAGCTTTATCTATGCCAAGCTTTAAGGGCAGTGATTTAAGTTCTTTTGAGTTGGCACTTTCTGAGTTTTTAAGTAGTATATCTACAGCTTTTTATGTCAGCATTTATGGAATTTTTTTGGCTTTGTGGTGGGTATTTTTTGAAAAATTTGGACAAAGTAAGATTCAAAAGCTTTTAGACAGACAAAAAAGTTCTACAAGCGGCTTTTTTTGGAGCAAAGAAGAACTTGAGCAAAGGTATCTTACTCAGGGTTTAAAGCATTTTGAAAAAATTGCTGTGGTTTTTGAGCAAGTCAGTAATGAAGAGTTTTTCAAAGAGCTTGATCATAGTATAGAGCGAAAATTTGGCTTGTTTCAAGAAATGCTTAATGTTGAAGAAAAGGCTATTCGAGTGAGTAGTGAGCATATCAAACAAACGATGAGCGAGCTTAATAGAGCACACAGAAATCAAAAAGATTTAAGTAAAATTTATCTTGAAATGACGACAAATATCAATACACTCAATCAAAATTTAAAAGAAATTACCGCAAGGATGAGCGAACAATACAACCGCCTTTTAGATGTTAGTTCTGAAAAAACTCAACATCTTGATCGAACTTTGCTTTCCTTAGATGAAAAGATCGAGAATTTCAAACGCAATTTTGAGCATTATCAAGACCTTATGCTTGAAAATCAAGAAAAGATTTTTATAGGTTTTAAAAATAGTTTGCTTCAGGGTATGCGTGAATTTAAAGAAGTGTATGAAGAAGAAAAAAGTATAGATGATAAGATTGAAATGATGAGTCAGCTTAAAGCTGAAATGAGCGAGCTTGATAATGAAGCAAGTGAAGTGATTGCCAAGTTAAACAAAAACAGCGAAGAGAAATGAAAAAACAAAATAAGCAAGATAGTGGTCTTTTTTATCTGACTTATGCAAATTTATTAGCTGGCTTGCTTTTTGTTTTTTTGCTTATTATTGTGGTGCTCTTGCTTAAAAATTCTCTTGTAAAAACTGAAATTGTTAGCGAACAAAAAAACTTAAAAAATCAAAAAGAAAAATTTGAGCTTGAAAAAAAGGAATTTGTTCAAAGTCAAAACCGCCTTTATGAGCTTGGAGAGAAGCTAGGAAAAGACTTTAATATAAGCACCTTAAGCATTCAAGATAAGGAGTTTTTAACCCTTCTAGCACATTTAAATGAAAAAGAAGAGCAACTAAGCTCTTTTAGGGCTGATTTTAACAAACTTAAAGACGAACTTAATGGCTTTGGTGTGCAAAAAAGTGCTTTGATCTTAGAACTTCAAGCCAAGCTTGATTCTCAAATCACGCTTGATTTAGACACTGCTTCGATGAATTTAAACGCAAATATGCTTTTTGATGAAGGCTCTTATGTGCTTAAAGAAGATGTAAAAGCAAGGCTAAAGCAGGTTTTAACTGAGTATTTTGATTTGCTTTTAAAAGATGAAAATTTGGCTTTAAGTATTGAAAATATCATTATTGAAACTTATAGCAACGAAGGTTCTTCGTTTGCATATAGGCTTGATTTATCCTCAAGAAGGGCATTTGAGCTAATGAGTTTTATTTTTTCTTTTTATAAAGATGAACGTTTGGAAAAACTCTTGCTTGTTAGCCCAAAAATCGATAATAAAGATTCTTATATAAAGATCGATTTTAGTATTTCAAACCAAGCTTTATTGAAAAGACTTGAGCAGTTTTTTGATGCAAGATAGCATTATACAAAAAATTACGCTTGAAGGCTTTGAATTTTATGTCAAAAGAGATGATGCCTTAGGACTAATCAATGGCAACAAATTAAGAAAATTGTATTATTTTTTGCAAAATAAGGCTTTATACAAGCCTTACACTCGTTTTGTAAGTTTTGGTTCAACACAAAGTAATGCTTTGGCTGCTTTGAGTGATTTTACAAAACAAAATGGCTTTAGGCTTCTTTTTATTACACCAAAAATTTCAAATTTTTTAAAAGAAAATCCTCAAGGTAATTTTGCTTATGCTCTTAAAAATCAAGCATTTATCGTCGAAAATATCTCAAATTTAAGTTTAGAGCAAAAGGCTTTAAGCTTGCTTGAAAAAGATGATGTTTTTATCCCTTGTGGAGTGGCATGCAAACAAGCTGAACTAGGGCTTCAAAAGCTTGCTGAAGAAATTGAAAGGCAAAGTGAGCAGTTGGGTTTAGAATTTGATCTTTTTTTGCCTTCAGGCACAGGCACAAGTGCGGCTTTTTTAGCAAAACATTCTTGTTTTAAGGTTTTTTCATGTGCATGTGTAGGTGATAAGGCATATGTGAAGGCCCAGATTACAAAGCTTATTCCGCATTATGATTTTTCAAATTTGTTTTTTTTAGAGCCAGCTTTGAAACTTCATTTTGCAAAGCCTCAAAAAGAGCTTTTAAATATCTATCATAAGGCTTTAAAGCAATGTAAAATCGAGTTTGATCTTTTGTATGATAGTGTGGCACTTTTAACGCTTTTAGCTCATCAAAAAGCTTTTACAAAGCCTGTGTTATACATCCATCAAGGTGGATTGTTAGGAAATAAAAGTATGCTTGAGCGTTATAAGCACAAATTCGGTTCTTTTTAGGATATAATACAAAAGAAAGGAAAGACAATGAAAATTAGAGTATATTATGAAGATACTGATGCGGGCGGGGTGGTGTATCATAGTAATTATTTAAAATTTTGCGAAAGGGCAAGAAGTGAGCTATTTTTTGAGCTTTATCCAAGTATTTTTGAAGCAAAAGCAGGACATTTTTTGCTTGCAAAGGCAAATTGTACTTTTGTGAAGTCAGCAAAATTAGGCGATATTTTAGAAGTTAAAAATGAGCTTTTAGAAGTTAAAAATGCTTCTGTTTTACTTAAGCAAGAGTTGTTTAGGGGCAAAGAGAAAGTTTTTAGTGCTGAATTTGTGCTTGTATATGTAAAAGAAAGTAAGCCCCAAGCGATGAGCAAGGAACTTAAAGAGACATTTATAAGGCTTTTTAATACTCAGCAAAGTTAAATTCTAAAGCCTTCATCAACTTTATATTATAAACGACTTGAGTATCTTTTATGCTTTCGTTGAACAAAGAAGAGCTTCTTTTATCCATAAAAGAAGTATAAAAGAAGTCAAGTCCTACACTAGTGGCGTATGCAAGCCAGTTGTATTCTATGCTTTGAGAAAAATTTTCATTTAAATAGGCTAGAATTTTATCTTTGTTGGCTATAGAATTTGCAATGATAAGTTTTGCTCTATCTCCTTTTTGTGTAAGGCTTAAAAGCATAGGATTGTAGCCAATCTGCGTAGAAAGTATGTTTTGAACTTCTATATCATTAACTCTAAGTTGAGAGCTTATGATTGCACTTGTAACCAAAGGTGTGTTTAAAAAAATATTTGATCCACGCAAAGGACCCTTAGACTTTAGCACAGAAGCAAAATTAATCTTTTCGCCCTCGATTTTATAAGTTCTTGCATTTGGGACTTTTTTTAGTATGCTTTGATGAAGCGTGTTTGAAAGCACAGAATTATCATAAAAACTAGCGATGTTATTTGAATTTACTTCGCTTAAAAGTTTATCTATTTGAGCATCATAATCAATTCGTCCAAAGTAGATATTTTTTGCGTCTATGTTAGTATTTTTTTTATGTAGTGTAGGGATAAAAAACATCATATCATTTGAATGTTTTGCAAGTATATTTGCACCCTTTAAGGTAAAACCAGCGATTACAAAACGGAAATTCTCAGCTTCAAGCTCTGCTAAAACTTGATTGATCCTTGCTTCATCTTCGGTGCCGATAAGAAAAACCTTAGTATCAATCTTTGCATTTTGTCTTAAAAGGTAAGCAAAGCTCGCGTTGATAATGGTGTTTGAGTAGCTTTTTATCGTTTTTTCTGGAATAATGATAGCAAGCTTATTTAAAGAATCTTTAGAAAAATCTTTTTTGCTTGTGTTGCTTTCGCCAACAATGATCGTTTTTGGAGCTTGAGTAAGTGTGCAAGCACTGAAAAAAACGACTATTACAAGAGTATAAAAAATGTTTTTCATCTTTTCTCCTTGAGTATTAAAAACTTATTGTTTCATAAAAATGCTTTGAGTTTTGTTAAATCTTTGATAAATTCTTGTTCAAAACTTGGATTTTTGAGTATAAATTTTACATCAAAGCTTGGCATAATCAAGCTTTGATGTAAATGTAAAATTTCGCCCCTAAGACGCGTAAAATCCTCAAAGCCAAGATGATAAAAACTTTGCTTTCCAAGACAAAGAATGATCTTTGGGTTGATAAAAAAAAGTTCATCAAAAAGATAGGGCAAGCATTGCTTGAGTGCAAAATCATCGTCTTTGTTTTGGCTATAGCATTTGTAAATATAGCTCATATAAAAATCCTCTCGCCCTAAACCTAAATTTTCTTTAAGTAAAAGCTTAAGTTTCATACCTTCAGTAGAGTTTAAAAGTGTTTTGCTTTCATTTTCACTTGTTGATAAAAAATCACTAACAACCATTAAGTCATAGTGCTTAAAAGTATTTTGCATAATGCAAAATCGTCTTCTTTTTGAAAGCGGGCAAAGTTGGCAGTTTTGCACCCTTAAACGCAACTCTTCATAATCTTTACTTTGAGGCATAAAATCAAGTTTTTTGTCGATAAATTCATACCCAAAAGCCTTAAGATAATACAAAGAGCGAATATTATTCATTGAGGAAAAAGCCTACTGAGCATATCGCCTGCTAGGCGGTAAGTTCGCCATTTAAGCGACATATTTTCAGCATTTAAGCGTGTGTAAAAATTAATGCCAAGTTCATTATCGTGAAGACAAACCCATTCAAGACGTTTCAAACCCTTTTCTTTGCATATATTTGCAAGATGGTTAAAAACAGCCTTTGCGTAGCCCTTTTTGCGAAATTCTTTTTTGATATATAAATCCTCAAGATACATCCCACCTCTACCTAAAAAACTTGAAAAGGTATAAAAATACATCGCGTAACCAACTGCTTTGCCTTGTTCTCTTAAGATGAGAGCTTTAGCGTAATTGTCTTTAAAAAAGCTTTCTTCATAGTCTTTTTTGGTGCAAACAAGCTCATCAAGCATATCTTCATACTCGGCGAGTTCTTTTACCATTTCTAAAATTTCATTTAAATCTTCTTTACATGCTTCTTGTATGCTGAACATTTTGATTCCTTTTTTTGATTTGAAAATGAAATTTAACAAATTATTATAAAAAATACTCTTAAAATATGTGAATTAAAAGCAAATTTAAGTAATATTTGATTATAATAGCAAGCTTTAAATTTTATATTTTTAAGGATAATAAATGAAAAGAACTTACCAACCGCATAAGACGCCTAAAAAACGCACACACGGCTTTAGAGTGCGTATGAAAACAAAAAACGGACGCAAGGTAATTAATGCAAGAAGAGCAAAGGGCAGAAAAAGATTGGCTGTATAGTGAAAACACCGAGTATAAATGATGCTGGGGAATTTTTACGCCTTTACAAAGAAGGGAAGAAGTGGCACTGCGAAGGCTTTATCATCTACTATCAAGCCCATTTTTGCAATAAAATGGCAGTAGTTGCAAGCAAAAAAGTTGGCAAAGCAGTGCTAAGAAACCGAGCAAAAAGGCTTTTAAGGGAGCTCTTTTGTAAGGTAGAAAAAGAACTCATACAGGGCAAATATGTCTTTATTGCCAAAGATGAGATCAATGAGCTAAATTTTCACAAGCTTGAGAAAAATATCAAATGGGGGCTTAAGAAATTGCAATGTTTAAGATGATTTGCGTTAAGACTATAGCTTTTTATCAGCATTTTTTAAGCCCATTAAAACCTAGAGTTTGTCGCTTTTATCCAAGCTGTTCTGAATACGCTAAATGGCAATTTGAAAAAAGAAATTTTTTTGTCGCTTTTGTTTTAAGTTTGTGGCGAATTTTAAGGTGTAATCCTTATTTTCAAGGTGGATTTGATTATCCAAAGATCGCTAAGCTTGATTTTAAACCTAGTTCATACAAAGCAGACATAAAGATTAAATTTTTTTATATCCCTTACGCACATCAAAAATTTTATATCGTTAAAAAAGTTTTTTAAAGGAAAATCGTGAATTCATCTAATCCAAGTCAGCAAAAACGAGTCATTCTCGCCGTTGTTTTATCTTTTTTATTTTTCATTGTGTATGGAGAATTTTTTGTAAGCAAACCAGCTCATGTCGAGCAAAATATAAGCCAAGAAGTCAATGAAAGTCTCATCTCTACGCAAAATCAAGCTCCAAGCATAAACACTCAAGTAAGCTCAAATTCACAAAGTCCAGCAAGCGCTTTAGAAAGTGCGAGTAAAAAAATTATCGCTAATATCCAAAGCGAGCATTTTAAAGCAAGCATCGATGAGCTAGGACGCATTTCAAGTTTTATTTTAAAAGACAGCAAATATCAAAACGAAGCAAAAGAAGCGATTAATCTTATCGCTAAAGACGCTCAAGTTTTGCCTTTAGAGCTAAGATTTAATGATGCTCGTATCAACGCACTTGCTTTTAGCACCAGCTATACAAGCGATAAAAATGAAATTCTTGTAAGCGAAAACTCCCCTGCTACGCTTAAACTCACTCAAAATTTAGGAGAGCTTAGCATTGAAAAAATTCTTACTTTTTACGCAAAGGGTAATTACACTATAGAAGTAAAACTTAGTAAAAACGCACAATACTTTATCACCCCCGGTTCGCGTCCGAGTGAGACGGTTGATTCTTATACGATTCATGGAGCTTTGTTCCTTGATAAAGAAGATACTATTCATACCTTTGCAGATGGCGATGTAAAAGATGATGAAAGTGTTGGTTTGGTGTATCTTGCTTCTGGTTTTGATCGTTATTATACCTCGCTTTTTTATAATTTTAATGAAGGCTTAAATGCTGTGATTAGCAAGGATAAGGCAGGAAATTCACTGATCTTTGTGAGTTCAAACAATGAATTTAAAAGTGGAGCATACATAGGTGCAAAAGAACATATCATACTTGAAAGTATTGATAAAAGGCTGATTAACGTCATAGAATACGGCTGGTTTACCTTTATCGCTAAGCCGGTATTTTGGTTTTTAAATTATTTACATAGCTATCTTGGAAATTGGGGCTGGGCTATAGTTGTGCTTGTGCTTGTGATCCGCCTCATATTATTTCCACTAACTTACAAATCAATGATTTCTATGAATAAGCTCAAGGATTTAGCTCCAAAGATGAAAGAAATTCGTGAGCGATACAAAGGCGATCCGCAAAAAATGAATACTCATATGATGGAGCTATACAAAAAACACGGAGCAAATCCTTTTGCTGGGTGTTTGCCTATACTTTTGCAAATTCCAATTTTCTTTGCGATTTATCGTGTGCTTTTAAATGCTATCGAGCTTAAAGCTGCTCCTTGGGCGCTTTGGATACATGATTTGTCTGTGATGGATCCGTATTTTATCTTGCCTATTTTTATGGGAGCGACTATGTTTTTACAGCAGCTTATCACACCTATGGCTATACAAGATCCAACTCAGGCTAAGATTATGAAGTTTTTGCCTATCATCTTTACTTTCTTTTTCATTACTTTTCCGGCTGGACTTACGCTGTATTGGTGCACCAATAACCTTTGCTCGCTTTTGCAGCAATGGGTTATAAATAAGCTTTTCGCAAAAGAACATCACAAAAATAAAGAAGTGGAAAAAATACAATGAGAGTTGAAGCAAAAGATTTACAAAGTGCCTTAACGCAGGCAGCACAGAACTTATCTTGTTCTGTTATGGATTTAGAATATGAAGTTATTCAACAAGCAAGTAAAGGCTTTTTGGGTTTTTTTCAAAAAAATGCGATCATAGAAGCAAAAAACAAGAAAAAGCCTTATCACAAAGCAGATAGACAAAACAAAAAAAGAGAATTTGATAAAATGCCCCAAAGTTTTGAAGATAAAAACTTTTCTTATGAGAAAAAGCCATATATTAAGTCTTATGATGAAAGATTAGAGGAAAGGGCAAGTGAAAAAAATACCGATAAAACACTTGAAAAACAAACTCAAGGATACAAAAGCAAAGAAAGACTCAAAGCCCCATCATACACGATCAAAGAGGAAAGCATTTTTGTAAGCTTTCATAAAGAAGAGCAAGAGCTTAAAGATCCGAAGTTTTATCTTGAGGAGATCAAAACCCAGCTTAAAAACCTAATGGCTATTTCAGGCTTTAAGATAGCTATTAGCGAGCTTAGAGTATATAGCAAAGATAGTATTTATATTAAGCTTGACGGCGAAGATGCGGCACTTTTGATAGGTAAGGAAGGGTATCGTTATAAAGCTTTGTCTTATTTGCTTCATAACTGGATCAATTCAAAATATAAGCTTTTGGTTAGACTTGAAATTGCTGAATTTTTAAAAAATCAAGAACAAGGCATGGACTTTTATCTTAAAAATATCATCGAAAAAGTTGAGGCTATAGGACGCGCACAAACCAAACATTTAGATGGAGTGCTTGTAAAAATCGCTCTTGAAAAGCTAAGAGAACGCTTTCCAAACAAATATGTAGGCATAAGACAAAACGGTGATCAAAAATTCGTTGTGGTGAATGACTTTTTCAAAAAAGATGAATGAAACCATAGCTGCTATAGCAACGCCTCAAGGCGAAGCTGCCATATCTATAGTTAGATTAAGTGGGGCTAAAGCTTATGAAATCGCACTTTTGATAAGTAAAAGAACGCATTTAAAACCTCGCTACGCTCATTTAAGCAAAATTTACACTCAAGACAATGAACTTATCGATGAAGTAATCCTTCTTTTTTTTAAAGCTCCTCATAGCTTTACAGGTGAAGATGTAGTTGAGTTTCAAAGCCATGGTGGCTTTAGTGTCGCTTTTGTTTTGCTTGAAGAGCTTTTGAAGTATGGGGTTCGTTTGGCAAATGCTGGTGAATTTAGTAAAAGAGCGTATCTTAATGATAAAATGAGTCTTTTAAAAGCCTTGCATATCAGCGAGCTTATCAAAGCCAAATCAGCCTTTAGTGCAAAACTTATCGCAAGGAATTTAGAAGGCAGGCTTCAAACGCTCTTAGAACAAATGAGAAATGATCTGCTTAAAAGCCTTGCTTTTGTTGAAACAAGCATTGATTATGCTGATGATGATCTACCTTTGAATTTACTCAAAGATATTCAAAGTATGTGCGAGCAAAATGCCAAAAAGCTTGAGCAAATCGCTTCAATCTCAAAAACAAAAAAAGGACTTATCGAGGGCTTTAAAATCGCTATCATTGGCAAGCCAAATGTTGGTAAATCCTCGCTTTTAAATGCTCTTCTAAGCTATGAAAGAGCTATAGTTTCAAATACAGCTGGCACCACAAGAGATACCATAGAAGAAAGCCTAAAAATCGGCTCTCATCTAGCAAAAATCATCGATACAGCCGGCATTAGAAACTCAAGTGATACTATAGAGCAAATGGGTATAAAGCTGAGTAAAGAAGCCATTGTAAAGGCTGATATTATTATTGCTGTGTTTGATAACTCAAGGGCTTTTGATGAAGAAGATGCTGAAATTTTAGAGCTTGTTAAGCCTTTTTTGAGTGATAAAAGCGAAAAAAAAGTTTTTTTACTGCTCAATAAAAGCGATTTAGAGCCCAAATTTGATTTTCCAAAGGACTTATCTTCCATAAAACTTTGCACCAAAGAGCCTTTAGATGAGCTTTTAAAGGCTTTAGAACTATATTTAAATTCTTTAGAAAGTGTGGAGTTTGTTTTGCCAAATTTAGAACTAGTGCATTCTTTTGAAAAGGCGAGTAAGGCTTTGCAAAGGGCTAAGGTTTTAATTGGAGAAAATTCACTTGAACTTTTTGCTTTTGAACTTCATTTGGCTTTAGATGAAATCGCTAAATATACGCAAAAGATAGAACACAGCGAAGTGCTTGATGCAATGTTTAGCCATTTTTGTTTGGGTAAATAAATTTAAAAGGAGTGAGTGTGGATAAGGACATTATAAAAGCACATAAAATCAGCGATGAAGAGTATAAAGAAATACTTAAAATTCTAGGCAGAGAGCCAAATTTACTTGAGCTTGGTGTATTTTCAGCTATGTGGAGCGAGCATTGTTCGTATAAGTCGAGCAAAAAATATCTTAATGGCTTTCCCACAAAAGCGCCTTGGGTGATACAAGGACCCGGAGAAAATGCTGGTGTAATCGATATAGGCGGAGGTATGGCAGCCGTGTTTAAAATAGAAAGTCATAACCATCCAAGCTTTATTGAGCCTTTTGCAGGAGCAGCCACTGGTGTGGGTGGGATTATGCGTGATGTTTTTACTATGGGCGCACGCGTGGTTGCTAGCTTAAATTCTTTAAAATTCGGCGATATACACGATGCTAAGATAACTAAACATCAAAAATACCTTGTTAAAGGCGTGGTAAGTGGCATAGCACATTATGGAAACTGCATGGGTGTGCCTACTATAGGTGGAGAATGTAATTTTGATGAATGCTTTAATGGCAATATCTTAGTTAATGCCTTTGCACTTGGCATTTGCAAGCAAGAAGAGCTCTTTTATGCTAAGGCTGAAGGTGTGGGAAATCCAGTGATTTATGTGGGTTCAAAGACAGGTAGAGATGGGCTTGGTGGTGCTGTTATGGCAAGTGATAGTTTTAGTCAAGATAGTAAAAACTTACGTCCAACTGTGCAAATTGGCGATCCATTCACTGAAAAACTCTTAATGGAAAGTTGTTTAGAACTATTTAAAAAAGACCTTATCATCGGCATTCAAGATATGGGTGCGGCTGGGCTTACTTCAAGCTCTTTTGAAATGGCTGGCAAAAGTGGCTCTGGTATGAAACTTTACCTTGATCAAACGCCGATGAGAGAAGAGGGTATGAGTCCTTATGAGCTTATGTTGAGTGAAAGTCAAGAAAGAATGCTTATTTGTGCAAAAAAGGGCAAAGAAAAAGAAGTGATTGCGATCTTTGAAAAATACGCTCTTGATGCAGCAGTAATCGGTGAGGTAAGCGATACAGGCAAAATGGAGCTTTTTTGGCATAATGAGCTTGTGGGAGAGATACCGATTGCACCTTTGAGCGAAAAAGCACCTATTTTAGATAGAAAAACGCAAAAGCCAAAGTATTTAGGGCTTATGAAAGAGCTTGCTTTTGTGCTTAAAAACCCAACAACTCATACGTTTAAAACGCTTCTAAGCAATGAAAATATCGCTGATAAAGCTTTCATTTATGATCAATTTGATTCAAGCGTGCAAACAAACACAATCAAAGCTGATGGCAAGCTAGGAGCAAGCGTGATTCGTGTTAAAGAAAATAATGCAGCTTTAGCTATGGCTGTGGAGTGTAATTCAAGGCTAAATTTCATCGATCCGTATAAAGGTGCAGCTTTAAATGTGATGAACGCTGGACGCAAGGTAGCGTGTGCTGGGGCAAAGCCTTTGGCGATTAGTGATTGTTTAAATTATGGTAGCCCTTTAAATGCTGAGGTAATGTGGCAATTTGCTCAAGGTTGCGAGGGTATAAAAGAAGCGTGTAAGGCTTTAAATACGCCTGTTGTGAGTGGAAATGTAAGCTTGTATAATGAAACTGATGGGACAAGCATTTACCCAAGCCCGACTATAGTGTGCGTTGGCTTAAATGAGAATGCTCAAAACTCCTTAAAATCAAGCCTTGAAAAAGAAAATATCAGTCTTTATGTGCTTGGCGATACCAAAGGTGAGTTTGCAGGCTCGCTTGTGGCAAAGGTGCAAGATAAGCTGTGCGAGGGCAAGTTAAATGAACTTGATTTTAATGCGGAGCTTAAACTTTGGGATTTGCTTTTAAAGGCAAATGAAAATAAGCTTTTAGAATGTGCTAGTAGCGTTGGTGTAGGAGGTTTGGCTATATGTTTAGCAAAAATGTGTGCTATTAGTGAATTTGGCATAAAAGCTGATATTTGCTTTAAACACCCAAAAACAAGCGATGAAGCTTTGCTTTTTGATGAGAGTGCAAGTAGGGCAGTAGTGGGCGTAAGTGATGAGGCGAGTTTTGAAGTGTTTGTAAAAGAATTTGGAGTAAATTATACTAAACTTGGCGTAAGCACAAAAGAACAATTTTTTAGGCTTAATGATATTAATTTAAGCAAGCAAGAGCTTAATGAGCTTTATTTTTCAAGCTTTAAAAAGGAATTTTTATAATGGCTTTTATACTTTTACTTTTGGCAATTTTTGCCTTTGTTTGGTATTATAAAAACCACATGGCAGGGCAATCATCAAGCACTTTTCAAAAATTCACAAGAGCAAGCAAAGGCTTTGGCAAAAGTTTTGCTCAAGGCATTTATGAGCAAAGACTTGATGAATACAAAAAAAAGATGAATTATTATGTTGTTGCACTTTTGGCTAAGATCGCAAAAAGCGATGGTAGGGTCTCTCAAAGCGAAGCGGATATGATCACTCAAATTTTAAATGCTAATGCAAGTGATGAGAAAGAAAGAGCTTTTTTAAAGGCAAGTTTTAACGAGCATAAAAACGAGCTTAATGATACGCAAAGCGTGGCGTATGAGTTTATGCGTGAGGTGCCACTGCCTCAAAATGAGCGTTTGAATGTTTTAAGAATGTTTGTGTATGTTGCAAGTATAGATGGAGTGATTAATGATACTAAGATCAAGCTTTTAAGCCTCATCGCTTCAGCCTTTGGTGTAAGTGCTTCAGAGCTTGAAAGTTTCATCGCAAGTTTTAGGTATAACTCAAGCTCCAAAGAACTTAGCCTTGATGAAGCCTATAAGGTGCTAGAACTTGATAAAAATGCTGATATAAACGAGCTTAAGAAAAGATACAGAGCCTTAGCTAAAAAATACCACCCAGATATCTTAAATGCAAATAATGTCAGTGAAGCAGAGCTTAAACAGGGCGCAGCAAGGTTTCAAGAGATTAACGAAGCTTATGAAAAGCTTAAAAAACATTTGGAAAGTGATAATTATGCTTAAAGGATTAAAAGACATTATCATCTTTTTGTTTTATCTTGTATCTGGTATATCGGCACTTTGGAATTCTATTATGATGGCTATATCTTATTATCAATTCAAAAAAGGTGCTATTTTTGATTTTTTAAAATTTATGAGTTTAGAGCATTCTATTCTTGTTGCTATTTTCATTAAATTTATAATTTCTTGCAAGATTGGCATTACAGACGCGTTGAAGAGGAAAATAAATATAACAAATACAAAGATAAAAAATGAAAGATATTAATGAAGCCTATGAGTTTTTAAAAGGATATATACAAGATAGATGAAAATTTATTTTATGTATTGAAAATAAGGAGGAATACAATGAAAAAAGCATTATTAAGCGTAAGTGATAAAGAGGGCATAGTAGAATTTTCCAAAGAGCTTGAAAATCTAGGCTTTGACTTGCTTTCAACTGGAGGCACTTATAATTTGCTTAAGCAAGAGGGTTTAAAAGTGCAAGAAGTGAGTGATTTTACAGGACAAAATGAGCTTTTTGAAGGACGCGTTAAAACCTTGCACCCAAGAATTCATGGGGGTATTTTATATAAAAGAGAGGATAAGGCTCACGAGCAAGAAGCTAAGGAGCAAGGCATTGAGGCTATTGATTTAGTATGTGTGAACTTATATCCTTTTAAAGAAACGACTAAAAGAACTGATGATTTTGATGAGATTGTTGAAAACATAGACATAGGTGGTCCTTGTATGCTAAGAGCAGCGGCAAAAAACTATAAAAGTGTTTTAGTGCTTTGTGATAAGGCTGATTATGCTGAAGTATTAGCTGCTTTAAAAGAGGGCAGGGTTGATGAGAAATTTAGACTAGCTTTAATGATAAAAGCCTATGAGCATAGTGCAAATTATGATAGTTTTATCGCAAATTATCTTAACGATCGTTTTAACAAAGGCTTTGGAACAAGAAAATTTATCATAGGACGCAAAGTTTTTGACACCAAATACGGCGAAAATCCTCATCAGCAAGGAGCTTTATATGAATTTGAAGATTTTTTCAGCAAGCATTTTAAAGCTCTAAAGGGTGAAGCAAGTTTTAATAATCTTACCGATATTAACGCAGCCTTAAATTTAGCTTCAAGTTTTGATAAAGAGCCAGCTGTAGCTATTATAAAGCATGCTAATCCTTGCGGTTTTGCTGTGAAAGAAAACTTAATGCAAAGTTATATACAGGCTTTAAAATGTGATCCAGTGAGTGCTTATGGTGGTGTAGTGGCGATAAATGGTGCTTTAGATGAGGCTCTAGCTTTAAAGATAAATGAAATTTATGTTGAGGTTATCATTGCTGCAAGTGTGGATAAAAGGGCTTTGGAAGTATTTGAGAATAAAAAGCGTATAAAAATTTTTACTCAAGAAAGTAAGTTTTTGAATCCTGCTTATGATGACTTTGATTTTAAACACATAGGTGGGGGCTTTGTGTATCAAAGCAGTGATAAGGTAGGCTTAAACGAGCTTAAAGAAGCGTCTTTAAAAAGCACAAGAGCAGCTAGTAAAGAAGAATTTAAAGACTTAGAAATTGCTCTTAAAATAGCAGCTTTAACTAAGTCAAATAATGTAGTCTATGTTAAAGATTCAGCCATGCTAGCCATTGGTATGGGTATGACAAGCCGCATTGATGCAGCAAAGGTAGCCATCGCTAAAGCTAAAGATTTAGGGCTTGATTTGCAAGGCTGTGTTTTGGCAAGTGAAGCTTTTTTCCCTTTTAGAGACAGCATAGATGAGGCAAGTAAGGTTGGGGTTAAAGCTATAGTAGAACCAGGAGGCAGTATAAGAGATGATGAGGTTATACAAGCAGCCAATGAGCATGGCATGGCTTTATATTTTACTGGTGTAAGGCATTTTTTGCATTAAATTTAAGCACAAATCAGAGCTTTTTTTGATTGAGCTTGCTGTAAAGAATTTCTATGTGAAATTGACAAGGGCTTGCGTATAAATTTGACAAATAAGGCTTTTTTTGGTAGTGTTATGAAAAAGGAAACTATTCAATTAAAATGCTTTAAAATTTGGCATTTAAATAGCTTTTGCAATTTATACATCTTAAGGAAAAATGATGAAAAATAAGCTTATGATTTTACTTATTCTTACGGTGCTCATTTTGTGTGCTGTTGGATATTATGTGCTTACGAGTTCAGAACCTAAAAATATCAGTTTTTACGAGCCAAAAACACAAACTTCCCCTCAAAGTGCTCAAACAAGTCAAGCTCAACCCCAACAAATTCCACCACAACAAAATACTATGCCAGCTCAAAACTTTTCTCAAAACAAAGCTTTTGAGGAAAACACACTAGCAAACACACAAAGAGATTCAAAGCCAAATTCAGCCCCAGCAATGCAGAGCTTAAGAAGCGAGTATGAAGCCTTATTAAAACGTTCTAAACATGATAGAAGTCTTGGCGAGCCAAGATATGATGTGTATATTGTTGATTCGCAAAAGCTTCATGCAAATGAAAGAAAAACGATCAATTCTATCACTACCACGCTTTCCAGAAGAGGAGGCTTTTTAGAATACGCTTTATTTGTTGAAAAAGCAAACACAGAAAATATTAAAATCACGCTTTTTAATAAAAGCTTACTTGATGAAATAAACTTTATCACAAGTTTCAAACCCTTACCACCTCTTTGGTTTAAATTCAACCAAAGCTCAATGCAAAGCATTAAAAATAGCTTTTATATCAATGATCTTAAAGCTACGCTTAAGCCACAAAGCAAGATTAAAAGCATTGTTTTAAGCGGACATACCGATGAGATAGGAAATGCGGCATATAATTATATGCTCGGGCTTAAAAGAAGTGCAGCTGTAGCAAGTGAGTTTTTAAGGATAAGTGGCAAAATCATTATTCAAAGCTATGGAAAAGACAAGCAACTTACTCACGATATGGACGAGAGTAAGCGTTATATCAACCGTCGCGTTGAAACCCTTTTTGAATAAATAACAAAAGATATTCTAGCTCTTTTTTTCTATGGTTGTTTGTTTGTCAAGCTTTTTTTACTATTCAAACAAGCTTTTTGAGTTTTCTTTCATGATCTTAAATTCGTGTAGAATATCTTTTTCTTCCGCTTTTTTTGTTTATTCTTGGCTCTTTTTCAAGAAAAACTTAGGCAAATTTGGGTATCATCTAGCTATTTTATTGTAAAAAGGCTATTTTAAAATGTATGATAAAAGCGTTGAACAAGAGTATTATAAGATATGTGAGGAGAGAGGGTATTTTGAAATTGATGGGAATTTAAATTTACAAAGCGAAGGCAAAAATTTTTGCATTATGATGCCTCCACCTAATGTTACAGGTGTGCTTCACATAGGACATGCGCTTACTTTTAGCCTGCAAGACATTATCACGCGTTATAAAAGAATGGACGGCTTTAGGGTGCTGTATCAACCCGGACTTGATCATGCTGGTATTGCCACTCAAAATGTAGTTGAAAAACAGCTTTTAGCTCAAGGCATAAAAAAAGAGCAAATCGGTAGAGAAGAATTCATCAAAAAAGTATGGCAGTGGAAAGAACAAAGCGGTGGTAAGATAGTAGAACAGATGAAAACTCTTGGCATTAGCCCGGCTTGGAGTCGTTTGCGTTTTACCATGGATCAAGAGCTTGCAAATGCTGTAAAAAAAGCTTTTATCTCACTTTATAATCAAGGCTTGATCTTTAGAGGTGATAGAATGATTAATTGGTGCTGTAAGGACGGCGCTTTAAGCGATATAGAGGTTGAGTATAAAGAAAATAAGGGCAAACTCTATCATTTAAGGTATTTTTTAAAAGAAAGCAAAGACTATCTTGTCGTGGCTACTACGCGTCCAGAGACTTATTTTGGCGATACAGCTGTAATGGTCAATCCAAACGATGAGCGGTATAAGCATTTAGTAGGTAAAAAACTCATCTTACCCCTTGTAAATAAAGAACTTGAGATTATCGCTGATGAGCATGTGGATATGGGCTTTGGAACAGGAGTGGTTAAGGTTACACCAGCTCATGATCATAACGACTATGAGGTGGGCTTAAGGCATGGTTTAGAATTTATTACTATCTTTGATGAAAAAGGCATTTTAAACGATCATTGTTTGCAGTTTAAGGGGCTTGAAAGGCTTGAAGCAAGAGAGCTTATCATAAATGAACTTGAAAAACACGGCTTTGTTGAAAAGATAGAGGATTATGACAATCAAATCGGACTTTGCTATCGTTGTAAAAGCGTGGTTGAACCTTATATCTCAAAGCAATGGTTTGTCAGTGCTAAAGTGGCTAAAGAAAGCATTGAGAGGGTAAATGCTGGAGAAATAAGCTTTTTTCCAAGCCATTGGATCAATTCTTTTAATGCGTGGATGAGAGATTTGAGGGATTGGTGTATTTCAAGACAGCTTTGGTGGGGGCATCAAATTCCAGTTTTTTATTGTAAATGTGGGGCTGAGTTTGCAAGCGAAAAAATGCCAAGTGAGTGTCCAAAATGCAAGAGTGTAAAGTTTAAGCAAGATGAAGATGTGCTTGATACTTGGTTTAGCTCGGGACTTTGGGCGATGAGCACTTTAGGCTGGGGCAATGAAGGCTTAGGAGAGGGTAAGCTTTATCAAAAAGATGATTTAAAGGACTTTTATCCAAATTCTTTACTTATCACTGGCTTTGATATACTCTTTTTTTGGGTAGCAAGAATGCTCTTTCAAAGCACAAACGCACTGCACAAGCTACCATTTAAGCAGGTATATCTACACGCCTTAGTTAAAGATGAGCTTGGGCGAAAGATGAGCAAATCACTTGGTAATATCATCGATCCAAATGAACTTATCAAAGAATATAGTGCAGATATCTTGCGTTTTACTCTAGCTATTTCAGCCGTGCAAGGACGCGATATAAGGCTAAGTAATGATAAACTTATGCAAATTCGTAATTTTACAAACAAGCTTTATAATGCTGCAAATTATCTACTCCTAAATGAACAAAGCTTTGCTGAACTAGAAAAGATAGAGCTAAAAAGTGAGCTTGGATTATACATGCAAAGTAGGCTTGAAGCTTGCATAAAAGAGCTAAGAGCAAATTTAGAGCAATACCGCTTTAATGATGCTGCAAATACTCTTTATCGCTTCTTTTGGGACGAGTTTTGCGACTGGGGTATAGAGCTAAGCAAGGCTGAAAAAAGCAGTGTAAAAGAGCTTGGCAGTATATTTAAAGAGGCTTTAAAGCTTTTAAATCCTTTTATGCCTTTTATTAGCGAGTATTTATATCATAAGCTTAGCAATACAGAGCTTATAAACGCCCCTTCTTTGATGATAGCAAAATTTCCGTGTTTTAAAGCACAAAATGAAAAAAGTGAAAAGCTTTTTGGGCTCATCATAGAAAGCATAGTGAGTATCCGCCGTGCTAAAGCCTTGATTGAGCAAAACAAGATCAAAAAGGCTTTTATCAAGCTCAATGATATAAGCTTAAATGAGGTTTTAAAAGCTTACACACATTTTATTACCTTGCTTTCAAAGAGTGAGGAAGTGGAGTTTATCACTGAAAAAGTAAGCAATGCAAGTGCTGATGTAAGTGAAAACTTGAGCGTATTTATACCGCTTGAAAATATTGATCTTAGTGCAGTTTTACAAAGGCTTGAAAATCAAAAGCTTAAAATTCAAAAAGAGCAAAGCAAGCTTGAAAATATGCTTAAAAATGAAAAATTCATAAGCAAGGCTCCAAAAGAAGTTATCGCACAAAATCAAGAAGCCTTAAACACGCTTCAAGTCCAGCTTGAAAAGATAGAACTTGAACTTGAAAATTTAAAGGGTAAAAATGATAGAGATTAACAAATTAAAAAAATACTACGGCAAAGAACTTGTCATCGATGAGGTAAGTTTAAGTGTTAAGGCTGGAGAAATTTTTGCTATAGTAGGGCATAGTGGGGCTGGAAAATCCACACTTTTAAGGTGCATAAACGCGCTTGAAAATTATCAAAATGGCTCTTTAAAAGTCTTTGGTAAAGAAATTTCGCAAGTAGCAAAAAATCCTAAAGAACTCAGAATGTTTCGTAAAGATATAGGTATGATTTTTCAACATTTTGCTTTGATGAGTAGAAAAAATGTCTTTGAAAATGTGGCTATGCCTTTGCAAATTCATGGTTTTAAAAAGGACGAGATTGACAAAAGAGTAAAAGAACTCCTTGTTATGGTAGGCTTGGAACAAAAAGCAAAGTCCTATCCAAACGAGCTAAGCGGAGGGCAAAAACAAAGAGTAGCTATAGCTAGAGCTTTGGCTTTAAAGCCTAAAATTTTACTCAGTGATGAAGCAACTTCAGCACTTGATCCAAATACAACCAAAAATATTTTAGAGCTTATCAAAAAGATCAATAATGAGCTTGGCATAAGCGTAGTTTTAGTCACTCATGAAATGGAAGTAGTAAAAGAAATCGCAAGCAAGGCTACTTTGCTTGACCACGGACATATCATAGGAAGTGGGGAAATTCACGAGCTTTTCTTAAAACCAAATGCTAAAATGCAAGAATTTTTAGGCGAAAACGACTTTTTGCCTCAAACAGGAGTAAATATCAAGCTTTTCTTTCCAAAAGAAGTGGCTCAACATAGCGTGATCACAAGTATGGCAAGGGCATTAAATATAGATTTTAACATAGTTTGGGGCAAGATAGAAAAGCTTAATGACATCGCTTTAGGAAATTTAGTGATTAATGTAGCTGAAAAGGATAAAGAAAAAGTGCTTAACTTTATTCAAAAAAGTGGCGTTTTATGGGAGGTAGCCTAATGCAAGCTGAAAGATTAGAAATGATACTACTAGATATTTTAAGTCCAGCTTTACTTGAAACCTTGTATATGACTTTTGTTTCAACCTTTGCTGGTTTTTTACTGGCTATAATCCCTGGCGTTTTACTTGCGGTGTGGGATAAAGGAGGACTCAGTGAAAATAAAAGCTTATATGCTGTGCTTGATTTTTTTGTCAATATAGTGCGTTCTTTTCCTTTTATCATCTTAATCATAGTCTTAATGCCACTAACGCGTATCATCACAGGCACAAGCATAGGCACAACAGCGACCATAGTGCCGCTAACTTTGGGTATAGCTCCATTTTTAGCCAAAATGATAGAAAGTTCATTAAAAGAAGTTGATAAAAGCATTATAGAAGCGGCAAAGTCTTATGGAGCAAGCAACGCCCAAATCATCTTTAAGGTAATGTTTGTAGAAAGCTTGCCAAGCCTTATTAATGGCATAACACTAACGCTTATCGTAGTAGTAGGCTTTTCAGCTATGGCTGGTACGGTTGGAGGCGGAGGCTTAGGTGATGTGGCTATACGATATGGTTATGAGCGTTTTCAAAGCGATGTGATGGTTTTAACCGTGATTGTTTTGCTTGTTTTGGTGCAAGTTATACAAATTCTAGGAAATCTAGCCTATAAAATTACTAAAAAATAATTTTTAATTTTATAAGGCTCTAGCCTAGCACTTTCCTTTCTTAAATTTATATACAGCATTTTATCCTTTCCCTACCTCAATTCACATTTCTTTAAATGTAGCTCAAAATTTGTTTTAACTCTGTATAAATTACACTTTGTGGGTAATCTTTTTCTTTATAATGCTTTATGAAAATGCCATAAACTTAACATATAATGAGTAAGAAAAACAATGAAAAACCGTTTTAGCTTGCTTGCTCGCAGGTTTTTGTTGGGCTGTGAAGATCAGGTTTTAGACTTTGAAGATAAAGAAATTACGATTGCTAAAATCGTAGCTTTGGGTAATGAACTTGAGTATAAAGGCGAAGAAAAGCCAAATATCAACTTCTCAAAGGGCGAATTCGGGATTGTAGCTACTTTTTTGGCGAATTTAGTTTAGATAAAAATAAGCTTAGCGTTGCTGAAAATTCAGGCTCCACGAAGATGCTTTGTGATCCAGAAGCAATGACGTTTTAAAATGCACTTTTAGCTTCTTTTTTTAAAAAAAAGGAGGGGGTGTTGAGCTTAAAAAGAGCAAAAACGTTTTGTGCTTTGAATCGCCAGCTTTACAAACTCACCTTCAATAAGCTTTCAAAACAAGAAAATCAAGATAAATCACGACTTTAAGTCCTTTTTTATCTTGATCTTTTACAAGATTTAAACCCTTTAAACCAATATTTATTTGCTCTAAAGCCTTTAAAAACTGCATAGCTTTCATAAATTCAGCCTCAAATTTAAGCTCAAGTTCATGACTTATAAAATACTCTTTTTCTATTTTTTTATCTTTGATAGAATTAAAATGTATGTGCTTGGCATTGGCAAGTTTATAAAGCTCATCAAGTTGCTTTTGATAGGGAACTTTAAAATTTAAAAGTGTTTTTTCAAGCTCATTAAGATTAAGTTTTTGTTCTTCTTTGAGTAAAGAAAGTTTTAGAATTTGTCTTTGTTCGTTTGAAAAGCGTTCTAAATTTTGTGGATCATAATACCAAAAACTCAATATTTGAGCTAATTTTAAGCCTAAAAATACACCCAAAAGCAAACTTATAATACCAAGAAGAATTTTTTCTCTTAAGCTTAATCTATCAAGATAAAAGCCCAACTTCTCACTCATCTTTTATCCTTAAATGCAACTCATGTATATCATCTTTGCTTATTTTTTGCTTGAGTATAAAATCATCATTGTTATAAAGTTTTTCAAATTTGTTCTCATTACCTTGCGTAACGATTTTAACTAAGTTTTCATTTTCAAGCTCTAAACTTATGATTTTTATATCATTTTCATCTAAAAAAGCAAAGAGCTTGCTAAGAGTATAAAGAGGGCTTGTGATCGTGCTAGCAAGCTCTGATTCTAAGCTTTTGATTAAATTTTGCTTTTGCTCAAGTTTTAAATTTATGCTTTGAGTAAGCTCTTCAAGCTCGTTTAATGAAGGTTGATCGACTTGCTTGTGAAAGTCTGTCTTAAGCGTGTGGTGTGTAAGATAAGCATGGATTAAACCACCACAAAAGCTTAGCACAAAAGCAAATGAAAAACTCAAAACCAAGCCTTTTAAAGCACTAAATGAGCTTTGTTTTGTATTTCTTAAAAAATTAGCTTGGGGTTGATTTTGCTCTATCTCAAGTTTTGCAAGCTTTTTGTAAAGCTCATCTTGCTCTGTTGCATCTTTATAAATTTGTATAAAAAGCTTATTTTGAAGTATTTTACTAAGATTAAAATGATCATTGATAATCAAAAGTGTTTGGCTTTGATACTGCTTTAAAAGCGTCTCACATTTGGCTTGAGTGAGTAAAATTTCTATAAAAAATTTTTCTTGTTCTTGAGTATTTTTATTTTTAAAAACATTAAGGCAAAGTTTGGGGATATTTTTGCAATACAAAAGTTCATCTTGCTTAAAAAAGGCGATAAAAGCATACTTATCTTGTAAAACAAGCACTGCAAATGTTTGGTTTAAATCCACATACAGGTTTTGCAAATTTCTTAAAATCACAGCTTCACTTAAGGCAAAATCTTCTTTTGTGTATAAATTTTCAAAAAGAGTTAAAAAGATATGCACCCTTTCTTTACTTTTGATAAAGCTCATCACATAGCTTAGATTTTCTTGTATATCAAATTCGGCTAAAGCCCTTTCAAACAAGCTTTCTTCATCGATATTTTCGAGCTTATCAAGCCTGAAATTGGTGTATAAAATATCTTGAAACGCGACAATTTGTATTTTTATGTCTTGGGTTTTAAAGGGCTTAAAGTTCAAGAATTTGCTTAAGAAAGTCTTCATCTTTATCCCAATTTTTTTTCACTTGCACGAAAAGATTTAGCATAAGCTTTTTTTGGGCAAATTTTTCTATCCTTATCCTTGCGTTTTTGCCAAGTCTTTTTAAAGCTGTAGCGTTTTTGCCAATAATCATAGCTTTATGGTTATGGCTTGAAGTGATGATGTTTGCGTCAATAAAAAGTATATGTTCTTTTGCCTCAAAACGTGAAATTTCAAGCTCACATTGATAAGGAAGCTCATCACTAAAGCTCTGAAAAATCGCTTCAAGTATAAAATCCTTATAAATGTCCTTTTCTTTTGCACTGCTTAAGAGTTCGCTATCATAGTAGTGTGGGTGTTCAGGTAAGAATTTAACTACAGCATCAAGTAAAGCTTTTTTGGCACTTTTTTGCTTACTTGAGTAGGGAAGCAAAGTCTTAAAATGCTCGCTTAAGCTTGAATACTCATTCATCTTTGTAAGCAAATACGCATTATCCACCAAATCAACCTTATTTAAAATCACGATATGTGGAACTTTGCAAGCCAAGCTTAAAAAGTCTTTGTATTCACTTAAATCATCTTTAACGCTTGCTACAAAAAACACAAGATCAGCCCCTTCTATGCTTTTAAGAGCGATTTCTACGAGTTTTTGATTAAAAATTTTTTGGCTTTTGTGAAGTCCGGGTGTATCGATGAAAATGAGTTGATTGTTTTCATGCATGATAATGGCATTGATTTTGCGACGCGTGGCATTTCTTTTATGAGAAATGATAGTGAGATTTTCACCTAGCAAGGAATTGATCATCGAGCTTTTGCCAGCATTTGTTCGCCCGATGACACTTATAAAACCACTTCTCACAATATATATCTTGCCAAATCTTTATCCTCTATGATAGAGCCAAGTTTTTCTTCAACCATAGCCTCATCAATCACAAAGTTCTTACCAGCGTGTAAATCAGCCTCAAAGCTTAAATCCTCAAGGAGCTTTTCAATCACAGTGTGCAATCTTCTTGCACCTATATCTTGCATTTGTTTATTTGCTTTGCTTGTGATTTGTGCGATTTTGTGAATGGCTTCGTCTTTAAATTCAAGTTTTACTTTTTCAGTAGCTAAAAGCTGTTTGTATTGTTTAAGAAGCGAATTTTTAGGGCGAGTAAGTATGGCATAAAGTGCCTTATCATCAAGGCTGTCAAGTTCTACTCTTAAAGGAAAACGTCCTTGAAGTTCTGGGATTAAATCGCTTGGCTTACTTAAGTGAAAAGCTCCAGCTGTTATGAAAAGTATGTGATCGGTTTTAAGCGTGCCGATTTTTGTTTGCACGCTTGAGCCTTCTACTATAGGTAGCAAATCCCTTTGCACACCCTCTTTGCTTGGATCTTGTCTGCTTGAGTTTGCACTTGAAACAGCGACTTTATCGATCTCATCGATAAAGATAATGCCTTCATTTTCAGCCCTTTTTAAAGCCTCGCTTTTAATGCTTTCCATATCTAAAATTTTCTCGCTTGCTTCGTTTTGAAGAGCATTTTTGGCATCTTTTATCTTCATTTCTTTTTTGACTTTTTTGCTTCCAACGCCTATAACTTTTACTATATCTTGCATAGCTCCCATTTCAGGCGGTAAATTTGGATTAGTATCAAACATACTTTGTGAAATTTCTACTTCGATCACGCTTTCATCAAGCTTGCCATCTTTAAGCTTTGCACGCATTTTTTCAAGGCTGTTTGCGTATTCGTTTTGTTTTTCTTCGCTTATGCCTTTTGGTAGGGGCGGCAGGAGTTTTTCAAGGATTTTATTTTCTATAAATTCATCAATTTTTTCTTGATTTTTCTCTCTTTGTTCGTTTTTAACTAAAGTTAAAGCTGCATTTGCTAAGTCTCTTACCATGCTTTCTACATCACGTCCTACAAAGCCAACTTCAGTGTATTTGCTCGCTTCAACCTTGACAAAAGGAAAGCCCATCATCTTAGCCAATCTCCTTGCGATCTCAGTTTTTCCAACACCAGTTGAGCCTATCATCAAGATATTTTTAGGGGTGATATCTTCTTGAAGTTCTTTAGAAAGCTTCATTCTTCGGTAACGATTTCTTAAGGCTATGGCTATGATTTTCTTGGCGTTTTTTTGTCCTATAACATAATCATCTAAAAATTCAACGATTTCTTTTGGAGTTAAATTCATTTTTCTGTATCCTTTATGCTATAAGTTTTTATGTTTGTATTTGTATATATGCAAAGCTCGCCTGCAATTTGTAGGCTATCTTTTACCAGTACTTCTTCATCTAACTCTGTGTGTTTAGCTAAGGCTCTAGCTGCACTAAGGGCGAAATTTCCGCCACTTCCTATGGCTGCGATTTGCCCATCTTCTGGTTCAACCACATCACCTGTGCCAGAAAGCAAAAAGATATGTTCTCTATCAAGCACAAGCATCATAGCTTCAAGCTTTCTTAGGTATTTGTCTTTTCGCCATTCTTTAGAAAAATCGATCGCAGCCTTAAGTAAATCACCCTTTGAAGCACTGAGTAAATTTTCAAACATATCAAAAAGATTAAAAGCATCAGCTGTGCTTCCTGCAAAGCCGGCTAAAACCTTGCCGTTATTGAGTTTGCGAATTTTTACAGCATTGCCTTTAAGCACAGTATTGCCAAAGCTTACTTGTCCGTCCCCGCCTATGACTGATTTGTTTTTGCCCTTATAAGCGAGTATAGTTGTTGCGTGAAACATTACTCAGCCTTTACTTCAAGCTTAAAGCTTGCATGTATAGCGTGTCCTAGCTTAACGCCAATCTCATGCAAACCAAGCGTTTTTATAGTTTCACATTCTAAACTTTTTTTATCAAGCTCAAAACCGCATTGTTCTTTTAAAGCTATAGCAATCTCATCTTTTGTAACCCCGCCAAAAAGCGAGCCATTCGCACCGACTGGCTTTTTGATCTCTAAGCTTACTTTGGCTAATTCACTTTTAAGTTTTTCTAAATTTGCAAGCTCAAAACGCAAATTCTCAGCCTTTTTTCTTTGTTCGGCATCAAACTGCTTTAAAACTTGATTTGTTGCAGCTTTAGCTAAGCCTTTAGCAATTAAAAAATTCTGTCCGTAGCCATCTTTGACTTCTTTGATCTCTCCAGCCTTACCAAGAGCTTTAACATCTTTAATGAGTAATACTTTCATTGCTTATCCTTTTTTTGAAAACAAATATTTTAACATTTTTATGTTTAATCTTGGTTTTAAAAGCTGAAAATTTGGAATTTAATAATGTAATAAAATCAAAGCAGTTTTTGCGTGTAAAGTCTCTAAATTGATTTCACAAAAATATAATTTTGTTTTTTAAAATACATAAAAATATTTTTCATAAATAATGCCTTAAAAAAAGCATTATTATATCAAATTTCTTCTTCGCTATTATATTTTAAAAGTGCAATAAAACGATAAAACATATGCACAAATTTAGAATAAGGTGCCATGATAAAAAAAGCCAAAACACAACTTAAATGCAACCAAAGCATATAAGGCAATAAAGAGTTTTGCTTCAAACACATAAGTAAAAGTCCTGTAAAACTTACTAAAAAAAGCATGAAAATAAAGACATAATCCATCCCTACACTTTGATCATCTACTATGTTTTTATCTGCTATACATTTTAAAACAAAAAGTCCCAAAGTGCCTATGCAAAGCATAATACCTCCTATGACCCCAAAAATTTTAGGAAGTTGGGCAAAATCATAAGGGGCTGCTAAATTTAAAAAATGATGATAAAATGCTCCTAAGCATGTGGCTATAAAGCAAAATAAAAAACCATAAGCAGTAAAATGATGAAATATTTTTCTTACGCTAGAACGCTTTTCATTAGGATAAGTACAACCCTCGTTTTTATGCCCACCTAGATATTTAAGACTTAGAGCATCTTTTAAGCTTTTTATAAAAACAGCAATATTAAGATTTTTTAATTTTATAGCATGGTAGAATTTTGCTACACTGCCCGCCAAAGCTAAAACCATCAAAAGCACAACTATGCCAAAAACACTCACCATATAATCATAAGAAACAATAGCAAAGAAATCTCCTTGAGTGTTTTCACCTTTATAAACACTAGCACTCCAAAATCCAAAAAATAAGGAAAAGATCAAAATAGCACTACTTAAAACTGCATTTTTCCTAAAAGCTAAGCCTAAAAAATTAGGAAAAGCGTATTTTTCATAACTGTATTGTCTAAGAGCTGCAAATTGTTTAGGAATAGAAACGTTAAATTCATGCGGTGGAGCGTATTGACAATCATAAAAACATTCAGAACATTGATGGCATAAATTAGCCAAATAATCCATATCTTTTAAGGAAAATTCACGCTTTTTTTCCATAGCTGGAAACACTGCACAAAGCCCCTCGCAATAGCGGCAAGAATTGCATATAATACAAGATTTATGCACTTCTTCATAATTTTTTGTAATTTTCATTTCATATCCTTTACTAACTCAAATGCATTTTCGCCGGCTAAACGTCCAAAAACACTTCCTATACTCATACCAAAGCCTGCAACATAGCCTTGGGTTAAAATATTTCCTGCCATGATTTCACCGGCTGCAAAGATATTTTTAAAAAGCTCTCCATTTTCTTGATACACCCTTGCATTTTTATCCACTTTCACCCCCATATAGGTAAAAGTAACTCCTGGACGTAAAGGATAACAATAAAACGGCGGAGTGTCTATTTTTAAAGCCCAATGCGTTTTTTCTATTTTTAAACCTTGAGTGTGGCAATTATCTAGTATAGTATGATCAAATTCTCCTTCTACAACACTTTGATTATATTCATCTATAGTTATTTTTAAAGCCTTTGGATCTAAGTTTATCTTAAAGGCTAATTCTTCAATAGAATTTGCCACTATAGGTTCAAAAAGTGAGGGCATGTAACATTTTTGCACTTTAGAATCGGTTATAGAATAAGCAATTTGATCCTCTTCATTTGCCACCAAACGCCCCCAAATTGCATAACGTTTTGGCCAAAAATCCTCACCCTCATCATAAAATCTTTGTGCTTTTTTATTCACCACTATACCTAAGGATACGCAATCTACCCTTGAAGCAATGCCCCCATCGTATTTTGGAGTCCTTGCATCGATAGCAACCATATGCCCTTGAGTGGGATCACCTATGATTTGTGCACGATTTTTCTGTAAAGCTTTTAGCATTTTACCTTGATTAAAACGAGTCCCACGAATGATGAAATTTCTTGCTTTTTCTCCCCAAGCTTTTTCAAGCCATTCCAAATTAGACTCAAAGCCTCCACTTGCAATAATCACAGCCTTAGATTTAAATTTCACTTCTCGTTTTTGCTTCTTATCGAAAACTAAAATTTCCTTACAAATTCCTTTGTCTATGATTAAATCCAAAGCTTCAAATTCATAAAAAATTTCAACACCTAAATTTATTGCGGCATTAAAATAAGCATTAATCAAAGATTTTCCACCCCCTAAGAAAAAAGCATTTGTGCGTCCTAGGTGCAAAGTTCCACGCATAGAAGGTTGAAAACGCACTCCATGTTTTTTGGCAAATTCCACTGCTTTAGGCGTATGAGAGATGACAAAACGAGCATATTCTTCATTGGTTTGTCCCTTGGTTACTTTAAAAACATCTTCAAAAAACTCATCTTCGCTATAAGTTTTAACCAAGACGTCTGTAGGTGCATCATGCATAGAGCGTAAATTTCTAGTATGTTGGGAGTTTCCACCACGCCATTCCTTTGGAGAACTTTCTAAAAGTGCTATTTTTAACTTTGTTTTTTGGCTTGCTGTTGCTATAGCTGCACAAAGAGCCGCATTACCACCGCCTATAACAGCTACATCAAATTCCATCTTATTCTCCTTTTTGTTGTTTTTCATAAACCCCACCTTTTTTAAAAATAACCAAAGAAGCTATAAAAGAACAAATTGCCGCAAAAGTAAGCCAAAACGCAGGAGAAGCAGGATTGTTAGTTTTTTCTATCAAATAAGTTGAAACTGCAGGAGTAAATCCTCCAAAAATCGCTGTTGCTATAGAATAAGAAAAAGAAAAACCCATAGCTTTTACATTTTTTGGCATAATTTCTGATAATGAAACAACCATAGCTCCATTATAAGCACCAAAAATAAAACTAAACCATAATTCAACGATAAGTAAATTTGTAAAAGATATATTATGAGTTAAAAAATTAAGCATAGGATAAGCACTGATGATTCCTAAAAAAGTGATCACAAGTAAAATAGGTTTTCTTCCTATTTTATCGCCTATAAAGCCTGAAAGTGGCAACCAAAAAAGATTACTAAGTCCTATAATAGCAGTGATTGTAAAACTTTCTAATTTAGTAAAATGCAAGACTTTATTAGCAAAAGTTGGAGTGTAAGAAGTAATAAAATAAAAAGTTATTGTCGTCATCATTACAAACATAATTCCAAAAACTATTATAGATATATTTTCTCTAATACTTTTGAAAATAGCTCCGAGAGTTTTTGGAGCTTGGTGAATTTTGGCTTTAAATTCAGGTGTTTCATCTAGAGTTCTCCTTATATAAAAAATGTAAGGCACGACTAAACATCCAACTATAAAAGGAATTCTCCAACCCCAAGTTTGCATAATAACATCACCCATAAGATAATGTAAAAATACACCCAAAGCACCTGCAAAAACTGTGGCGACTTGCTGAGATCCACTTTGCCAAGAAACATAAAAACCACGTAAATTTTTTGGTGCAATTTCTGCTAAATAAATACTTGCTCCTCCTATTTCAGCTCCAGCACTAAAACCTTGCAAAAGCCTTCCAATTACTATTATAATGGGAGCCAAAATTCCTATACTTTCAAAACCAGGACAACAAGCTATAGTTAAGGTTCCAAGAGCCATAATACCTAAAGTTACAACAAGTCCTTTTTTTCTACCATATTTATCCATATAAGACCCAAGAACTATAGCTCCGATGGGACGCATCAAAAAGCCTACCCCAAAAGCCATAAAACTTTGCATTAAAGAAATAAACTCATTTTGAGCAGGAAAAAATACTTTGGCAATAAAAGCAGCATAAAAACCATAAACCGCAAAATCATACATCTCTAAAAAATTACCACTAGCAACACTAAAAATAATTCGAGCATTGCCTTTAGACCTTCTTTCCATATAGTTTCCTTTTTTTTATTCCATTATAAATCAGTTTTAGGATTTTTTAGTTCTAAAATATTCATAAAGTATTTTTTTTAAGTTTCAAAACTATACAGAAGATTTTTGCTAGGGGTATAATTTGTTGATAAAGACGGCAATGCGAGCTATCAACGACAAAAAATTATTCAACCAGAAACAACCGACATTCGTTATGTTTATGACTTCTCAAGATTGAACTCACAATTGACTTTGAAATTTTCAAGTCAATTCTCACTTTGGATACAATGTGAAAGTATCTTGAATAAAAATTTCATCATTAACAACCTTTTGACTGTTTAAGAGTATGTTGATGTGAGCGATGATGAGTTTATCTTTGCTTAAATTTGCGTCTGTATTAAGCTGAGTAAGCTTAAAATTCTCACATTTGCCTAATGGGTAAAAATACCTAATAACGATAAAATCATTTGGATTTGGGTAGTTTAAACTCACACTTTCAAGGCAGTCTTTGCCTTGAAGTTTGGCTTCATACAAAAAAAGTTTTGAAAGCTCTTTAAAGTCTTGCAAGAGAATTTGAGCTTGAGTGTGTAAAATAGCATCTTTTAACCTTTTTGGCGTGTAGCTTGTTTGCTTGAGATAAAAGATGATAGTAAAGCTAAAAAAGGCGAGTAAGGCAAGGCTAGCAAGTAAAATATAAGCTTTTTTCATAGCAAAAGCTCTTTTTCTAAGCAAATAGGCTTTGTTTTATCAAAAAGACAGATTTTCATGGTATAAGTTGAAGCATTTTGGCTGATAGCAAAGCTTTGCACTTCTTCTAAAAGAATGGCTTTTTGAGATTTTGTGCTTGAATAAGCTGTGTACTCGTAGCTAAGCGAGTTTTGTTGAAAACTAATGAGTATATTTGCTTCAACAAGTTTATAAAAGCCCTTAAATTCAGTATTTTGACTAAATTTAAGTTCTGTATCACTTAAAACTTCAAGCTCATAAATCTGCTTTGTTTCAAGGTTGTAAAGGTATAAAAAATGATTTTTTTGGTTTCTAAGGGCGAGTTGTTGGGCTAAAACGCCAACTTGTATTTTTTTATTATTGCTTACGATTTCGTGAATAAAATGGCTTTTAGGAGCATAAAAGCTTTTGTTTTGATCCTGAAGTAAAAGTCCTGAACTACCAATAAAAGTGTGTAAAGAACGTTGTAATAGGATATTGTTTTTATCCTCTAAAAGACAAGATATGTTTTGAGAAGAAATTTGAAGTTTGATACAACGTCTTAAAAGTTTTTCTATGAATGTAAAGCTTGAGTGAAGCTCTAAAGCTTTTTGACTTTGCTGTGATGAATACAAAGAAAAAAGATTTTGTAAGGGTTGAAAAATAATAAATGCAAATGCACAAGATAAAACAAGCACCAGTAAGCATTCAAAGAGACTAAAAGCTTTTTTCATCTTTAAATTCTGCCTCATAATGTCTATGTGCTGGCTTTAAACTTTTAAGTTTAAAGGTTGAGTTTGAACTTGTTTTTTCTTTAAATTCAAGCTCAAGAAGTTCGTCAGGTTTTAAACGCAATGGCTTTAAAGGAGCGTTTTTAAGCTCTTTTTGAGCTTCATATAAGCTTTGCAAAGAGATGTTTTGATTTTTAAGAATTTGGTTTAAGGCAAAATAAGCAAAAGAAAAAATTAGGGCTAAAACAAGTAGGGCAAAAACGCTTTCAAGTAAGGAGAATGCCCTAGTCATTAAGATTATTTGCGCTTGCGTGAATAGCTTTAAAAAAAGCTGAGCGAAGGTTTTTATCTTCTAAAGCACGCACGCCTTTGATCGTAACACCACCGGGGGAACAAATTTGCTCTTTAATGAGAGCTGGGTGTATATCTTGCACAAGAGCAGAAAAACTTTGAAAAGTTGCTTTCATAAGCTTTGAACTTAAATCAACACTTAAGCCCTCATATACACCAGCATTGCTCATACTTTCAGCTACCATTGCCAAAAAGGCTGGAGCACAACCACTTAGTGCCATGGCTGCATTCATTTGACTTTCTTTTTCAAGCTCAAAAGCCTGTCCAAAGCTTTGTAAAATGGTTATAATTTCATCTTTAAAAAGTTCATTCTTGCAAATAAAAGGCGTAGTCGAAGCCTTAAAAGTAGCTGCGATGTTTGGCATTATGCGTGCGTAATTATCCGCTTTTATCACTTCTAAACTCTTAAGATCGGTGTTTGCAAGCACAGATATAAGCAAGCGAGCCTTAGCTTTAAGTTTGTTTGAGACTTCATCTAGGGCATAAGGCTTAAAAGCAAGTATAATGTCCTTGCCTTCTAAGTTAAAGTCTTCATACAAAATCGTGTTAAAACCATCGTGTTTTAGGGCTTCAAGCTGAGTAATGTTGCGTCCTACGAAGCTGATCTTATACTTATCTTTTAGCCCATTTGCAAGAGCTCTAGCCATAGTTCCGCTTGCAAGGATAAAAAGCTCTTTCAAGGGTTTTAATCTTTCTTTACATAATTTGAAATTTTATCCGCTTGAAAATATTCCGGATAAGTTGCTGAATCTAAGATCACTTGAGCTAAGGAGTTATTATCCCAATTGATCACGATAGGAGCAAGGAAATTTAAACTTGATTCGCTTAAATCCTTGTGCATAGCCATGATGATATAAGCTTCTCTTTTTGAATCAGCATTTAAATCAAGCAATTCTTGATAATACGTTGGCACTTCAAAGTCATAGCCAGGGCGGATCACTTGAGCATTGACAAGAACGAATTTAAAGTCTCTTCCATCTAGACTTTTAAGCTCGGCAAAAAGCTCATCTACTGGCTTGAATTCCATAGTTTTAGTTTCTTCAAACCCTAATATAGGGCATTTTACAGCAAGGTTCATCTTTGCATCCTTTGTTTTTTTGATTTAGAATTCATTTAAGAATTCTACCATAAAATAAGCAAAAGGGGTTCCAAAAAACTAAATTATTTATTTTTTTTTACTATAATTTTGAAAAAATCAAATAAAATACAAAATATTTAGGTAAATTTTTATGAAAACACGACTTCTTTTTTTCTTAAGTGTAAGTTTTTTATTTTTAGCATGTAGCACGAGAAATGATGAACTTTACAACCTAAGTGCCTTGCAGTGGCACGAACAAATCATCAAAGATATACAGGATAATGATCTTGAAAAAGCTGACGAACATTATACTTCTATGGCGAGCGAGCATAGTGCTGATGCTTTGCTAGAGCCTATACAGCTTATATTAGCTCAAATGCATATTGAAGAAGAAGAATATAAACTTGCTGATTTTTATTTGGAAGAAAATGCGAAAAAATTTGGGAATTCTCAAAATCTTGATTTTATCCGTTATTTGCAAATTAAGGCTAAATTTGAAGCCTTTGCTCAGCCAAACAGAGAACAAGCTCTTTTGTTAGCTGGCAGGGATCAAATCGCTACATTTTCAAAGACTTATCCACAAACTGAGTATGCTCCTTTGGTGCAAACCATGCTTACGAAATTTAACCTTGCCATTTTTGCTTTAGATGAAAACATAGCCAGCCTTTACAAACGCACGGATAGAGAACAAAGCTATGAAGTTTATCAGCAAAGATTGCAAGAGTCTGAATTTAACGATGTGCCTATGATTAAGGCTAAAGTTGCTTGGTATAGACGAATTTTTGAATAAGGAAAAACGATAATGCAAATGGTGCAAAACTACCCAGCCAAACTTCCTGTTTTGGTTGAAGATGAACTTTTTTTATATCCTTTTATGATAACGCCGATTTTTTTAAGCGATATTGACAATATCAAAGCTCTTGAGCTTGCACTTAAAAATGAAAGTATGATCTTTGTCGCTCCTTCTCAATTTGAAGGTGCAAGAACCTTTAATGAAATTTATGATTGTGGGGTTATAGGTACGATTATGCGTAAAGTGCCTTTACCTGATGGACGCATAAAAATCCTTTTTCAAGGTTATGCTAAGGGTAAGATCATCAAACAAAGCGGACAAAAGCCTTTAACGGCTGAAGTTGATTTGATCCAACAAAAAATCCCAGAAGTCAGTAAAAACGAAGCCTTACTTGCTGTTTTAAAAGAAAAAGTGCGTGCCTTAGCTTCAATGAGCCATTATTTTAGTCCTGATTTGTTAAGAAGTATAGAAGAAGGCATTGATAGTGCAAGAATTTGCGATCTTATCTTAAATACTATACGCATTAAAAAACAAACGGCGTATGAATTTTTTATAGAGGTTGATTTAGAGCAAAAAATGCTTAGACTCATCGCTTTAATCGCTGAAGAAATAGAAACAAACAAGCTTCAAAAAGAGATCAAAAGTAAGGTGCATTCAAAGATCGATAAAGTCAATAAAGAGTATTTTTTAAAAGAGCAATTAAGACAAATTCAAAAAGAGCTTGGTTTTGACGCACAAAAAGAGGACGAAGCTAGGGATTATCATACCAAGCTTGAGGCGAAGAAAAAATTCATATATGAAGAAGCCTATAAAGAAATCAAAAAGCAAATCGAAAAATTTGAACGCATTCATCAAGATAACTCAGAAGCAAGTATGCTTCAAACCTATATAGAAACAGCTCTTGAAGTGCCTTTTGAAAAGCTAGCAAAAAAAAAGCTTGATATCAAAGAAGTGCATAAACAGCTCAATAAAGATCATTACGCTCTAGATAAGCCAAAAGAAAGAATAGAAGAGTATTTTGCTGTGCGTGAACTTTTGGAAAAAAGAGGGATTGCTGATAAGGACGGGGCTAAGGTAATTTTGTGTTTGTATGGACCTCCTGGTGTTGGTAAAACGAGCCTTGCAAACTCAGTAGCTAAGGCTTTAAAACGAGAGCTTATACGTATAGCTTTGGGCGGACTTGAGGATGTAAATGAGTTAAGAGGACATAGAAGAACTTATATAGGAGCCATGCCCGGACGCATAGTGCAAGGGCTTATAGAGGCAAAGCAGATCAATCCAGTTGTCGTGCTTGATGAAATCGATAAGATCAACAGAAGCTTTAGAGGCGATCCAAGTGCAGCCCTTTTAGAAATACTTGACCCAGAACAAAATGTTAAATTTAGGGATTATTATTTGAATTTCAATATAGATTTAAGCAAGATCATCTTTATCGCTACAGCAAACGATATTAGCCAAATTCCAGCACCTTTAAGAGATAGAATGGAGTTTATAGAGCTTAGTTCTTACACTCCAAGTGAAAAATTTGCTATAGCTAAAAACTATCTTATCCCTGATGAACTTAAAAAACATGGCTTAAAAAGCACAGAATTAAGCATTAGTAAAGAAGTAACTGAACTGATGATTAGCGAATATACAAGAGAATCAGGGGTAAGAACACTAAGGCGAAAAATAGCTGAGCTATGTCGCAAAGCAGCAAAAAAACTTTTACTTGAAGAAAATAAAAAGATCAGCATCACAGCTAAGAATTTAAATGCTTTTTTAGATAAAAAAGTCTATGAGATCGAAAAACAAAATGGAAAAGATGAGATCGGACAAGTCAATGGACTTGCTTGGACGGCTGTGGGTGGAGATGTGCTTAAAATCGAAGCTATTAAGATCAAAGGTAAGGGCGAGCTTGTGCTTACTGGTTCATTAGGCGATGTAATGAAAGAAAGTGCGCGCATAGCTTTTAGCGTAGTGAAGGTTTTAATCGATGAAAATAAGCTTAAAGTGCCTAAAAAGCTTTTTTACAAGCTAAAAGAAAATGTTTATGATCAATACAACATCCACCTACATGTTCCAGATGGAGCAACTCCAAAAGATGGACCAAGTGCGGGTATAACCATGTGTGTAGCTTTAGCAAGCGTATTTAGCCAAAGAAAGGTGCGTTCAAACGTAGCTATGACAGGTGAACTTGATCTTATGGGTAAAGTTTTGCCAATTGGCGGGCTTAAAGAAAAACTCATCGCTGCTTATAAAGCAGAGATAAAAACGGCTTTAATCCCACAAAAAAACTATGAAAGGGATTTAAAAGAAATTCCAGATGAGGTAAAGCAAAATCTTGAGATTATCCCAGTAAAGAACTTTGATGAGGTTTTAAAATATGCCTTGCTTTAAAATTTGCTCTTTAGTTTTTAAAAATATGAAAGCATAAGCCTTGCAAGAGCTTGTTTTTTCTCAATTCAAACAAGGTTATCGTTATAATAGTGATTCTTTGCTTTTATTTGATTTTGTGTTAAAACAAAAGCCTAAAGGTAGGCTTTTAGATATGGGTTGTGGGTGTGGGATCATAGGTTTGATGCTCAAAGCTTTTGTGCCACAAATCAAGCTTGTCTTGCTTGATATTTTAGAGCAAAATTGTGCTTTAGCAAGGAAAAATGCAGAGCAAAACGAGCTTGAAGCTAAGATAAGCTGTGTGGATTTTAAGGAATTTACGCAAAGGCAGGCATTTGATGTTATCGTTTCAAATCCGCCATTTTATAGTTCTAAAGCTCTACGATCGCAAGATGAACATAAAAATATAGCTAAATTTCAAGATAGCTTAAGCTTAAAAGACTTCATTCATCAAGCAAGTCTTGCTTTAAAGCCTCAGGGTAAATTGTATTTTTGTTATGAGAGTTTGGCTTTGGCTGAGATCGTGCAGCGTTTGAGCGAGTTTAAGTTAAGCTTAAGTCAAATTCAAAGCGTGCATAAGAGTAAAGATGATAAAGCAAGATTGCTTTTGATTGAAGCTAGAAAAGGCTCAAAAGCACCTTGTGCCTTTTTAGCCCCTTTTTTTATGTATGAAAATGCCCTTTTAAGCCCACAGATGAAAGCTTTACAAGCAAATATAAGGATAAAAAGCGATGATATATAAACAAGGTTTTGACTTTTGCTTTGATGAAAAGGCTTGCACGGCTTGTGGTGGTAAATGCTGTATTGGCGAAAGTGGCAATATCTTTGCAAGCTTTGAAGAGCTAGAAGCTATAAGAGCTTTTTTAGGGCTTGAAAAAGAAGAATTTATAAAAACATATTTGCGAAAAGTGGGGCTAAGGTATAGTTTTAAAGAATGTGAATTTGAGAATGGTTTTGCGTGTATTTTTTTTGATCAAGAAAAGAAAAATTGCAGTATTTACGAGCTTCGTCCAAAGCAATGTAAGACTTTTCCCTTTTGGGATTATTTTAAAAAACACAAAGAGGAATTAAAAAACGAATGTATAGGTATATATTTTTAGCGTTATTGCTTGTAAATTTCAGTGCTTGTGTCGTAAAAACTTCGTCTTTTTCAAGCCCTTATGTTCTTGATACAAAGCAACAAAGCCTTGACTTTAAGCTTTTAGAAGCAATAACTTATAATGAAATGGGCGAAGCTTTAAAGTCCAGAGATATGTTTTTAGAGCTTCTTGCTGAGTATAAAGATAAAAAACTTATCGAAAATGCCTTTATGATCAGTATTTTTAATAATCTTGATAAAAAAGATGAGTTGTATGAGCTTGCAAAGCCTTATTTTGATCAAAGCCCTGATTTAGTGCGTTTAGGCGTGCTTTATCATATACAAAAACAAGATACTAAAAGTGCTGAAAAATTGCTTAAAGAGCTTATTTTAAGAGATAAGGACTTTAGAAATTATGAGCTTTTGGGTGATATTTATGCTCAAAATAGACAATTTGCTATTTCTTTGCAAAATTATTATCTCGCAAAAAAATATCTTAAAGAAGAGTTGGATCCAAATGAGAATTTAAGCCTTAAAATCGCTAATAATGAGCTTATTTTAGGGCAAAAACAAAATGCAAAAAAAGAACTTGAGAGCTTTGTATCAAAAGCGGGTTGTTCTTTAAAAATTTGTTCTTTGCTTGCAAATATGTATAATGAACTTGGCGAAAAAGAAAAATTACAAAACTTGCTTTTTAAACTTTATAAGCTTACGCAAAATAAAGTTTATCTTGATAATAGTGTGCGTTTGCTTTATCAAGATAAAAAATATCAAGAAGCCCTTAATCTAACCCTTGCGTATAAACTTGATGAAAACTTTGCCTTTTCGCTTTTTTCTGCTTTAAAAAAAGATCAAGAAGCGTATCGTTTTGCTTTAAAATTGTATGCAAAAACTAAAAATAAAAGATTTTTACTCATTGCTGCAACGATTGAATTTGAACTTGCTTTAAAGGCAAAAAAAGTCGATGAAAAGGTGCTTAAATCTGTAATTGCAAAATTTGAAGAAGGTATTGATGAAACAAGCGAGGCTTTATTTTTAAATTATTATGGATATTTACTTATCGATTATGATAAGGACATTCAAAAAGGTATAGAGCTTGTGCAAAGGGCTTTGAAGCTTGAAAATAATAATTTATTTTTTATAGACTCTTTAGCTTGGGGGTATTATAAGCAAAATCAGTGCCAAAAGGCTTGGGAGCTTATACTTAAAACCATGCACGATAAAGAATTTATTGATTCAGCAGAGTCAAAAGCACATATCAAAGCCATTCAAAAATGCTTGCAAGAGGAGAAAAAATGATTTTAGAAGATATTTTTAAAAAAACAAAACAGGATTTAGAGCTAAGAAAAAAAAGTGTAAGCTTAATAGAGCTTGAAAAAAAGGCATTGGCTCATAAAGCAAAAGACTTTTTTGCTTTTTTTAGCAAGGACACAAAAAAAATTCAAATCATTGCTGAGGTAAAAAAAGCAAGCCCAAGCAAAGGTGTGATAAGAGCTGATTTTAAACCACTTCAAATCGCCTTAAATTATGAAGTAGCAGGAGCGTGTGGGATTTCGGTTTTAACAGAGCCTCATTATTTCAAAGGCTCGCTTGAGTATTTAGAACAAATTGCCCAAAAAGTATCCTTGCCTTTATTGAGAAAAGATTTTATTTTTGATGAGTATCAAATACTTGAAGCTAAAGCTTTTGGGGCAGACTTTATTTTATTGATCGCTAAAATGCTCGATAAAAATGAACTTAAAAGCTTGTATGAGTTTGCAAAGTCTTTAAATTTAGAGGTTTTGTTTGAGGTGCATAACAAAGAAGACTTGGAAAAAGCGTTGTTTGTAGGTGCAAATATCATTGGTATTAATCATAGAAATTTAAATGATTTTACGATGAATATGAGGCTGTGTGAAGAGCTTGTAGCCTTTATGCCAAAGGATAAATTTATCGTAGCTGAAAGTGGTTTAAACAGCAAAAAGATACTTTTAGAACTACAAGAAATAGGAGTAAATGCCTTTTTGATGGGTGAGTATTTTATGAGACAGGCTAATGAAAAGCTGACGTTAAAAAGCTTGATCGGGCAGTAAAGTGGTAAAAAGGAGTGAAAATGCAGCACTTATATGCACCTTGGAGGTGGCAGTATTTTGAGGAAGATAAGAGTATTTGTCCTTTTTGTGTAGCGAGTAAAAAGCTTAAAAGTGATGAGGAATTGGGCGTATTTTTTAGGGCGAAGTATTGCTTTGGCGTGATGAATTTATATCCATATTCGCCCGGACATTTTATGATTATCCCTTATACACACGAAGAACATATCGAAAATTTAGAACTTGAAATTTGGCAGGAGATGAGTGAAAAAGTGCGTGAAGGGGTGAAAATCCTAAAAGAAAGTTTTCATGCAAAAGGCGTAAATATAGGTATGAACTTAGGCGAGCAAGCAGGAGCTGGCATAAGTATGCATTGCCATTACCATCTTGTGCCAAGGTGGAATGGTGACACAAATTTCATCACAACCATAGGACAAACAAGGGTTTGCAGTAGGGACTTAAAAGAAGTGTATCTTAAACTTTGTGAGGCATTTTCAAATTGATCAGTCTTTTAGCTTTTTTTTTACAAATTTGAAACTTTTGTATTTTTTTTAACTCATATACTTGAGTTTTTGTATGCATAAGAAAGCTTGATTTGAATATTAAAAATAACTTGCAAAACACAACAAAGCAAAAGCCTAAAGAGGCTTGCTTTGTTATTTTAATCCATTTGTTTGCGAATCCAAGTTGGCACTTCTAAATGAGTGATAATCTCATCATTATTAAAAGTTCCTGTCATACCAAGTCCAACATAAGGAGTTTTTTTATTTTCACTTTCCTTGTTTGTTGCGGCAGGATCTATTTTTCCATGCTGATCTTGGTATTCAAAGCCAGTAGCGATGATAGTTACTTCAACCATATCTTCTTCCATACTTTCATCTTCATAGTAGCCATATTTATAGCTTACATCACTGCCAAGTGATTCTGCTAAGCTTTGAGCCGCACCATCTATTTGCAAGAAAGAAAAACTCGGATGGTGTTTAAAATTCAAGATAAGTCCTTTAGCATTTTTGACATTAAGCCCATCAAGTAAAGGGGATTCAAGAGCATTTGCAAGAGCTTCCATAGCCGCATTTTCACCCTGTGCAGAACCCATACCCATTAAAGCTAAGCCTCTATGGCTCATTATGGTTTTAATATCAGCAAAATCAACATTCACGCGCCCATTATCAAGCAAGATTGATACCATACCTTTAACTGCACGAGCTAAAACATCATCGATGAGTGCATACACTTCTCTTGCTGAGGCTTTTTTATCGATGAGGTTTTTGACTTTTTCATTTTGAATGACAAGTATAGAATCGCTTTCTTTTTTGAGTTCTGCTAAGCCGGTTTCAGCAAATTTTTTCTTTTTTGCCCCTTCAAAAGCAAAAGGCATAGTGATAACAGATACAGTTAAAGCACCTACTTCTTTAGCGGCTCTAGCCACGATAGGAGTAGCCCCTGTGCCTGTGCCACCGCCAAAACCAGAGGCTATAAAGACGATATCACTTTGATCAAGAGCGGCTTTAATCTCTTCAAAGTTTTCTTTTGCACTTTCAGCTCCCACATCCGGATCGCCACCAGCTCCGAGCCCTCTTGTGGTTTTTTCTCCAAGTTGAATTTTGGTTTTGGCTAAAGATTTGGTAAGTGCTTGTCCATCTGTATTAGCTACGATAAGATCAAGGTTGTTTAAACCCATATTCATCATATGGTTGATCATATTGCCACCACCACCACCGCAACCTATAATTTTGATCTTTGCACCCTTTGCGTGTTGCATTTCTTCAACCGTAAATTCACTCATAATCCGCTCCTCAATTAAAATTGGTTTGTTAATTTATCCCACAAACGAGACAACAAACCATCAGTCTTTTTGCCTTTTGTTGTTCTTAAATCCAAATGATCCTTAATTGCTATTGTATCATTTTCTTGTAAATTTTCATCTACAAATTCGCTTTTTCTTTCATCATCTTCTTCGACCAAAACAAGCTCTTGCTTAATTGGTGCATTGTAAAGCTCAAGTTCGCCTTTATAACGTAGTTTTTGATTTGAATCAAGCTCATAAGGTGTAAAATACCCAGCCCCATATAAGCAAAGTCCTATAGCACAAGTATTTTCAGGGTCTGAAAAAATTTCAGCAAAACCAGAAATAAGGTCTTTTCTCGCACTTGCTACACGCACGGATTTGTTATCAAACATTGCAGAAGTCAGTTCATCAATACTTGCCAGCTTTGTCATACCCCCGGTAAGCACTATGCCTGCACCAGAGCTATTTGCGTAAGGATTTTCACTTAACATTTTTGCTAAGATCATCAAAGTTTCTTCAGCTCTTGCGTAAATGACATTTGAAATAACTTCAAGCTTGTATTCATTAACTCTTTTTTCATCACCCATAGAAGGCACTTGTATAAGGGTATTTGGCTGTTTAGAGAGATTTGCGTAATTGAGCTTGATCTTTTCGGCTTCTTTTAAAGGTGTATGCAAGGCGATGGATAAATCTTGAGTGATATTATTTGATCCTATAGGTAGGCATTCATTTGCCCGCACTGAATTGCCCATATGAACAACTATATCACAAATTGCTCCACCCATATCCACAAGCACAGCTCCAAGTTCTTTTTCACTTTCATCAAGACAAGAAATAGCCGAAGCATAGCCTGAAAGCACGAAGTTATCAACTCTTAGATCAGCTAACTCAACAGCCTTTTTTAGATTTTTAATATGGGCTTCTTGCGAAATGATGATATGAGTAGCTACTTCTAAGCGATTGCCACTCATTCCTAAGGGATCATCAACATGTTCTAAATCATCAACTTTGAAATTATAAGGTAAAACATGAATGATTTCATAGCCACTTGGTATATTTGCAGTAAGTTTTGCAGTGCTTACGGCTCGGTGAATTTCTTTTATGCTGATCTCGTGATCTGGTATATTTGCAACGCCTATGCTATCAACGCTTTTAGCATAAGAACCAGATATAGAAACAACAACCTTATCATAATGCACACCGCTCATCATTTGAGCATTTCTAACGGCTTGTTCTATGGACTTTGAAGAAAGCTCTATATTGGTGATTGCACCTTTTTTTACGCCTTGAGTTTTAGCTTTTCCAAAACCTATTATCTTAAGCCCTTCTTCATCTTTTTGTGCTAGTATCGCACAAGTTTGCGTTGAGCCTAGATCAATTCCTAAAATATTCAATTTATATTCCCTTTATAATAAATTTCCACCGCATATCTTTTGCGAAGTTCAGCAAGTAATTCTTGTCTTAACTCGCTTGCTTTGGCATTTTTAGCTTCTTGTTCCAAGGTTGTTTTGTATTCGTTAAGTTTTGAGTTGTTGAGTAAATTTTGTGCTTTAATCTCATATAAAATTGCTTTATCATCAAGCAAAACAAAGGATTTGTTTTGATCTGAATTAAACACATTCATTAAAAAAAGGCTAAATTCAGCATCATTCATCACGTTCTCATTGACACGCTCGGGATTTCTTAAAGAGTCTCTACTTACCGAGCCTATGTTTTTACCTTTAAAACTATTTAAAGCCTCCTTGGCTTGTTTTTCAAGTTCTGCTTTTCTTTCTTGCTCTTTATAGATCGGCAAAACTTGATCCCTTGCTTCTTTAAAACTTTTTGTTCGCACACCTTCGTAAGCGTTTAATCTTACTATCATATAGCCATTTTCAAATTTAAAAGGTTTAAGCACACCACCAGCGTTTGTTTTTTCAAGCAATTCTAAAGGATAGTAAATATCTGTTTGGCTAAGGTTAAGTTCTTTTTGAAAGTCAAGTTCTTTTTTGCTTAAAGCGAGGTATTTTTGATTAGCTTCATCTTTAAGTTTATCAAGTCCCAAGTCTTTTTTGAGCTCTTCTTGAGCTTCTTGAAAACTTAAAATTTTGCCACTAAAATCAGTATAATTTTGCTTATTTTTGTCATAGTATGCTTGTAACTCAGCCTCACTAAATTCGTGTTTTTCTAAAGGGATAAAATAGCTTGAGATAAAATACCTTTTTTCAGTTTTAAAGTCCTCTTTCATCCCTTGCCAAAGTGCTTCAAGTTTAGTTTCATTGATATCGATTTTGACATTTTTGGCTTTGAAAGGTTCTACACTTAAAACATCTTGCATAAAATAATTTGAAGCAAGCATCTTCAACTCTTCTTCTTTCACGGGTAGATTAAAAAGCACGCTAAGTTTGCGAAGCAAGATATCGCTTGCGAGCATATCTTCGTATTGACTTGTTTTGATATTATTTTGTGCAAGTATATTATAATATATATTTTTATCAAAGCCTTTATTGTTATCCCAGAAGCTTTCATTAGAGATTAAAAGGTTTAAAATTTCGTCCTCACTCACACTTAAACCGAGTGTTTTTGCAAAAGAAACGAGTAATTTATCTTCAATGAGGCTTTGCAAAGCTAGCGTATCAAGTCCTTGTTCTTTTGCTTTAGCTTCTGTGAGTGTGCCATTGCTGATTTGGTTAAAATAAGTAAAAATTTGATTAAATCTTTGATTAAACTCAACAAAGCTTATTTTTTCATCGCCAACTTTTGCTACAGAAGTATTTCTGTTGAAATTTAAATCCACACTTCCCCAGCTTACTGCACTTGCTCCAATAAAAGCAATCGCACTTATCCATGTCGTAATAATAAGCCATTTTTTATGCCTTTGCATCCAAGTAATCATTTATTATTCCTAAAAATTTGTGTCAAATAAAGCCTTATTCTACCCTATAAGTGTTTAATTTGAGTTTAAAAATTGCAAATTTTCAAGATATTTATGTGTGTATTTTATCTTTGTTTTGCTATCATTACAAAAAGTAAAGATAACAAAGGTTTAAAATTGCAAGCTGTCCATATCCCTGTTTTGCAAACTGAAGTTTTAAAGGTATTTGAAGGACTTGATGAAGGGATATTTTTAGACTGCACTTTGGGTTTTGGCGGACATAGTAAGGCTATTTTAAAAGCCCATGAAAATCTAAGATTAATTGCTTGCGATAAAGATGATGAGGCATTGAACTTTTCAAGGCAAAATTTGCAAGAATTTGGCTCAAGAGTGCGTTTGATCAAAAGTGATTTTAAAGAAATTTTAAGCAAACTTTCTTACGATGAACTTATACAGATAAGGGGTGTGCTTGCTGATATAGGGGTTTCATCTTTGCATTTGGATAAAGATGAAAGAGGCTTTAGCGTGCATTCAAACTATCTTGATATGCGTATGAATCAAGAGCAAAACTTGAGTGCATATGAGCTTGTAAATTCATATACGCCAGCTCAATTAGAGCATATTTTTAAGGAATTTGCAGAGCTTAAAGATGCAAGAGTTTTGGCTGAAAAAATTTGCACACAAAGAGCAAAAAAGCCTATAAATTCAGCTAAGGAACTTGCCCAAATCATCGGCACACAAAGTGTGAATGGCAGAAGAGTATCAAAAGCTGTGCTTGTTTTTCAAGCCATTCGCATTGAGGTTAATGGTGAATTAGAGGCGTTAAGGCAGTTTTTACATGCTTGCAAAGTGCTTCAAAATTGCATACTTGCTATTATCAGCTTTCATTCTTTAGAAGATGCTTTGGTAAAAAATGCTTTTAAAGACTTTGCCCGTGCGTGTATTTGCGATGAAAGGGCTTTAAAATGTGAGTGTGGAGCAAACCATAGTTTGGGTAGAGTGCTTAGTAAAAAACCTATTGTGGCAAGTGAGGCTGAAAAAAGAGCAAATTCTCGTTCAAGTTGTGCTAAAATGAGAGCTTTTTATTTTGATTAAGGTGAAAAATGCTAGATGATGATTTTTTAAAAGAACGCCAAAATATACGCGAAAAAATGCTTCGATACTCAAGAGCTGTAAAAGAGGGCAGAGTAAGGGCTAAAGTTGAACAAATGCCACAAGATGATGATATACTCAAACGCAGACTAAATAAAAACAAAAAACAAAGCTTTGATTTTTTTGATCAGGATTTTTTAGAGCCAAAAACAAAAGGCAGTATTTATCTTAAAGAGGATTTAATCAATGTCAAGCTTGAAGAAAAAAAGAAATTTGGCTTTGCATTTTTAGCCAAGTTCAAACAAAAAAAGAACAAAAATATCAAGCAAACAAGTGAAAATAAAAGAACAAATTCAGAAAAACAAAATATCCAAAAACAGAGCAAAAAAGAAAAAAATAAGCTCTTGCAAGGTATAATTTTTTTTGGCGATAAAAAAGCAAAAACAAGCATTCAGCAAACCACTATAAAGCAAATTCATACCCATCAAATAAATACCCTGCAAGCACCAAACAAAAAAGAAAAACTCACAAATTTAAACTTACAAACGCAAAAAAACTTAAGCCAATCACCAAATTCAAATCATATCAAAAGCCCAAATTTGCAACAAACAAAACTTCCAAATGATGAAAAAAATCAAACAAATTTGCAAGCTCAAGTTGATTCTTTAAAACAGACAAAAGCTTCAAGTCAAATACTCAATTCAAAACAAACGCATATTAATACAAACGATCAAAGTTTAGAACAAGTCAAAAGCACATATGCTTTTTCACCGCTTGAGCAAGAAAATAGCTCGCATACTAAAAATACGCTTCTTGAGGGCTTTAAAGAAGCTACGCAAGAAGAAAAAAACCTCAATTTCAACCAGCTTTTATTTGCTTTTTTGTTGATCTTTTTTACTTGCGTTGTGTTTATCCCACAAATTTATATACGAAATAATATTTATTATTTAAGTAGAGAAATAGGCACTTTGCGTAATCAGGAAAGTGTTTTAAATGAAGAAAATAAAGAGCTTAAAAGAGGGCTTGAAAATATGCGTTTTCAAAATCAAATTTTAGATTATTTAGAATGATTTATTCTTTTTGTTCATTTTGTATGATTTGTTCTAAAACATAGCTTTCTAAATTTGGTTTTGAGATCATGTGTTTTGGGAGTTTGTGATAAATTTCTTCAAGAAGTTTTGAATATTTTTCATATTCAAAGCAAGGAAAATGTTCGTTCCAAGCCTTTTTAATGAGTTTTTTTGTCATGCTTTTTCGTGCGTAAATTTTAAACATATCAAAAAAAATAAAAATAGCAGCTGTAACACCAATGGCACTGATGATGCTAAAATGAAAATCAACGATTTGAAAACCAGAATGCGTTAAAAGTATGAGTGGCACAAGCACGATTGCACACAGCACAGCAAAGATTAGGTAGGCATTAAATTCTTGAAATTTAAAATGAAGTTTTGCTGGATCAATGGATATTTCTTCATTATACAAAGCATTTGCTTCAAGCAAATCAAGCAAATTTACAGACTGATTTGATACCTTAAAAAGTTTTTTTAAAATCCAGTCTTTGATTTTTTGCATTTTTTTCCTTGAAAAATTTCTGCACTTATATTAACATAAATTTGTTTAAGCTTGTTTAAATTTCACGCTTATTTTCATAATGCAAAAAAATGAAGAAAAAATAAAATTTTAGCTTTGCTCGTATCTAAAATTCCTTATAAAAAGCTTGATTTTTTAACAAAGGGTTTGATTTTGACTTTGGTATAAAGATATTATCTTGACTTTGATAAGCTCGCGAAAAGCCAAAAAAATGTATATACTCATCATACATTCAAAAACTTGTGTATTTAATATCATCGCCTATCCATTCCTAGTTCAACAAGCACATTGGCTAATTTTTTTGCAAATCATCTTGAGCGAGTTTTGAATTTAAAGTGCTTCTACAATAGGTATTTTGTATCAATGTTTTCTTATTAAAGCGTAAAAAGATAAGTGCTTAAGTCAAGCTCAAAATTCCCAAAATCCTCAGTTTTATCTTGTGCAAAAGCAAGATGGAATAAAAAGTAAAGTAATACTTTATTTTCATTTTTTTCCTTGAATTGTGTTTTTACTTAAACTGACTTAAATACTCACTTATTTGCTTACTTTGGGACTCGCTTAAACTTATAAAACTTATCAAATCAATCTTAGAAATGAGCAAATCTTCAGTATTTACCCGAGCATCATGCTTGCCTATATTAAGTGAGGTTATAGCAGTTTGAGCGATTAAAAGTCTGCCATCATCTTTGGTGCGAACGCCCCAAACAGCGTGAATAACTGCGTTTTGATCTTGCAACTTCCCTACATAAAGCATAATATGTCCTTTAAGTCCAAGCAAACTTTCATAAGGTTTAGCAAATTTGGTAATAAAAACTTGTTTTTGTTTATTGCTTAAAAAGCTTATGTCAAAGTTTTTTAAAGCCTTGCTTTGTGCCCTTGAATTTCGCGGTAAATGCACCCCAAAGCTTGCAAAAATATCTCTTATAAATAAAGAACAATCCCTTTCAAGATCATATCCGCCCCAACCATACGGACGACTTAAAAGTTGAGCTAAAAGGGTTTTGAGGTTTTTATCATTAAAATACAAAGGGAAAGGACTAAAGTAATTTTTACTAAGCTTTACTTTTTTGTCCCCAATTTTGCTTAAAAAATACCCCTTTTTTTCAGCATAATATGGATAAATCGCTCCAATCCTTGCCTCAAAAGCAAATTTACCCTTTTCATCATAAACGCTTGTTCGCTCTTTGATCGGTGTAACGAAATTTAAATTTTCATAAGTTTTGGCTCTTCTATCATCAAAATGTGTTAAATTCTTAACCTCAACAAAGCCCCAGCCACTTTCTGCTAAGACAAAAGCATAACGTTTGTCTTTGCTGTAATGAGAGATCAGCACAGGCGAACCCACATTTAAAACGCCATCAAGCGAGTAATCAAATGGCACGCCCTCGCCATCTTTAAAAGGATTTTGCAAAATGGCTGTTTGAGTGGGGATATTTCTTAAAAAGCTATTTTCTATGACTAAAGCCTTTTGTTTAAGTTTTAAAAAATCTTTTTCGTTGCCATTGTCTATGAGAGCCTTAAAATACGCTTTGTCTATAGGTTTTTTATTAAAAAAATAATAATTTTTATTTGGATTAAGATAAGCCCCAAAAGACCAAAATATATCCTGTGCATTTTGTATCTTAGCTTTTGTATGCCAAGCGTAGAAAAACTTGTCTTTATAAGCTTTTGCAGAGGTTTTTTTGCTTTGTTTTAGTTCGCTTAATTCGCTTATACTTTGCTTAAGTTCTAAGCTTGCATAAAATTGTGCTTCAAGGTTTTGGGTATTTTTTATACTAGAGCTTTGAATATTTTTGTTTTTGCTACTGCACGCAAGAAAAAAATATAAGAAAAATATAAGAAAAAAACGCATTATTTAACCTTAAATTCATAAAAATAGCTATAATTATAGAATGAAAATGGTAAATTATCTCGAGCAGATTTTACAAAATGATAATGTTTTTTTAAGCGGTGGAGCTGGCGTTGGCAAGTCTCATCTTGTAAGTGCCTTAAAAAAGGATTTAAAACTTAGTGGCAAAAATGTCATCGCACTTGGCTCAACAGCCATTTCGGCCTTTAATATCAGCGGTGTTACTTTACACAGCTTCTTTGCCTTAGGCGTTTGCAATACCTTAGATGAGCTTTTAAAGCTTGATAAAAAGCAAAAAGAAAAGCTTGTTAAGCTTCAAAAAATCCTTAAAAATCTTGACTTGCTTATCATTGATGAAATTTCTATGGTGAGTGCTGAAGTGTTTGAATTGCTTGCTTTTCGCTTAAGAAATAGTCAATTTCAAGGTAAGATTTTAGTTGTAGGGGATTTTTTGCAGCTTCCTCCTGTGCTTAAAAAAGAGCAAATGAGCGAAAAAAGCCTTTTTGCTGGGGCATATTATGCCTTTTCTTCACTTTCTTGGGCGGATTTTGCTTTTAAAAATGTCTTTTTAAAGAGTGCAAAACGAACAAATGATCTGCTTTTTTATGAATACCTTTCAAATTTAAGGCAGGGCAGGGTTAATGAGGAGCTTTTGATTTATTTTGAAAATTTACTGATCACAAAAAAGGAGCTTTCTAAGATAGATGATGATTTTACCTTGCTTTGCTCTACAAATAAAAAAGCCGAGCTTATCAATAATGAAAAATTAAATAAACTTGAAGGCGAGCTTTTTGAATTTAAGGCTTTAGCTGTAAAAAATGATATAAATTTAGACGAGCTTAGTTTTGAAAAATGGCAAAAAAGTCTTAATGTGAGTGAAAATTTAAAGCTTAAAGTGGGAGCAAAAATTATATTTTGTATCAATAATTACGAAGCAGGGTATTTTAACGGCGAGCAAGGTAAGGTAAGTGCTTTTGTAAATGAACAAGGTAAGGATTTAATCGAGGTTGAAAAGGATAATGGTGAATTAATCTCTCTTGATCGATATAGCTTTACTCTTGAGGATTTAAGCGATGATAACAAGGTGCTTGCAAGTGTGAGTCAGTTTCCCATTAAACTTGCTTATGCTATTACTATTCATAAGGCTCAGGGTATGAGTATAGCACGTTTAGTGTGTGATATGGGCTTGATTTTTGAAAATGCACAGCTTTATGTAGCGCTTTCAAGAACAAGCCAGCCACAAAGCTTAAAGCTTGTGTATGAGGGTAAAGACTTTAAGGCTCATTTTATTAAGGCTTTAAAGCTTGATCAAAATGCCCTTGATTTTTATAAAAAAGCTGATTTTATCGATCTTGAAAAGGAAGTTGAATGAAAAAGATAATTTTGTTTTTATTACTACCTTTATTTGTGTTAAGCCAAAGTTTAAAAGTAGAAAATTTACGCACCGAAATTTATAGCAAGGCAGGCAAAAATACACTTAAAAAGGTGCAAATTAGCCTTGAATTTGAGGGCAAAAATGTGAAGGAAAATGAAAGCAAGATTACTGATGCGAGCAATATTATCATTTCAAGTTTTTTTTATGAAGACCTTTTTACCGAACTTGGCAAACTAAGATTTAAAGATACTTTGCAAAACTTTATTAATAAAAAATACAAGCTCGAGATCGATGGTGTGTATATCTTAGCCTTAAAAGGTATAGAAAAATTTGATATAGAAGAGCTTAAAAGCTTTTTAAAGGATACTGAAGCAAGCGATGAACAAAAAGAAACCGCAGAAAAAATCATCAAAAAAGATGAAGAAAAAAATACAAGCACTTTTGATCTTAAAGTCCCAGAAATTAAAGCCCTAAGTGATCCAAGCTCGCTTTTAGTGCCAGATACTGACACGCAAAGTTTAAATGTAGATACCATTGATCCTAAGGCTTTAGAGCTACCAAGCTATGAAGCTTTACCAAAAACGCTTCAGCTTAAAGATAAAAATATCAGCCTTGATTCAAATCAAAGTTTTTAAGTCTTAATGGAAAAGCAAAAAGACTTTGTAGTGTGAAAATAAATGCTTTTTGCTTAGTTTTTGTAAGGTTTATTAAAAGAATCAAGCTAAAAAAAAAGTGAATTTTACAGCCAAAATTTTAAAAACAAAAGAAATACAAATCCGAAGTGGTGTCCTCGGCGAGATTCGAACTCACGACCTCAAAATTAGGAATTTTGCGCTCTATCCTGCTGAGCTACGGGGACTTTTGGCTTTTAGAGCTAAAAAACAAAAGTGGTTTGGGATATCCCAGCTTGAAAAACAAGCTAGGATTAAAAGGCTTATTTAGCCATTTCTTTTTTTGATAATCTCTTCAGAGACATTTTTTGGCACTTCATCATAATGATCAAATTCCATACTATAAGTAGCACGTCCTTGGGTTTGAGAACGCAAGTCAGTTGAGTAGCCAAACATTTCAGCTAGAGGACAAAAGGCTGTGATGATTTTATTACCACCTCTTTCATCCATTGAATTTACCTGTCCGCGTCTTTTGTTTAAATCACCTATAACATCGCCCATATACTCTTCTGGGGTTTCAACTTCAACCTTCATCATAGGTTCAAGTATCACAGCACCTGCTTTTCTAGCTCCTTCTTTAAAGCCCATAGAAGCAGCAAGTTTAAATGCCATTTCTGAAGAATCTACCTCATGATAGCTTCCATCATACACAGTAACTTTGACATCTTCAACTGGATAGCCAGCTAAAACACCATTTTGCAAGGCTTCTTGTATGCCCTTATCAACAGCTGGGATATATTCTTTTGGTATCACACCGCCTTTGATGTCATTGACAAATTCATATCCACTGCCCGGTTCTAAAGGCTCAAGCCTTAAGAATACATGTCCGTATTGTCCGCGTCCGCCTGATTGTTTGGCGTATTTGTATTCTTGTTCTACGCTTTTTCTTATGGTTTCTCTATAAGCAACTTGAGGTTGTCCTACTTCAGCTTCTACTTTAAACTCACGAAGCATTCTATCTACGATGATTTCAAGGTGAAGCTCGCCCATACCTGAAATGATGGTTTGTCCGCTTTCTTCATCAGTATTTACCCTAAAACTTGGATCTTCTTGAGCAAGTTTGCTAAGAGCTATAGACATTTTTTCTTGATCAGCCTTAGTTTTTGGCTCAACAGCTACGCTGATAACTGGGTCTGGAAAGTCCATTTTCTCTAGTATAACCTTGTCTTTTTCACTGGCTAGCGTATCTCCTGTTAGGGTATCTTTAAGCCCAACTACAGCACCAATCTCGCCTGCATAAAGCACCTTAATTTCTTCTCTTTTGTTTGAGTGCATTTTAAGCAAACGTCCTATTCTTTCTTTTTTGTCCTTGGTTGAATTATGTGCATAAGAGCCACTTTCTAGGCTTCCTCTATACACACGCACAAAGGTAAGTTGTCCTACAAAAGGATCAGTCATGATTTTAAAGGCAAGTCCTGCAAATTCGCCATCATCTGTGCTTTTTACTGAAGTTTCACTACCATCTTCATACTCGCCTTTGATATTTGCTACTTCATCAGGAGCTGGTAAATACGCCACTACAGCATCAAGTAAGGGTTGCACGCCTTTATTTTTAAAGGCTGTTCCACAAAGCATAGGTACAAGACTAAGGCTTAAGCAACCTGCTTTTATGCCAGCTCTAATTTCTTCCTCGCTTAAATCCTCTCCGCCTAAGTATTTTTCCATAAGTTCATCACTTGTTTCACTGACTGCTTCTATCATCTTAGTTCGGTATTCTTCAGCCTTTTCTTTAAGCTCGGCTGGAATTTCTTTTTCTACATAATCAGTTGGCTTCGTATCATCTTCCCAAACCAAAGCTTTCATAGTAACTAGATCAATCACGCCCTTAAAGTCATCTTCAGCACCAATTGGAATTTGAATAGGCACAGGATTAGCTTTTAGGCGATTTTTTACTTGATCTTCTACATTGTAGAAATTTGCACCTATTCTATCCATTTTATTGACAAAAATTATCCTTGGAACGCCATATTTATTGGCTTGTCTCCAAACAGTTTCACTTTGAGGTTGTACTCCACCAACTGAGCAAAATACTGCCACAGCACCATCTAAAACACGCATAGAACGTTCAACTTCTATGGTAAAATCAACGTGTCCTGGAGTGTCTATGAGATTGATTTGATAACCACCCCAAAAACAAGTAGTAGCGGCTGAAGTGATGGTGATACCTCTTTCTTTTTCTTGCTCCATCCAGTCCATAGTTGCAGCTCCATCGTGCACCTCGCCTATTTTATGACTCATTCCAGTAAAGAAAAGTATCCTTTCACTTGTAGTGGTTTTGCCTGCGTCTATGTGAGCGGCTATTCCTATGTTTCGCACCTTTTTAAGTGGTGTAGATCGCGACATTTTTTATCCTTTCTTACCAGCGGTAGTGAGCAAATGCTTTATTTGCTTCAGCCATTTTGTAAGTATCTTCTTTTTTCTTAAATGAAGCACCCTTTGAGTTTGCAGCGTCAAGTAACTCACCTGCTAGCTTATCTATCATAGTTCTTTCACTTCTTTTTCTTGCAAAAGAAATGATCCAGCGTATGGCTAGGGCTTGTTGTCTAGCAGGGCGAACCTCAACAGGCACTTGATAAGTAGCCCCTCCAACGCGACGCGATTTTACTTCTAAGATAGGCTTGATATTTTCTATAGCGTCGTTGAAAATTTCAATACCTTTTTTTTCTTGATTTTTTTTGTCGATAGCATCAATAGCTCCATACATTATACTTGTAGCAGTGCTTTTTTTACCATCATACATTAAAGAGTTAATGAATTTTGTAATTACTTTATTTCCATAAATCGGATCAGGTAAGACTTCCCTTACCGGAGCTTTTCTTCTTCTCATCATTTTTCCTTCAAATATAAAATTTTACTCAAACAAAAGCAAAACAAGGCTTTGTCTGTGTTAGCTACTTTGTCTTTAAATTCAGCTTTTGCTTTAAGACTTTGCAGCACTGGCTTTAGGTTTTTTAGCCCCGTATTTAGAACGAGAAACTGTTCTTTTTGCAACTCCTGCAGTATCAAGTGCACCACGCACTATGTGATACTTCACACCCGGTAAGTCTTTAACCCTACCACCACGCACTAACACTATGCTGTGTTCTTGGAGGTTGTGTCCTTCACCACCTATGTAAGAGATAACCTCAAAACCACTTGTAAGCCTAACTTTGGCAACTTTTCTTAAAGCTGAGTTTGGTTTTTTAGGCGTTGTTGTATATACCCTAGTGCAAACTCCTCTTCTTTGCGGACAATTCTTTAACGCTGGAGATTTGGACTTTTCCAAAACTTTTTTGCGTTCTTTACGAACCAATTGATTTATGGTTGGCACTTGTAATTCCTTTCATTAAGCTAAAATAAACTTTGGATAATAGCTAAGTTTTGCTTAGAATTAGGTTAAAGCCAAGTTTTTTCTTGGTTTTTTTGTGCTATTCTTTATTTGTATTGTATTCAAGATAAACTACATGAGTAGCAAGGTATTCTTCAAGTCCATGTTTGCCATCAGCCCCACCTATACCGCTTTTTCTAAAACCTGCATGAAAGCCTTGCATGGCTTCAAAATTTTCTCTATTGATATAGGTTTCACCAAATTTAAGCTCCCTGCTTGCCCTCATGGCATAGTCTAAATTTTGAGTATATATAGAGCTTGTAAGTCCATATTCACAATCATTTGCCATATCTATAGCCTCGCTTAGATTATCAAATTTTACTATAGGCAAGATAGGGGCAAAAATTTCTTTTTGCATAATCTCATCTTCGTGTTTTACCCCTGTTAAAACTGTGGCCGGGAAAAAGTATCCGCTTGTATCACTTATCTTACCGCCGCATTCTATACGTGCTCCTTTTTTAACAGCCCTATCAAGCATGGCTAGAGCATTATCTACTCCTGCTTGATTAACAAGAGGTCCCATGTCAAAATCGCCTTTCATGGTATTACCAACACTAACCTCACTCATAGCCTTTGTAAATTTATCCACAAACTCATCATACACGTTTTTATGGATATAAGCTCTTTCAGCACAATTACACACCTGTCCGTTATTGCAAATCCTACTTGCTTTTATGGCTTTTACAGCGAGATCAATATCAGCATCCTTACACACTATAGCAGGAGCTTTTCCTCCAAGTTCTAAAGAAACTTTGATGATATTAGAAGCTGCAGCTTGCATAACTTTTACCCCAGCTTCAACGCTTCCTGTAAGGCTTACTAAGCCTATGTTTTCATTACTTGAAAGCTCTGTGCCTACTAAGTCTGCCTTACCTGCTATAAGATTAAATACTCCTTTTGGTAAAGAACTTTGTGCTACAAGTTTGGCAAATTCAAAGGCATTATTTGGGGTTTGACTGCTTGGCTTGATGATAATGGTATTTCCTGTAAGTAAGGCTGGAGCCATTTTTCTTGCGATAAGAAAGAAAGGGAAATTCCAAGGTAAAATTCCACTCACTACACCAATGGCAGTTTTATATAAATAAATATGCTCATTTGCCCTATCACTTTGTATAATCTCGCCCTCATAACGTCTTGCCCACTCAGCCATATAATCCATATAATCAGCCGTAAAATCAATCTCAATCCTTGCTAAAGCCTTAGTCTTTCCTTGCTCTTGCATTAATACTTCACTTAAAAACTGGGCGTTTTTTCTAATAAGCTGGGCAATTTCTCTAAGATAGCCTGCCCTCTCAATAGCCGGCTTTGCCTCCCAAGACTTTTGAGCTTTTTTTGCTGCTTCAATAGCTCTTTTTGTATCTTCAAGACTAGCACTAGCTACTTCTGAAATAAGCTCTTTTGTAGCTGGATTAAAAACCTTGATAAACTCACCTTTGTGAGGGATAAATTCCCCATCAATGAAATTTAAATATTGTTTCATTTTTTCTCCTTTAAAATTTGTTTAATCTAAATGAAAAACCTCTTCCATATCAAGCCATTTTTCTCCGGCTTTGCCTAGTGAAATTTGACAAGGATCAGTAAGCTTCCACCATTGTTGAGTATTGCTATCGTTTGCCATTTTTTGCATATCAGCCTTAAAATCTTTACCCACATACTCAAAATACGCAAATAAAAATTCCCCAAAAAGATAGATAGAATAATTTTGTATATTACACTGCTTAATCATCTCACAAACTCCCTTACTAGGCTTTTTGTGCAAGGCTTTATATTCAGCTTCTTTTTCTTTTTTAATCTTAATGATTTGTCCATATCTTTGCATATTATTTTCCTTTATATACTCTTAAAGCATTTTTATAAAATAAAGCATCTAAGTCCTCAAAAACCTTGCTTTGCTTAATCAAACAAATCCATTCTTTAGGACTTAGCTTAGCTACTGGATAATTGCTGCCATAAATCAATCTTTGCTCGCCAAAATGCTTTTTTGCAAGATGAAAGAGCTTAAAGATAAAATCCTTTGGAGTATCTTTGCAAAACTCATCTAGGGCTGAAATTTTTACATATACCTTAGAAAAGCTTGCTAAAGCTTTTAAATTTTCTTCATAGATTTTAAGATCATTTAGTCCTAAGCTTCCTAAATGATTTAAAACCACTTTAAGTTCAGGATTTTGCTTTAAAAACTCTATGAGTAAAGCCAAATCCTCACTCTTTATACAAGCTTCAAAGGCTAAATCATGCTCAATAAGCTTTAAAGCTATAGCCTTAAAATCTTCATCAAAAAGCCTTTTAGCCCCATTTTTACTGGTATGCATTACCTCTCTAAAGGCACAAATTTTTTCTTTACAAACTAGATCAGCCAAACAAAGCTCAAGCTTATAAAGCCTTTGAAGTTCGAGGGCAAATAAAGCTTCCTTAGCCTTATCATCACTATTTACTTCAATATACAAGCCACCTAGAAAATGAAAATCTTGATACTCTTTTTGCAAGTCTTTAAATTCAAAGTCCTGCTTTAAACTCTCATCATTTTCAAGCCAAGAAATATCAAGCTTATCTAAATTCCAAAGGTGAATATGAGCATCAAATATAGCTTGCATATCAAGCCCTTATCTTAGAACCAAAAAAGCCATACCAAGCCACATACAAAAACAAAGGTGCAAGACTTAAAAAACCAAGTCCTGTGCCAAAACGATCATTGATTAAACCAACTATAATAGGCATAATCGCTCCTCCTACTATACTCATGACAAGTAAAGAGCCACCAAGTTTAACTTGATTAAAAGGTAAGTTTTTAGTCGCAACTGCAAAGATAGTTGGAAACGATATAGACATAAAGAAAAATAAAGCGATTAAAAGCACTATGCTGATAAAACCAGAACTTAAATACAAGGCTATGCAAATGAAAACATTGATTAAAGAATAAAGCCCTAATATACTCTCACCTTTAATTTTTTTCATCAAAGGCGTAGTGAGTATCCTGCCAAGCATAAATGCCACTAAGGCTATAGAGAAAAAATACGCTCCTTGCTCATCTCTTAGGTTTTGATTGTGTTCGCTGACATAGTTGATGAAAAAAGCTCCTGCTGTTACTTGATTAGCTATATATAAAAATTGAGCTAAAAGCCCTAGATTAAAATGTCTATGCTTAAACACTCCTATAGGCTTAGAATCATCTTTTTGCTCATAATCTTTACTCACAGCTGATCCTTCTGGGAACTTATTAAGCCAAAAAGCGATAAAAATCAAAATAACTATACTTGCAATACCAACATACACAAGCTGGACATTACCCATATTTGCAAGCAATGCTGCTTCAATCTGTTCAGCACTTGCTCCCTCATCTTGCTTAGTGATAGATAAAAACAAAACCCCACCTACGATAGGTCCTAAAAACTGCCCCAAGCCATTAAAACTTTGAGCCGCATTGATCCTAAAACTTGCATTTTTTTCATCTCCAAGCTTTGTCATGTAAGGATTTGCACTTGTTTCTAAAGAGCCTATGCCACAAGCAAGCACAAAAAAAGCAAATAAAAATAAAGCAAAGCTTGCTGAATTTGTTGCCGGTATGATGAGTAAGCAACCTATAGCATAAAGTGCTAAGCCAAACATTATACCCACCTTATAAGAAAAGCGACTTGCTATATAGCCAGCTGGTAAAGCGATGATAAAATACGCTCCAAAATAAGCAAGTTGTAAAAAACCGCTTTCATGCTGAGTGATATGAAGATGATTTTGGAAATTTTTATTCATCACATCAACAAGTCCATAACTTACACCCCATAAGAAAAATAGCGAAGTCACTAAAATGATAGCTATTTTGATATTTTTTGCATTTGCATTCATATTTTCTCCTTTTAATTTAATCCCAATTTAAAGCCCTGTCTAAATGCACATAACCTCCATCTACGCTTAAAATTTGTCCTGTGGTGTGTGAAGCAAGTGGGCTGAGTGTAAAAACTGCTGTATTAGCAATTTCTTCTATAGTCGTAAAGCGACGTCCTAGTGGTATGAAGCTAGCTATTTTTTCATATTGAGCCTTTGGATCCTTGAAATTTTGTAGCCATTTTTCATATAAGGGCGTCATTACTTCAGCTGGACATAAAGCATTAATACGCACATTGTCTTTAGCAAAGGCACAAGCCCATTCCCTAGTAAAGCCCATTTGAGCAGCTTTTGCTGAAGCATAAGCTGAAGTTCTGCCTTGCCCTGTAATACCTGTTTTACTCACTATATTTAAAATACTGCCTTGTTCTTTTTTAATATAAGGCAAACACTCTTTTGTCATAGCATAGTAATGAAAAAGATTGTTTTCATAAGACTTAATCAAATCTGTAGTGCTTGTGTTTTCAATATGTAAATTATCATTTGCACCTGCATTATTTACAAGAGCGTAAATTCCACTATGTTTTGTCGCGACTTTTTCTACAAGCTCTTTAATTTGTTCATAATTTTTTAAATCAATCTCATAAAATTCATAATTTTTGCATATTTTTTTTAACTCCTCATCATGCTCTTTAGGCATAGATCTTGAAAAAACTACAGGAATTCCACCTTCTATAGCCCATAATTTAGCAATACCATAACCAATACCCTTGGCACCACCTGTAATAATACAAACTTTATTTTTGATTTTTAAATCCATTTATTCTCCCTTATCTAAATTTAAAGTTGTTTTTAAATGCATTAATACCAATACACCTAAAATTGCTATTAGTGCCAATACTATAAGTCCAAACTCGACTCCAAAATGACTTTCTATATATGTTTTTAAAGTCGGTGCAACAAAACCACCCAAATTTCCTAAGGATCCTATGAGAGCAATAGCAGCCGCTGCCCCTTTGCCTTTTAAAACTTGAGTTGGTAAATTCCAAAATATAGGCTGAATCACGATAAAACCTATAGTAGCTAAGCTGATAAAAAATAAAAATAATGCCAAATTTGTAACAAAAGTCGAAGCTATCATACTCAAACTTGCCAGTAACAAAAATAAAATCGCATATAAATTCCAAGAGCGTTTTTTATCAGCCAATGAGGTAAATATTGGTAAGGCGATAAAAACAAAAATCCAAGGTATAGCATTTAAAAACCCTATTTTAAAACCCACATTTATTTCTAATATTTGAGCAATTTTACTTGGTAAATAAAAAAGCACCCCATAAACACTTAATTGAATGCAAAAATAAACAAATACAAATTTCCATACTAAAATACTTTTAAATACATCTTTTATAGAATGATCTTGAGCCTTGACATTAGAATTTTCAATATGTTTTAATAAAATATCTTTTTCTTTTGCATCTAAGTATTTTGCATCTTTTGGATGAGAATCAAGATAAAACAAACAAAAAATACCTACTAAAACAGTAATACCACCTTCTATTAAAAACATCCACTGCCAATTTTTAAAATATATATTTGGTGCATAATCAAGTATAAAACCGCTAATTAAAGAACCAAAAACAAAAGCTATAGGCACACCCATTTGATAAATTCCATAAGCTTTAGATCGATGTATAGCTGGAAAGAAATAACTAAGGTATAAAATAATCCCTGGACTAAAACCTGCTTCAGTTAAACCCAGTAAAAATCTTAATATATAAAAACTTGTTTCTCCTTGTATAAAAATCATTGCCATAGTTACAAGACCCCAAGTAATCATTATGCGGCTTAGCCAAATTTTTGCTCCTAATTTATGTAAAAGCAAATTTGAAGGCACTTCAAATAAAGCATAACCGATAAAAAATATCCCAGCACCTAAAGCATATGCAGCCTCGCTAATGCTTGCATCTATTTCTATATAAGATTTAATAAAACTGATATTTGTTCTATCAAGCATAGAAAGACAAAACATTAAAACAATTAAAGGCAGAATACGCCAAGATATTTTTTTACATACTAGCTCTAACTTTATTGAATTTACATATTTCATCGCTTTACTCCTTAACAAGTTATAGCAAGTCTCCAAACTGAAAAGTCGTTTTGTTCGTTTATTTCTGCTTTTACTAATTCTCCATTTGAAATTCGCACAATTAATTCTATAAGCTCATCACGCACTTCTTCTTTTGTTTTTACACCATCTATGATACTTCCTGCATTAATATCAATAATATCATTCATATTTTTATAACAAAAAGTATTGGAACTCATTTTAATAGTAGGTACAATAGCTGAACCTGTTGGCGTGCCCCTACCTGTGGTAAAAACACAGATATTTGCCCCACCAGCTACCATGCCAGAAAGCTGTTCTATGTCATTGCCCGGCGTATCCATAAAAGTAAGCCCCTTAGAAAACACAGGCATAGCATAATCAATCACCTCCATTAAAGTTCTTGTGCCAGCCTTATACACACAGCCTAAGGATTTTTCCTCTATGGAACTTAAGCCTCCTGCTATATTGCCCGGACTTGGATTTGCCCCTCTTATATCTGCGTTAAAAGACTTGACCTTTTCTTCATAGCCTAAAATCTTTTCATACACCTTTTGAGCGACTTTTTCATCTTTTGCCCTCTTAGCTAAAAGGGCTTCACAGCCTATAAGTTCAGTTGTTTCAGCTAAAATCACGCTTCCGCCCTCATCGATGACAAAATCACTTAAAGCACCCAAAGCCACATTTGCACTCAAACCACTATAACTATCACTGCCTCCACATTCTGTGCCAAGTATAAGGTCTGAAAAATCCCCCTCACTCTTTGGCATTTTTGAGGCTTCATCAAGCATGGCTGAAACGATTTTTACGCCCTTTTCAATGCTTTTTTGCATACCACCACTTTCTTGTATATTAAAATACTCCACTTGTTTATAAGGGCATTCTTCTTTGATCTTGTTTGCAACAGCCTTTGCTTGCACTACTTCACAGCCTAAGCCTACAATTAAAACGGCAAAGACATTGGCGTTTGTGCCATGTCCTATAAGCACTCTTGCAGTTTGCAAAGCATCAAATTCAAGTTGAGAACAGCCATGCTGGTGATTAATATACACAGCTGAAGGACATTTTTTAGCGATAAGTTCGCAAACCTTGTTCGCACAATGCACACTCGGTATGATAATAACTTTGTTTCTTAAGCCAAAACGACGATCAGCTCTTCTATAACCTTGTATTTTTGTCATTATTTTTCCTTTTAAACTCTTGCTCTAGTGCCTATAGTATTGTGAATATGCACCCATGTTCCAGCCTTAATATCACAACTTGCCCTAGCGATAACCTCGGCGTATTTAACAACAACCTCGCCTTTGTTAATATCCTTAAGTGCAAATTTATGTCCGCTTTGAATATCATCTTGCAAAAGCACTCCTGCTAGGTTTTGTCCTTTTTTAAAATCATGCAAAGCTGTAGCGACATTATCTTTTTCATTTACTACTATATAGTCTTTCATAATTCTCCTTTAATTTATATGTGTTCTAGCCCACTTAGCGTAATATGAGGTTAAAATTGGCACAAAAAAAGCTGTAATAACTACACAAGTACTAACCAAAATGGTAGCATAAGTTGCTTGTTCCTTAAGTTCTGGATAAAGCTGTGCGATTAACATTGGAGTTGCAGCTGCTGCTCCTGCTGTACTTGATGCAGCAATTCCAGCTATTCCATTTCCTTTAGCTAAAAATATATCAGCCAAAACTAAAAAAAGTCCAGTATAAATAATAACAGAAAACGCTAATATAAGCCCTGCTATCCCAGCTTCAAGTATAGAATTTAAACTTATAGTACTGCCCAAAGAAAAGCCTAAAAAAATAATCATAGGCTCATTAAGTTTTGTTAAAAATGCTCTAAATTCTTCATCTAAATTACCTAAAATAAAACCTAATAAAAAAGGCAGTACTAAACCTACAAAATTTTGTATAGAAAAGGTAGCAAGTCCAGCAGTTCCTAAAATTACCATGGTAAATAAAGGACCGCTTTCTATCATCAAAAGCAAACTAGCTCCAGCCTCTTCTGTAGTACCGTATTGTTTTGTTAAAGCTGTATATAACCCTGCATTAGTCATATCCATAGCTGCTACAACGGCTAAAGCACTAAAACCTAAAAATAACCCTTCACTCACCATACCTTGCGGAACTAATTTTTGCATAAACAAACAGGCTAAATAAGCTGCAAACATTTTTGTTGCTAATAACACGCCTGATTTTTTAAGCACTACAGGGGCAGCTTTTAGTTTTATACTAGCTCCAATACCCACAAACCATATTGCTATAATAACCGTAGAACCGGTTCCCAAAGCATTTGTAAAAGGACCAAAATAAGCTAATATATCTGGCCAAAAAGTATGAATTATAACTCCTATAAGCATAGGAATTAGCATCATTCCCCCAGGTGTTTTCTCTAAAAAATATTTTATTTTCATTTTTATTCCTAAGATTAATTTTTCAAACTAACACCTGTATCTTTTTCTAATTGAATTAAAACTTTTTTTGCCTCATCTAGCTTTTCATCTAAAGATTTTTTCGTATTTTCAGATAAAGGATGTATGCTTGCATTTGCAAACTTAAAACCCCTTGCCTTTAAAAGCAAGGCAAAGCCCATAGGAAAAGAAAAGCTCATAGCAAAGCGTATGGATTTTAAAATACTTTTTTGCAAATATGTAGCTTCTTTAAAATTTCCTTGCCTTGAAAGCTTGTAAATTTCACTCATAAGCTCTGGAAAAACCGCCGCTATACTTGTCATAGATCCTTTAGCACCAGCAAATAAAGCTCCTGCATAAAATTCTTCCCTACCTACAAAAACGTCAAAATCTTGCGGGACTACATCAAGAATATGATACAAAAGTAAAGCATCACCGCTACTATCCTTAATACCTGCTACATTATCAAGTTTAGAAACCCTTTCTATAAATTTTAAACTTAAAGAAGGCACAAAAAGCGGAATATTATAGATATATACAGGAAGTTTTACTTTAGATGTCACATCTTTAACATATTCAAAAAGTGTATCTTCATCGAATTTGTAATAATAAGGCATAGCAAGTAAAAGTGCATCCAAACCTAGTTCATAAGCTTTTTGAGCTAATACGAAGGTATTTTTATATACAGTTGAAGTAATGCCTGTTATGATAGGCACTTGCTTTTTAGCTGCTTCTTTGCTAAGTTGCATTAATTTTACTTGATCTTCTACACTTAAAGCTTGCGAATCCCCTGAACTCCCATTGCAAAAAAGTCCGTCTAAACCCTTAGAAATACCAAATTCGCAGTATTTAATAAATTCTTTTTCATTGATATTTCCATCCTCATGATAAGGGGTAAGCAAAGCCGGTAAAGTTCCTTTTAAAATTCCCATTTTTTCTCCTTTTTTGTATATACAAAAATATTTTTATATACGAAACAATATAGCATAAAAAATCTAATCTTCAAAATACTAATAAAGCTAAAAATACCTATAAATTCACAAGCAAACACTTTAAAATAAGCTTTTAAAACAAAATAAATGTAAAAAGCATATTTTTAAAATCTTGTTACAAAAGGTAAAAAATATGCTAAAATTTCAAAGCAAAAAAGGAGAAAATATGTTGCACCAGCCTACTCTTAGGGTGATTAAGGTATTAAATTTGCTTGCAAACTCACCAGAAAAACTAAGCCTTAGTTTCATCTCTAAACAGCTTAATATCCCGCCAAGCACTCTTTTTCCTATACTTCAAACCCTACAAAATGAACATTTTATACTTTGTGATAATGTAAATAAAAGCTATGATTTAGACTATAAAGTCTTAGAACTTGCTCAAAAGATAAAAAATGAAAATACAGCCTTAGAGCTTATTAAAAAATATATGAAAAACATTAGAGACTTAACTCAGCAAACCTGCCAACTTGGCATTTTAAAGGGTGGTGAGGTATTGTATCTTGAAAAATTTGATGCCTCAAGTGATGTGCAAATTAAATCCTTTGTAGGTGCTTCTTATCCAGCTTATGCAACAGCACTAGGCAAAGCCTTACTTGAAAAAAAGAGTAAAAAAGAACTCACTCAAATTTACACCCAACCCTTTATTTTAATGACGCAAAATACAACAAAAAACATAGATGAGCTTTATACAAAAATCACTCACATCAAAAAAGATAAAATCGCTATAGAAAGCGGTGAGCTTAATCCCCAAATCGAATGCATGGCTATAGGCATAGAATATAAAAAAGAAATTCTTGCCGCTATTAGCATAGCCTATCCTCTTTTTTACTCAAACAAAGAATTTAAAGAAAAAAACAAAGCCATTTTGCTTCAAGCAAAAGTTCATATACAAAAAGCCCTTAAGCTTTATTTTCCAGAACTTAAAAGCATTTAAAAGCAGGGTCATTTTTTAGATAATGCACCATTTGTCCAAGTGCTATAGAGCTGTCATTTACTGGGAATTTTAAGCCTGTTTTAAAATTTAAACCTCTATTTTTAAGCAAGTTTAACAAAGTTGTATTTTGAAAAACGCCCCCACAAAGCAAAACTGGCAAATTTTCATCTAAGTGTAGCTTTTTTTTATAAAGCTTTGAAAGCTTGATAATGCAAGTTGCAAGTGCATTTAAAAAACCGGTGCAAGCGTGTTTTTGATCATCTTTTAAGGCTTGTAAAAAAGCATTTTTAACACAAATTTGATTATTTTTAAACTCAAAATTATAGCTATAATTCAAGCTAAAATCATAATATTTTTCCATTAAAAGCCCTATTTGAGCTTCATAATCAAGTTTTTCTTTACTAAAAATCACGCTCCCAAAAGCATCAATAATCCTGCCTAAAGAACTTGTATAAAGTTTGCTTTGAGTGTAAATTTTTTTAAGATTTGCCTGTTTTTTGGCGTCCATAGTAGCTAAAAAATGGTAAGCTTCTTGTTCTAAACCATACTTGAAAATAAGGCTTAAAGCTAAATTTTGAATATGTGTAATATCTGCATTAATGAGTTTAAACTCATTAAAATGAGCTAGTCTTTCATACTCTTTTAAGCTGGCTTGAAACACTTCGCCTCCCCAAATATGAGCATCATCGCCATACCCAGTGCCATCAAAGGCAAAAACAAGCAATTTTTGCGTATAAAAACCATGCTCAAAAAGCACAGCACAAGCATGAGCGTAATGGTGCTGGACTTTAAAGGCTTCTTTATAGTCTTGATTGAGGCTAAAATGTGGGTGTTTATCGCTGATAATATGTGTAAAATTTAAATCATAACTTTTGCGAAAAAAACCCAAAAGCGTTTCAAAACGTTCTTTAGTGTCTAAACTTTTTAAATCCCCTATATAAGGAGAAATCAAAAGCTTTTTATCAAAAGCGATCACGAATTGGTTTTTAAGCTCAGCACCTAAAGCAAGGGCAGTTTCATTTTTAAAATTCTCATCAAGCTCTATATAACAGGGATTTATCCCTCTTGAAGTGCGTAAAAACATAAACTCATCATCAAACACGCAGGCTATGCTATCATCACTTGCGTTAATGATCTCTCTTTCATAATCAAGATAATAATCAAATACTCCATTAAGCTTCTCTAATAAGGCTTTTTCGCTGTAAATAATGCTTTCAGAGCTTATATTTGCACTTGTGGCGACTATTGGGTTTGAAAAATACTCAAAAAGCAAGAGATGAAACGGCGTATAAGCAAGCATAATGCCTATTTTGTCAGTATCAAAAGCAATTTGTGCTGGCATTTTTTTAGCCTTTAAAAGCACGATGGGTTTTAAAATAGAGTTTAAAAGCTCTTCTTCTTTTGGTGTGATAAAGGCTAATTTTAAAGCCATTTGCATATCTTTACACATTAAGGCTAGAGGCTTAAAAGGGCGGTGTTTTCGCTCTCTTAAAAGTTTTACTGCTTTTTCATTTAAGGCATCACACACTAAATGAAAACCACCCATACCCTTAATAGCAAGCACTTTTCCTTGCTTTAAAAACTTTGCACTTTGTTTAAAAGCTTTTTCATTGCTTGCAAGAACCCTGCCCGCATTATCTTTTAAATGCACTTCAATAGCACATTGAGGACAGCTTATAGGCTGGGCGTGAAAGCGACGATTTGCTGGATTTTTAAATTCACTTTGACAAAACTCACACATCTTAAACTTAGCCATGCTGGTATTTTGCCTATCATAAGGAAGCTTTTTGATGATAGAAAAACGTACCCCGCAATGCGTGCAGGTGATAAAGGGGTAATGATAACGAGGATTTTTTGGATCATAAAATTCTTTTTTGCATGCCTCACAAAGTGCAAAATCACTTAACATAGCACCTGTTTTAAGGTTTTGCTTGGATTTTGTGATAGCAAAATCAATATAAGCTTGTTCTGCTTTTTGTGTGCTAATGTGAATGTGATCGATACGAGCAAGGGCTGGTAAATTCGTTTTTAAAAACTTTAAAAAAAGTTCAAGCTTATCTTCATCACAACTTAAAAAGATCACCACACCCTTTGTATCATTAAAAACCTCGCCTTTAAGTTTTAAATTCTGAGCTAAATTAAACACCAAAGGGCGAAAGCCTACCCCTTGCACAAGCCCTGAAATTTCAAGCTTATATATAAAGGGGCGCATGAGCTATCTTGCAGTTTTTAAGGTGTTTTAAGGCATTTTTAAGTAAGCTTTTGTGCTCAAATAATGAACCTGAAAGGATAGCAATTTGAGCTTGATTTTTCTCCCTTAGCTCATCATAAAAATCCCTTAAGAAAAATGCTAAGCTTTCCACTGCCCCATAAGCTATATTTGTAGCTTCAACGCCGGCTAATAAAAAGCTCATCACTGAACGCAAAGTGCGTGTATAATCAAATTCTTTTGAGTTTTCTTTAAAGCGGTAATCAATCTTTACCCCACGAGGAATTTTACTCTCATCGCTAAGCTCTAAAAGCTTTAAAGCTGCTTTTTGAGGTGAATCATCAAGCTTTAAAACAAGTCCAACTAAGCCAAGCAATGAAAAAAAGCTCTTCTCAAGCTTAAACTCACCTTGCAAAAGCTCAAATTGAAGGGCAAAATTATCATACAAACGTTTTCCAATTGCATCAGCACAAATATCTTGATATATTTGCTTTGCTGAACTTGGCATTGTAAGCTCTAAAAGTTTAAGTTCTTTATCTAAAAGCACAATATCATCTTGGGTTTTACTCAGATCAAGCAATAAAGACTCTTGCTTAAATTCGCTAAGTATATAAGAAATGCGTGCGTAGTTTTTATCTTCCTTGCTTAAGATCAGCTCTTTTGCTCTTTGATTGACAAAATCAAGCCCACGCACGATCACAAGTTGATTTTCAAACTCAAAAAGTTCAAGTTCATCTTGAAAATGCTCAAGCTTGAAAAAGCTTAAAAACTTAAAACCTTCCTCAAAAAGCCTTAAACCCAGTGCAAATAAAAACAGATTATAAGCCATTTTTACCTTAAATTCATGCTTTGGCGTAGAGTGGTTTTTGCGAAATATCGAGCTAAAACGAAGTTTCATCACAGGCTTTTCAAGACTTGCAAGGAGTTTTAAGTTTTCATTGCTACACACAAAGGCTGAATTTAAAGCTTTTAAATCCGTAGGCATTAAAAAACTTGCCTTAAAATCATTATCAAAAAGCTTGATTTTATACACGCCAAAAGCATTTTTAAGCACTAAAAACTTGGCATTTTTAAGCTCTTTTACGCTTCTATCAAGCAAGACATTGAAATTCTCTTTATTGATATTTTGAAATTCTTTTTCATCAAAGCTAAGCATATCATCTACGAAACAAGACCATTCATTTGTTTCAAGCTCGTTTTTCTCAATATAAGCATTTAAATTTTTTGAGCTTAAAAAATCCCTTTTTGTAAAATCAGCCAAATTTTTTGGCTCTTCTTGTATAAAATGCTCATCTTCTAAGGCTTTAACCTCAAAATGACGCAAAAAAACTGAGTTGGCGATAAAATTTAAATGATCGCAAAAGCTAGTAAGTCCAGCCTCATCAGACTTTACATCAAGAATAATATGATCTTGAGTTTTACGCAAAGCAAAAGCAAAATCCCTTGCATAATACCGCAATAAAAACTCCAAAAAATCATTATCGCTTATATAAGTAAAGTCAAATCTTAAAAACACTTTTTATCCTTTTTAAAAACCTAATATTATAGCATTTTTTAACAAAAGCTCGCTTAAATAAATATACTTTAAATTTGGTGTGTGAAATTTAAGCCTTTAAGTAGCTGCTCTCTTTGCCTAAAATCTGGCATAATTTGCCCTAAAAAATCATAAAATTCTTTTTGATGATGAGGGAATTTTAAATGCGTTAATTCATGCAAAATTACATATTCAATAGCCTTTAAAGGCTTGTGAATGAGCCTTAAATTCAAGTTTATGCGTGCAAAGCGGTGGTTACAAGAGCCCCATAAAGTTTTGTTTTTTTTAATGCTTACCTTACTCACCTTTCTTTCAAAATAAAGCTGATATTTTTGTATATAAAAGTTAAAAATTCGCAAGGCATGCTGTCTGAAAAAAATCTCTAAATCTTTTTTATTTTTTGCCAAAAGTTCATTTTTATAAAGCCTTGTTTTTGCGAAATTTTCATCAAAACGCAGTGTATAAATCCTACCAAGAAAGCGAATTGTATCTTTTTGCAAACTTGTTTTTGCATTTAAAAATCGCTTTAAATGCTTATCAATCCAAGTTTGATTTTTTTGCAAAAACGCAAAGACTTCAGTTTCAGTGCAAGTAAGTGGAATGCTAAGCTTAAATTCCCCATCATTGCTTGCTTTAAGGCGAAGGTATTTGATCTTTTTATACTCAAATTTTAATTCAAGATTTTCAAAACTTAGCACGCCTTTTTTTAAAGCCTTTTTTACGCCATACTTCATACTACAGCTTTTCCCTGCCATTTTTTACTTTTCCAACGCCAAGCATTGCTTAAGCCCCTTAAAAACTCATCGCACAAAAAGCCTATCCAAACGCCTAAAATTCCAAGCTGTGCATAAAAACAAAGCCCATATGCCACCGGCAAAGAAACACCAAGCATAAAAATACACGCCATGATAAAAGGAAAACGAGCGTCTCCACTTGCGCGCAAGGAATTAACCATAACAATATTAAAGGTTCTTGAAGGCTCTAAAAAAATCGAAAGCAAGAAAAGTGGTTGCATTAAAGCCTTAAGCTCATGATTTAAACCAAGTCTTTGCATGATAAATCCTTGCAAAAAATAAAAAACTAACACCACACTTAAAGTCGCAATAATGCTGATATTAAAAGCTTTCCAAGTGTGTTTATAGGCCACATTTAAAAAATTTGCACCTACAAGCTTGCCGATAATAATCTCATTTGCCACGCTTATGGCTTGTCCTGTCAGCATAACAAACATAGAAATTTGAAAATAAATCGTCTGCACGCTTAAATTTGACGCTCCTAGACTTGCTACAAAAGAAAAAGCAATGGTGTATTGCACGATCCAGATGAGATTTTCTCCTGCACTGAAAAGTCCTATTTTTAAAATCTTTTTCAAAACGCTAAAATCTAAAAAAATCATCGTTTTTATATTAAATTTGAAATTAATCTTAGAAAAAAACACGAAAGTAAGGATTATAATGACAAGCAAACGCCCAATTATCGTCGAAATTCCCACACCAAAAAGCTCTAAACTCGTATAATAAAGCACATAATAATTAATCCCTATAGTGCCTACATTCATAATCAAAGTTGCATACATCACCCAATACGCCAGATTATACACGCGAATGATTGCTGCTAAAACCGCAGCTAAAGCGTCAAAAAACAAGCAAATTCCAAGCAAATGCAAATAAATCTTACTTGGTGTTAAAAGTTCTTGTGGCACATTCATCAAATCAAGCAAAAAATCGCCTTGCAAAAGTATAAAACTTGCACATACCATACCCAAAAGCAAATTTAAAAACAAGCTTTGATGAATGCTTTTACTCACTAATTCATAATCTTTTGCCCCCAAAGCTTGGGCGATAACGACACTACAGCCCACACTTAAAAAACTAAAAATAGTGATAAAAATGCTTAAAATTTGATTGCCAGCTCCAAGTGCACCAATAAGATAGTTTGAATACTGCGTTACCATGTAGGTATTGATAATGATCGTTAAGTAACGCAAGAACATTTCAAGAAAAATCGGCACGGAAAGTTGTTTCAAAGAAAGTTGTTTTTTAGGCATTAGCTTAACTCATAAATTTTCTTTCTATCGCTTGAGCTAGCTATACCAAGTTGTTTGCGGTATTTAGTAATTGCTCTGCGTCCTATTTGTATGCCTGAAAACTCATTTTGGGCAAGCTGGAGTATCTTCTCATCACTGAGTGGTTTTTGTTGATTTTCATTTTTAATAAGCTCTTGAATATATTCTTTTATCGTTGCATTTGAGGTCTCACCATCTTCATCAAGGGCTGTAGTAAAGAAGTATTTTAAAGGCACAAGTCCTCGCTCGCAGCCTAAATATTTGTTTGCTATGGCTCTTGATATGGTTGAAGCATTTCGCTCTAAATCATCAGCTAAGTCCTTTAATTTCATCGGTTTAATCTCTTTACCGATAAAAAAATCATACTGATGTTCGATGATCATTAATCCCACCTTATAAAGCGTGGCTTTTCTCATAGCTAAAGCATCAACTAAATTTTTTGCATCTTTGATATATGAGCTTAAAAACTCATGTGTCATTCCATCAGTTTCAAGCGAAATTTCAGGATAATATTCATCATTTATCTTGACTTTTATCTCGCCATTTTCGCGGTAGATAAAGATATCTGGCACGATTTGCTGGCTGTCCTCAAAATACTCTAAAAAAGGCGGTGTAGAGATATTTTTAAGCACTTTTAAGGCTTCTTTATAAAGCTTATCTTTAGCATAATCTTTGATATTTTCAAAATCCTTTATCAAAAAAATGCAAAATTCATACAGCTCATCATCAAGCTCTAAGCCCTCAAGTGCAAATTGCAAGGCTTCTTTAAAATCCACAGCCCCTACACCCACCGGCTCAAGATACTTAAACCTCTGCCTTACTCGCTCAACCTCATCTTTACTATAGTCTTTCAAAATTTCTGTATCATACTCAAAATAGCCCTCGTTATTAAGACATTCTACGATTTTTAGGGCGATTTCTTGGCTTTTTGTAGTGGGGAAAAGTGGGGGCTGAATTTGTTCATTTAAAAGCTCATAAACGCTTTTTTTAGCTATACTTAAAGCTTCAAGTGTATCGCTAACTGAATTTTTATGCAAGCTTTCATAATAACTTCTTTTAGAACCTTTATCATTTAAACTAGGATTTTCTTTGACGCTGATAAAGGGATTTTCTTTTGCAAATTCATCTAAGCTTTCTTTTAAATCCTCGATATTAGCTTGCAAGATAGGAAGCCACGAGCGAAGTGTATTTGAAAGTTTAGTTTTTTGACTTTGACTTTGCTTTTGTTTTAGCATTAATCAAGGAGTTTAAACTCCGCTCCTAAGTAATATTTTCTCACATCTTTATTATGTGAAATTTCACTTGCATTTCCACTTGCTAAAAGGCTACCTGAACGTATCACATAAGCACGGTCACAAATTGCCAAAGTTTCACGCACATTATGATCTGTGATTAAAACCCCTATTCCTAAAGCTTTAAGTTCATTAATCAACTTTTGAATTTCAGCTACAGCGATAGGATCAACCCCAGCAAAAGGCTCATCTAAAAGTAGAAATTTAGGCTCTATCATAAGCGATCTTGCGATCTCGCAACGTCTTCTTTCCCCACCGCTTAAACTCAAACCCTTTCTTAGGCGGATAGGCTCAATGCTTAGCAAATCAAGCATTTTTTCAACTTTTTCTTGCAAAATTTGTTTATCTTTATAAATGATTTGTGCGGCTAAAAGCAAGTTATCTTCAACACTTAAGTCCTTAAAAATACTACTTTCTTGAGGTAAATAGCCAATACCTTCTTTTGCACGTTTATTTAAAGGCTCTTGAGTGATATCCTTGCCATCAAGCAACACCTTACCAGCACTTGGTTTAATAAGCCCACAAATCATATAAAAAGTCGTTGTCTTACCTGCTCCATTTGGTCCTAAAAGTCCTATAACTTCACCACTATTTACTTCTAAAGAAATGCCATGAATAATCTTTGTTTTTTTGATGATTTTTTCTAAATTTTCAACGCTTAATTTATTCATAAATCACATACTTTCTTTTTTCATCTATACTTGAAATTTTGATATTAAGCACCTTTAAATCCTGCTTTTTCAAGGCTTTTTCAAGGCTATCATCTCCCCACTCTACCAAATGCAAACCATCTTCAAAAAAATTCTCAAAAAGTCCATTTTGTAAAATGCCCTCAAAGCCTATCTGATAAAGATCATAATGAAAAATTTCTATATTTTTTAATTTATAATGTTGCATAAAAGAAAAAGTTGGAGAATTTACATTTTCTTCATAGCCTTTAAATTTTAAAAAATGCTGTATTAAAGTTGTTTTACCACTTGCTAAATCGCCTCGTAAAAGCACCACCCCTTCAGCTGGAAAAAGCGTGCAAATCATTTTAAGTTCATCTTGAGCAAGGATAAGTTCTTTCATAGCTTTTGCACAAACTCACTTTGCATAGTTTTTGGGATATTTTTAAGCACAGGTAGAGCTAAAACCTTGTAAGTATCGATCTTATCGTTAAATTTCAAGCTGATTATATCTGCAACCTTGACATCTTTACTAGGCTTTACGACAATTCCATTGATACTAACTATACCGCTTTTACACATATCTTCAGCAATAGCCCTTCTTTTAGTAATATTGACTACATTTAAAAATTTATCTATTCTCATAAGTGGAAGTTTAGCAGATTTTTTTGAATTTAAGGTTAAAATTTTAAAAGTTTGGAACAAAAAATGCTTATAAAAATAGCTTTTTAGCAAATACGCCTTTTATAAAATTTTACACTAATGTTTTAAATGATATAGCAAGTAGCATACTCAAAGATGTGGAAGAAAAGAAGTTTTAAGCAATAAATTTGACTTTTATTTAATTTTCATATAAACATTTTTTCGTTAGAATGCTTGTTTAAATATCACAAAACCTTAAGGAAAAACGATGAAAAACGAGATTAAAAAAGTCGTTCTAGCTTATTCAGGTGGGCTAGATACTAGCATTATCTTAAAATGGCTTCAAGATGAGTATAAATGTGAAGTTGTAACCTTTACAGCTGATATAGGACAAGGTGAAGAACTCGAGCCAGCTCGTCAAAAAGCCCTAGCTTTAGGTATAAAACCAGAAAATGTCTTTATCAAGGACTTAAAAGATGAATTTGTAAAAGATTATGTTTTTCCTATGTTTAGGGCAAATGCTATTTATGAGGGCGAGTATTTGCTTGGCACAAGTATAGCACGTCCATTAATAGCCAAAACTCAAGCACAAATTGCTACTGATACAAAAGCTGATGCGGTAAGCCATGGTGCTACAGGCAAAGGTAATGATCAGGTGCGTTTTGAGTTAGGATACTTAGCTATAAACTCAAATTTAAAGATCATCGCACCTTGGAGGAAATGGGACTTAAACAGCCGTGAAAAACTCTTAGCCTATGCTCAAAAACACGGCATAGATATCAGCAAGAAAAAGGGCAAATCTCCCTACTCGATGGACGCAAATTTACTTCATATCTCTTATGAAGGTTTAGAGCTTGAAAATCCAGCCATAGCTCCAAATGAAGATATGTGGCGATGGACAAAAAGTCTAAAAGATGCTCCAAATGAGAGCCAAATTATAGAGCTTGAATTTGCAAAAGGTGATTTAGTGGCTATTGACGGGCAAAAAATGAACCCTGCCGCACTTTTAGCAAAGCTTAATGAATTTGGGGCAAAACATGGTATAGGACGCCTTGATATAGTTGAAAACCGCTTTGTAGGTATGAAATCACGCGGCTGCTACGAAACGCCGGGCGGAACAATACTACTTAAAGCACACAGAGCCATTGAGAGCATTACTCTTGATAGAGAAGCAGCTCATCTTAAAGATGAGCTTATGCCAAAATACGCTCGTTTGATCTATAATGGCTTTTGGTTTAGCCCTGAAAGACTTATGCTTCAAGCACTCATTGATGAAAGTCAAAAACACGCAAATGGACTTGTCCGCCTTGAACTTTACAAAGGTAGCGTTATGGTAGTTGGCAGAGAAAGTGCAAATGATAGCCTCTTTAACGCCGCATATTGCACCTTTGAAGAAGATGAAGTATATAATCAAAAAGACGCTGAGGGCTTTATCAAGCTTAATGCCCTAAGATTCATCATTGCTGGCAAGACTGGAAGGAAGTTTTAATCTTGTTTTTAAGCTTAAGCCTTAGATACAGGCTTTAGCTTAAATCATATTTGATGTTTTTTAATTTTTCATAAATACATTTTTGCCCTAAAATGCGCACTCAAAAAGTTGTGTTTTTTCAATTTTAAGATTTTTTACTCTTAAAAATAAGCTTTTTTGATACTTTAAGCAAATTTTAAACAAAAAAATCTGTTTTTTTGGTTACAATACTTGCACTAATTCAAAAATTTTAGTGAAGGAGATTTCGTATGAAATTAGTAAAGTTAAGTTTAGTAGCTGCTATCGCTACAGGTTCGTTTTCAGCGCTTAACGCTGTTTCTTTAGAAGATGCGATTAAGAATGTTGATTTTTCAGGTCAATTAAGATATCGCTATGATACAGGTGCTTGGGATGGGGATGTTAGAGGTGCTCAAAGTTCTATGCAAGGTGAAGATGCAAGACAAACCCATAGATTCCGTGCAAGATTAGCTTCAAAAGCTGATATAGGCGATGGCTTTAAGGTATTTGGGCAAGTTCAATACGGCAATGATTCAAACGGCGGTTATGGAGTGGGTAATACAACTGCAACTAACGCTACTTTCAATCTTCGTCAGGCATATTTACAATATGACTTAGCTGATTATGGCACTAGCTTCATCTGGGGTAAGCAAGAACTTGGCACCATTTGGACTACAGATATGGTAGGAATGGCTGCTAAAGCTCTTTATACTGGTATAGATGGCTTAACTTTGGCTGCTTTTGCTGTAGATAGTTTTGAAAGAGATGGTGATAGAGCGTTTAT
>NZ_QHLK01000003.1 GCF_006864455.1 Campylobacter sp. MIT 97-5078
CTTAAATAGCTTTAAAAATTACAAAAAAATGAGAATTTTTTAAAAAAAGATTAAGTTTGTTTGAAAAGATGAGTGAATTTGATAAAGATGAGTGAAAAAAGATAGGGTTTTGGAAAAATTGCAAAATTTTTAAATATTTTTATTTTTTAGCTTATAAAAATTGAATTTTTGGGTTTTTTATTATAAATTATTTAACGAAAAGTTCTTGAATGATGAGTTGTGGTGTTAAAAACCCTCTGAAAGTATTTTTAGAAATACTTGCTATGCAAGTGATATTTTCGCCTATCATCGGTTCTTTATCAAAGTTAAAAAATAAGGTTTCGATATTAGTATTATCTTTGTAAAGTATGAGTTTTAGGTGTTTTTCATCTTTGCCGAATCTTTTTTTGTTTTTAACAATGAGTTCTTTAAATTCAAACAAAGGGCGAGGATTTTTGTGTCCAAAAGGCTCAAAATGTTCTAAAATTTCAAGCATTTCAAAATCCACTTCATTAATGTCTAAGTTTCCTAAGAGTTCCTCTGAATTTACAAAATCTTCACTTGGAAGTTCTTGACAAAGCTTTTCGAGATTGCTTTTAAAAAGTTCGAGATTTTTACACTCCAGCAAAGCTCCAGCTGCACCTTTGTGCCCTCCATAAGCTAAAAGCAGGTTTCTTTGGCTTTCGATGAGCCTTAAAATATCTATTTTACCAACACTTCTAGCACTTCCTTTTGCTTTGTTTTCAAATTCACAAAACACAAAAACTGGCTTGTTAAAATGTCTTGCTAAACGACTTGCAACTATGCCTAAAACTCCCTCGTGCCAGTTTTTGCCACTGACTAAGATAAAGGGTTTGCTTTCATCAACTTGTTTAAGACTTTCTTCAAAAAGCTGTCTTTCTTCTTCTTTTCTGGTGTTGTTGCACTCCATGATTTGTTTTAAAAGCTCTAAAGCCTTATCATAGTCTTTGGTGCGTAAAAACTCATAACTAAGCATCGCATCGTCCATTCTGCCAGCTGAATTGATCAAAGGAGCGATTAAAAAACCTATGTGATCAAGTTCAAATTTATCCTTTTGGAAACAATGCTTGATCGCCTTAAAAGCAGGGCGTTTGGACGTATTTATCTTTTCTATGCCTTTTTTCACTAAAGCCCTGTTTAAGTCTCTAAGCTCCATCATATCGCCCATTATGGCTATGGCTAAAAGCTCGATAAATTTACACATATCGTATTTTAGCTTACACACTTCTTTTAAAGCAGCAATTAAATACCAAGCTACTTGAGCCCCGCAAATTTCAATATCTGGAAAATCACAACCCTTTTGCTTAGGATTAATGATAGCATAAGCTTTTGGTAGCATAGCTGGGGGCATATGATGATCGGTGATGATGAGATCAATGCCCTTTTGCTCGCACAATCTTGCTGCTTCAGTTGCGGCTATGCCATTATCAACCGTGATGATAAGATCAACATTAAGCTCCTTAACGATGTCTTCGTTTAAGCCGTATCCGTCCTTAAAGCGGTTTGGAATTTTTACCACATAATCAAAGCCTATATCATCAAAAAATTCAGCCATGATCACACAGCTAATGACCCCATCAACATCATAATCACCCACAATAGCTACTTTTTCATTTTTTTCTATAGCTTCTTTGATGCGTCCAGCACCTTTATAAATGTCTTTTAAGCGGCTTGGCAGGGGTAAATCACATAAGTTTTTATGCAAGTCTTTTTCAAAGCGAAGGGCTAAAATGCGTTTGATTTCTTCTTTGCTAAGCGTGTTCATAGTTTAGTGCTGCTTTGATAAAGGCTAAGATGACAGGATTTGCATTCACAAGTCTTGAGGTAAATTCAGGATGAAATTGCACGCCGATGAAAAAAGGATGATCTTTAAGCTCCACGACTTCGATTAAACCTTTGCTTTCTCCGCTTATAATCAGTCCTTTTTCTTCAAAATCTTTTCTATACTTAGGATTAGCTTCATAGCGGTGGCGGTGTCGTTCTTTTATGCTTTTTTTACCAGCATAAATTTGACTTAAAAAGCTGTTTTCTTTGATCTTGCATTCATACTCGCCAAGTCTCATTGTCCCACCAAGTGGGGTTTGGTGAGTGCGGATTTGCTTGGTGCCATTTTTATCTATAAATTCATCGATTAAGAAAATCACAGGATTTTTACACTTGCTTTCAAATTCGCTAGAATTTGCATCTTTTAAGCCTAAAACATGCCTTGCAAACTCGATTAAGGCAAGCTGCATACCAAGACAAATACCTAAAAATGGGATTTTATGCACTCTTGCAAACTCAATAGCTTTGATTTTACCTTCAACGCCCCTATTTCCAAAGCCTCCAGCTACTAAAATTCCGCTTACTCCTTTAAACTGCTCGTTTATATCTTGATTTTCAAGTTTTTCACTATCAATCCACTTGATATTTACCCTTGTATCAAGCACGGCTCCAGCGTGGATTAAGGCTTCAGTAAGGCTTTTATAGCTTTCTTTTAAGTCTATGTATTTACCTACAAAGGCAATTTGCACCTCATCGCTTGGAGCGATCACTCTTTTGACAAGGCTATCGTATTCTTTCATATCAGGCTTAAGATTTTTAAGCTCTAAAAGTGAAGCTATAGCGTTTAAAATGTCTTGCTTTAAGAAATTTAAAGGGATTTGATAAATGCTTGGTGCATCTATGCTTTCTATCACGCAGTTTTTAGCTACCCCACAAGCTATGGCTATCTTTTCTTTCAGCTCGCTTTCAAGGCTAAACTCACTTCTGCAAATAATCATATCAGGACTTATCCCTATACGGCGAAGCTCATTGACGCTGTGTTGAGTTGGCTTGGTTTTAAGCTCTCCTGCTGCTTTGATGAAAGGCACTAAAGTAAGGTGGATATTCATCGCATTATTTTTGCCCACCTCAAGCTTTAAAGCACGTATAGCTTCTAAAAAAGGTAAGCCTTCTATGTCACCTACGGTTCCGCCAATTTCAACTATAAGTATGTCTTTATTTTGAGCAGCTTGCTTGATACGTTCTTTGATCTCACCTACTATGTGAGGGATGACTTGTATGGTTTTGCCAAGGTATTCACCCTTTCTTTCCTTTTCGATCACGCTTTGATAAACGCGTCCTGTGGTGAAGTTGTTAAGCTGGCTTAAATTTTCATCCAAAAAACGTTCATAATGCCCCAAATCAAGATCAGTTTCAGCTCCATCAGCTGTTACAAACACTTCTCCATGTTCAAAAGGACTCATGGTGCCTGGATCAACATTGATATAGGGATCAGCTTTTAAAATACTCACTTTTAAACCGCAGTTTTTGAGTATAGTAGCAATTGAAGCTGCGGCTATACCCTTACCAAGTGAGCTTAGCACGCCTCCTGTTATGAAAATATACTTGGTTTGCTTTTCTTTCATTCACCTGCTCTTTGTTTTAAATTTAGCTAATTATAGCACAAGGAAGTTTTTATGTTTCTAAAACTTTTTAAAAATATATCCCCCCTAGGGGCTTACGAAAAAAATTTTTTTAGGTTACAATGGGCTTTATTAATTCATTTAAGGATAAAAGATGAAGTTGTTTGTAAGCATGTTTTTGCTTAGCTTTAGTCTTGTTTTTGCAAAAGATTTAACCATTGCCTATCCGGTAAATGTTGGAGTTTTAAATCCGCATTTGTATTCACCAAATCAAATGTTTGCTCAAGTTTTAGCCTATGAAAGTTTGGTAAGATACGGCGAAAATGGCAAGATAGAGCCTTTAATCGCAAGTTCTTGGCAGCTGAGTAAGGATGACAAAACTTATACTTTTTTTATCCCAAAGGGGCAAAAATTCGCAGATGGAACAACTCTTGATGCTTATGCTATAGAAAAAAATTTTAAAGCCATAATGTTGAACAAAGAAAGGCATTCTTGGCTAGGACTTACTCAAAAAATCCTTGCTTTTAAAGCCCTTGATGAGACGCATTTTGAGTTAAAGCTTAATAGTGCGTATTCAGCAACCCTAGCAGAATTAAGCCTACCTCGTCCTTACCGCATACTTGCTCCTTCAGCTTTTGAAAGTGAAGATACTTCAAAGGGCATTAAAAAGGCTATTGGCTCTGGAGCCTTTGTTCTTAAACAAATTCGCTTGGGCGAATATGATATTTTTGAGCCTAATCCTTATTATAGAGGCAAAAAGCCAAATTTTGACCGCCTTATCATCAAGGTTTTACCTGATCCAAACTCACGCGTTTTAGCACTTCAAAGCAAGGGCGTTGATCTTTTGGTGGGCGAGGACATCATTAGTTATGAAAATTTTAAACGTTTAAGCACAGATAAAAGTTTTATTACTAAACAATCAGGCGTTCAAGGCACAACTATGCTTACTATAAATGCTTCAAAAGATCATGCCACAAATGATATAAAATTAAGAAAAACTATTATTCAAGCCTTTTGCAAGGATGTTGTGATAAGTGGAATTTTGCTGAATTTAAACCAAAAGGCAAATCAGCTTTTTCACCCAAGTTTGCCTTATGCTGATCACGTAAGGCTTGAAAAGGAAGTGGATTGTAAAAGTGTAAAAGCTTATGATAAAAAAGTGAGTTTAGACCTTGTTTATATAGGCACAAATCCTATACAAAAGGCTATTGCTGAAGCTTTGCAAGGGGACTTAGCAAGGGTAAATATACATTTGAATTTGCTTGCAAATGAGGAAGTGAGTTTTTATCAAAGGCAAAAGAGTGGGGATTTTGACTTGATTTTTAATTCAACTTGGGGCAATCCTTTTGATCCACATTCTTTCTTAGGCTCTATGCTTAAGCCTTCTCATGCGGATTTTATGGCTCAAAAAGACTTAGCGAATAAAGCTGAAATTGATAAAAGTATAAGAGCTATTTTAAACACTGCTGATGAGCAAATTTTAAGAAAGAATTATGATTTTGTCTTAAATGCTTTGCAAGAAAGCTATATATACTTGCCTATAAATTATGAAAGCGTTTTTGCAGTGTATGATAAAGCTAAGATCAAGCATTTTGAATTTGGAACTATGGCAACTGAATTTATGCTTCACAAAGTAGAGCTTCAAGAATAAATATGGATTTAAAAATGTATAAAGTTAAAAACTTCATAAGGTTAGCGTATGCTTAAGTTTATACTTAAACGTCTTTTATATGTGCCTTTGATATTGCTTTTGGTTTCTTTTGTGGTCTTTGCCTTGCTTCGTTTAAGTCCCATTGATCCTGCTTTTTCATATCTAGTGCAATCTCAAATTCCACCCACTGATGAAGCCTTAAATACTGCTCGCATAGAGCTTGGTTTAAACAAGCCCTTTTTAGAGCAATACGCCCTTTGGCTTAAAAATGCTCTAAGTCTTGATTTTGGCATTTCTTATGTAACTAAACGCGAGGTTTTGGGGGATTTGCTTTATTATTTGCCAACGACTTTGTGTTTAACCTTGCTTTCTATGCTTTTTTTGATTTGTGTAAGCATTCCTTTGGGCATAATTGCAGCTCTTAAGAAAAATTCTTTGTTTGATAAGTGCATCTTGCTTTTTTCTTTTGCTGGGGTTTCAATCCCTAGTTTTTGGTTTGGCTTTTTACTCATTCTTATTTTTACGCTTGGTTTTGGCGTGCTTTCTCCTTTTAGCGAGCTTGGTTTTACTCGTTATATACTGCCTGTTTTAACCTTATCTTTAATGTCTTTGTGTATTAATGTGCGTTTAATGAGGGCAAGTTTTTTAGCACGTTTGAAAGCTCCTTTTTTGCTTTATGCTAGAGCAAGGGGTTTAAGTGAGGCTAAAATCGCACGGACGCACTTGCTTAAAAACTCACTTGTTCCTGTTAGCACCTCGCTTGGTATGCACTTTGGTGAGCTTTTAGGCGGGGCTGTGGTGGTTGAAATACTTTTTGCTCTGCCCGGACTTGGAAGGTATGCTGTGGGAGCTATTTATAGTCATGATTATCCTGTAGTGCAGTGTTTTGTCCTGCTTGTAACTTTTGTTTTTATCGTGATGAATTTGTTTATTGATATACTCTATGTGTATTTAAATCCAAAAATAGCTTATGAGGATTAATGATGAAAAAGAGGAATTTTAAGCTTTATTGTTCTTTAGCTCTTATCGTTTTAATCGTGCTTTTAGCTTTATTTGCCCCGCTTTTGCCCTATGATCCAAACTCTATAGACATAAGCAATAAATTTGCTCCTCCATCTTTAACTCACCTACTTGGCACAGATCATTTAGGAAGAGATGTTTTTACAAGGCTTATTTATGGAGCTAGACTTTCTTTGTTTGCTGTTGTTTTGATCTTTGCTTGTATTTTAAGCTTTTCTTTTGTGGTGGGTTTTGTAGCTGGCTATAAAGGTGGGCTTTGGGATAAAATTTTAATGCGAATTTGTGATGTATTTTTTGCCTTTCCTACTTTTATCTTGGCTTTGTTTTTTATCGCCATTTTTGGCGTAGGACTTGTTAATGTCATCTTAGCCATAGCCTTAACACACTGGGCTTGGTATGCAAGAATGATACGATCTTTAGTTTTAGAGCAAAAAAATCAAGGCTTTGTTTTAGCTAGCAAGGCTTTGGGGACAAGTGATATAAAAGTGATTTGTAGGCATATACTGCCCTTTGTTTTAAGTCAAATTTCAGTTTTAATCACCCTTGATATAGGGCATATGCTTTTGCATATTGCTGGACTTTCATTTTTAGGGCTTGGCGTGCAAGCTCCAAATACTGAATGGGGCGTGATGATTAGCGATGCAGCCCCTTTTGTGATGAGTGAGCCTCAACTCATGCTTTATGCAGGACTTGCCATTTTTATCAGCGTAGCAGCCTTTAATTTGCTTGGTGAAGCCTTGCAAGAAAGAGGACAAAGATGAATTTGCTAGAATGTAAAAATTTAAGCGTATGTGATGAAAAGCAAAATTATCTCTTAAAAAATATCAATTTAAACCTTAAAAAAGATGAATACCTAGCCATCATAGGTTCAAGTGGGGCTGGAAAAAGCACGCTTGCAAAGACTTTAATGAATTTAAATAGTTCAAATTTAACAAGCAAGGGCGAGCTTTTTTGGTATGAAAAAGCACGATTTGGTGCAATCTTGCAAAATCCTGCTTCTTGTTTTGACAATGTTTTTAGCATAGGTTTTCATTTTAAAGAAACTTTTTTGGCTAAAAATTTAAAACCAAATGAAAAAGAATACAAAAGACTTTTAGCTGAAGTTGGGCTTGATGAAAAAGTGTTAAATGCTTATCCTTTCGAGCTTAGCGGAGGTATGCTTCAAAGAGTGATGATCGCTCTTGCACTCTGTGCACCTTTAAATTTGCTTATTGCTGATGAGGCAAGTAGTGATTTGGATTCAAGTGGAGAAAAAGAACTTTTTGAGCTTATCTTTAAGCTTAAAGCCAAATTTCATTTTGCTTTTTTGCTTATTACACACAGCTTAAAACTTACTCAAAATGCTGATAAAATCATCATCTTAGATCAAGGACAAATTATAGATCAAGGAAATGCTCAATACATTTTTACCCAAAGCAAACACGAAAAAACTAAAGCTTTTTTAGAAGCCTTTCATCTTTTAGAACAAAATAGCACTTTTAAGCATAAACACAAAAATAAACTCTTGCTTCAAGCAAAAAATATCAATCTTTCTTATAAACAAGGTGGATTTTTTTCACGTCAAAAGCCTAAAAATGTGCTTAATAAGCTTGATTTAAAGCTATATGAGGGCGTAAATTTAGGTATAGTAGGCAAAAATGGAAGCGGGAAAAGCTCACTTATACGCGTTTTGCTTGGGCTTGAAAAGGCTAAAAATGCAAGTTTAAGTTTAAACGGCTTTGATCTTTTCACTCAAAAAATAGAATACAAAAAAAGCTTAGGCATAATCTTTCAAAACCCGCCAGCCACATTAAATCCAAACTTTAGTGCAAAGGAGGCTATACTTGAGCCTTTATGGAATTTAGGTATTGATAAACAAAGCCAAGAACAAGAACTCCAAAAGCTAGCAAAAGCTTTAAATTTAAGCGAACTTGATAAAAAACTGCCTTATTTTAGCGGAGGAGAACTCCAAAGAATAGCCCTAGCAAGAGCTTTAATTACAAAACCACGTCTTTTAATCCTTGATGAAGCCCTAAGTAATCTTGATGTACTCTTACAAGTAAAAATTATCAAGCTCTTACAAGTCTTACAAGCTGAATTTAAACTCACACTTTTATGTATAAGCCACGATCAAAATATACTTAACGCCTTATGCGATGATTTTTTTGAGCTTAAAGATGGGGTGCTTAACGAGCTTTGATTTAAGCTTAAAAAAAGATAAAAGTTTTTAAAAGCTTTAATTTTTAAAAATATCATCGAATTCCAAGCAAGATTAAAAAGTTTTCTTTCCTAACTTACAAAAAATTCGTTCAAATACTCTTTGTTTTCAAAAGGACTTTGAGTAAAAAGCTCATCTTTAAAGCCTAATTCATAACTTTTATTTGGCTCTGTTTTAGCATAACTTAGAGCTATTTTTAGGGCTAAATTTAAGTCTTCTTTGCTGATATTTTGATCCACTAAAGAATACGCCCCAACAATCTCGCCAAGCTTTATTTCTTCGTATTTATCCGTTTTTAATCCTCTTAAAAGTTGGTTTTCTAGTTCATTTCGCCCTACTATCATTTTTGCTCCATTTGGCAAGCGTAAATGCCTGCCGTATTTTAAAAGCTGAGCATCATTTACTTGCATATTTTGATCAAATTTCTTAAAGTCTTTGATCTTTCTTGCAAAGCTTTCAAGTGTAAGCAAACAGCCTCCACCAGGACTTTCAAAGTCTTTTAAGCCAAATTTATCGGCAAGTTCAAGTTGTCTTTTTCTGCTTCTGCCACTTATGCCCTCAAGCTTGCTTCTATCTACCCAGCCAAGACGTTCAGGCTTTGTCTCAGGCAAATTTTTTGCACACATAGGACGCAAGATCAAATCCTCTTCATCATCTGCAAGACGTTTAACCTTAGCCATAGCATCAGATCTTTGACTCATAGGGCGTTGTCCTAGAACCTCTCCAGTGATGATGAAATCAGCCCTTTCAGCCTCAAGCATAGAAAGAGCGGTTTTAAACATAAAAGCATGACAATCAATACAGGGATTAAAATGCTTGCCATAGCCATATTGTGGGTTAAAAAGCACCTTTTGAAGATAAGCATTTCTTACATCAATCATCTCAAAATCAGCTCCAACCAAAGCTGCACGTCTTTTCATATCCTCGCTTTTATCAGACCTTGAACCAAAGCCTATATTAATATTTAAAGCTTTTACTTCTATGCCTTGATCTGTGATAAGCTTCATCGCAAGCATAGAATCAAGCCCACCGCTAAAAAGTGCCAGTGCTTTCATAACTTTATCCCTTTTTGATCTTTAGTATTTTTTTAAACGATATAGAATGTATAAAAATCCTAATTATAGCAAAAAATTATATTTTCAAGGATAAAAAGTGCAAATAACTCACTCTACACAGATTCAGCTCAAAGATAAAGGCGAAGTGATTTGATCAAATTTCAACAAATTTAAGCGATGAAAATTTTGCTCGTTTGCATGAAAATGTCAATGATTATGCAAATTTTTTACTGGATAGGTGCTGATGCAAATGAGAATGAAAAGCTTAATTACGCACTTTAAAGATAAAAACCTTTGTAAGCACTCTTGAACAAATGCGTTTAAAGCAAGAATACTCAAGCTAATACAAAAAACTTGAGAATTTAAGTAAACTTGAATAAAATTTAAGCAAAGGCTTTTATCAAAGGCTTGAGAATGAGAGAATGATGAGTTTAAAATACTTGAACTTCGTGTTTAGAAATTTTTGCTTCAATGGCTTTAAGCAAATTCTCATCTTTATTGAACTTAGAAAAGTGTTGTAAATTTTTAAGTATAAAAATAAGCTCGTTTTCATCTTGTTCTTGATTTAAAAAATGCAGTAAATCTTCTAAAAAAGGATCAAAACCTAGTTCTAATCGCTTTTTGATTTTAAGCAAATCCCTATCAATAAAGGCTAAAATTTGTTTTATAAGAGCTACTTTTTGACTGAGCGTTTTGCTTGCGTTTAACACACTAAAATGCAGTTTATATATACTACATAAAAACTCAGTTTTATCATTTAAGCCTTTTAAATTCAGCTCTAAAAGTTCTCTAATGCTTGCTTCTTCTATGCCTTTTTGAGCCAAAATAGCTTTTAAAGTGGCTTGATGTTTAAAATACCTTTCATTGCTGATCTCATAAAAAAGGCTGTGAAACTCTGGGTTTTCAAACAAAAATTTGCATATTTCAAGTTCGGCGATATTTATTTGTAAGCCAGAATTGCTTACTTTTGCAAAATTTGCTTCATTTTGAAATCTAGGCTGTTTTCTTGTTTTGCTCAGTTTGATAAATTCTTCTTTTACACCAAGAAGCCGTGCAACCAAAGGTTCATAACTTTGAGCGATTAAAGGCTCAAGCTCAAAGCAATATTTTTGCACTGCTTCTAAGGCAAGTTGTTTATCAAGAGCTGAGCTTAAACTATGTGTGTTAATCAGCTCTTTGATATAAAACTCGCCAAGTTCAACGCCAGCTTCAAGAAGTTCTATAAGCTTAGCCTTATCGCCATTTGCAACTAAGTCTGCTGGGTCCTTTCCACCTTGAAGTATGATGACTTTGCCATCTATCTTGTGTGTGCTTAAAAGCAAGGCTGAGCGAATAGCAGCTTTTAGCCCAGCTTCATCGCTATCAAAACACAAAATGACTTTAGCTTCAAAACGTTTGATTAAGGGTAAATGATTTTCACTTAAGGCTGTGCCAAGCACAGCTACAGCGTTTTTAACTCCAGCCTTATGGAAAGCAATAGCGTCCATATAGCCCTCACAAATAACCATTTCTTTGCTTTTGACGATAGCATCTTTAGCTAAATTTAAAGCATAAAATACACGCGATTTATCAAAAAGCTTGCTTTGGGGTGAATTGACATATTTAGCCGGATTTTTTGCATCAAGGGTTCTACCTCCAAAGCCTATAAGCAAGCCTTTATGATCATAGATTGGAAAAGTGATCCTTTGAATAAAGCTTGCATAGTAGCTTTTTTGCTCTGTATGAAATTTGATCGCCCCAGCTTCTAAAGCATCTTGTAAGTCTATGTTTTCATTTTGCAAAAGCCTTAAACTTTCGTTTGAATTTGGTGCAAAACCAAGCTCAAATTCGCGTATATCTTCATCATTAAGCTTTCTTTCATAAAGATAATTTAAAGCTGCTTTTTCTTTACTTAAATTTTGTTTGTAAAAGGCGTTTAAAGTAGGCAAAATATGCGTTAAGCTTTTGGTATTTTCTTGTTTTTCATGTGTATAACTTAAGGCAAAATTGCTCCAGGAAGCTACTTTTTCAACCGCAGCTTGAAAGTTTATATGCTCAAAGTCTTGCACAAATTTAAACACATCTCCACCAGCCTTGCACGCAAAGCAGTGATAAAAGCCTTTAAGTGAATTTATATGCATACTCGGGCTTTTATCATCATGAAAAGGACATACGCACACAAAACTTGCACCTTGTTTTTTTACCTCAACATAATGAGCGATAATATCAACTATATCAGCCCTTGCTTTGAGCTGTTCTAAACTTTGTTTTTCTATCATAAAGCCTAACCTAAAAGAAGCACTTTAACCAAATCCCCTTTTTTAAGCTCCTTTGCTTCTAAGGGTGCGATGAGTAAGGCTGCGTTGTGATTAAGATTAGCTAAAATTGCACTTGAGCCAGCTTTTTTACCCTCTAAATCCACATAAACCTTGCCTTCTTCAAAGCTAAGATTACATGCTACACATTCTAAAAGAGGGGACTTTTTTGTGTAGTCTTGCTTTAAAAAGGCTTTGATAGTCTTTAGCTCGCCTTGTAAAAGCCAGTGATTTAAGATCATTCTTGCAAAAAGATGAAAAGTTACCATAGCCGAATACGCAAAGCCGGGTAAAGCAAGGATAAACTTATCCTCAAAAACAGCGATTTTAATGTGCCTTCCTGGTTTTATGCTGACTTTATCAACAAGGATTTCATAGTTTAAAAGCTCTTGTTTTAAAAGATCAAAATCCCCCATTGAAACCCCGCCCGTAGTGATTAAGAGGTCACAGCTTTTAAGGGCGTTTTTAAGCTTTAAGCTCACTTCTTTTGCCTCATCTTTTAAAAGAGGAAAGATAAGAGGCTCGCCGCCAAATTTTTGAACTAAGTTTGCAAGGGCAAGGTGGTTGCTTGAATAAATTTGAGCTGGATTTTCTAAGGTTTCGCCTAAATCCTTAAGTTCATCGCCACTACTTAAAATGCCAACTTTAGGCTTGATAAAAACGCTGATATGAAAAAAACCAAGTTCAGCCAAAAGGGCTAATTCACTATAATCAAGCCTTGTGCCTTTGCTAAGTAACAGCTCGTCCTTGCGATAGCTTTCGCCAACTTGCCTTACTGCAAAGCCCTTTGTAACCCGTTTTTCAATAAAAAGTAAATCCCCCTCAACGCGTGCATTTTCAACCGGCACAAGCGTATCAGCTCCCTCACAAAGCAAAGAGCCGGTAAAGGTTTTTACGCATTCTTTGCTTTTAAGCTTAAAGCTAGGCATTTGTCCAGCTGCGGTTTTACCAAGTATTGTTAAAGGCTCATTTTGTTCGCTAAATTTAAATGCATAGCCGTCCATGCTCGCTGTTTTAAAAGCTGGAAAATCAGCCCTTGCTCTTATATCCTCAGCCAAAATGCGTCCTAGACACTGCGTTATAGCGATTTTTTCTATATTCTCATAAGGTAAAATTCGTTTTTTAAGCACTTCTAAGGCTTTAAAATATTCTAGCATTTTTATCCTTTATCGCTTAAAAGACCAGCTCCTAAAAGCTTTATTGAGCGATCTTTAGCATAAATTCTTTGTCCTTTTAAAAGATCGTATTTCCAAATAGGAGCATTTGCCTTAAAATCCTCTACAAATTCATTGATAAGTGTTAAGCCAAGCTTTCTTTGTTTGCTAAATACTCCAGCCAAATAAGAACTTTCATGCACTTTTACATCGCCTATAGAATGAGCAAAACACAGCTTCACGCCCTCTTTTTCTACCTTTTCTTGCCAAGTGATAAACCAAGAGCGAAGCAAGTTTTCACAAATATCAAAGCTTAAGCCCTCAAGCTCATCTTCAGCACGAACTATGCCACAAAAGCTTACAAAAGCTCCTAAATTTGCATCCTTATAGGCTTCATACCATTTTGTATATAAAAGTGGTACTTTTAAACTGCCCTTACAAAGCTCAAACACATTTAACCTCCACTTACTGGGGGTAAAAGAGCGATTTTATCGCCATGTTTTAAAGGGGTGTTAATATCAGTGATGATTTTTTCATTTATACTAATAGCACAAAGTTCAAGCCAGTCTTTAAGCTCTTCATCTTTTTGTAAAAATTCTTTAAGCTCTTTTAAGGTGCTGATTTCAAGCTCTAATTTTGGCTTTTGAATGGGTCCTAAAAACTCAAGTTCTATCATTTTTATCCTTCATATAAGTAATACATTATATAATAACACAAATAAAATTAAAAAGGCTTGATATGCAAATTTTACATTATCTTGATAAGCTTGAATATAGCCCTGCTTATGTGATCGAAGAAGGAGCATTACGTAAAAACTGCGAACTTTTAGCAAGTATTGGCGAGCAAAGTGGGGCAAAGATTTTGCTTGCTTTAAAGGGCTATGCTTTTTCAAGAACGCTTAAGATAGTTGGCGAATACCTTAGCGGAGCAACTTGTAGCGGGCTTTTTGAAGCTTTGTTTGCAAAAGAGTATATGGATAAAGAAATTCACACTTATAGTCCAGCCTTTAAAGATGATGAGATAGATGAGATCATCGCTCTTTCAGGACATATAGTTTTTAATTCACTTTTTCAGTTTGATCGTTTTAAACAAAAAGCCTTAGGGGCAAAAAAGGAGCTTGGCTTGCGTTGCAATCTTGAGTTTAGTCTTGCTCCAAAAGAACTTTACAATCCTTGTGGGCGTTTTTCAAGACTTGGTATAAGAGCAAAGGACTTGGAAAAAGCGGATTTAAGTGGGCTAAGTGGGCTTCATTTTCATGCTTTATGCGAAGAAAGTGCAGCAAGTTTAGAGCTTGTTTTAAAGGAATTTGAGGCTAAGTTTAAGCCCTTTATTACAAAGATGAAATGGATCAATTTTGGAGGCGGGCACCATATCACAAAGCAAGGTTATGATACACAAAGGCTTATTGATTTGTGTAAGAAATTTAGCGATACTTATGGGGTGCAAGTGTATTTAGAACCGGGCGAAGCGGTGGGCTGGGAAATAGGCACTTTGGTAGCAAGCGTGATTGATATAGTTGAAAATGAAAAAAACATAGCCATTTTAGATACTTCAAGTGAAGCACATATGCCAGATACTATTATCATGCCTTATACAAGTAAGCTAGCAAATGCAAGAGTGCTTGCTACAAGAGAGGGGCAGCAATTAAGTGAGCTTAAAAATGATGAATTTGCTTATCTTCTAGCTGGCAATACCTGTTTGGCTGGTGATGTGATGGGTGAATATGCTTTTAAACAGACTTTAAATAGAGGCGATAAGGTAGTTTTTTTAGATCAGGCTCATTATAGTATAGTCAAAAACACGACTTTTAATGGCGTAAAATTACCAAATTTAATCTTTTTAAATACTAAGGGTGAGTTGGAACTTGTAAGAAAATTTGATTATGAGGAGTATAAAAGGCGAAATTAATAAAAATAATGTAACTTTTGATAAAAAGCTACATTTTGTAACATTATGCTTTTGAATGATGATTTTAACTGAATATTTTTTATAAAAGAAGTGTTTTGTAACATTTTTAAACTTTTTAATATCTTATCTGCTTGTTTTTCAAAAAATCACGCAATTTATCATATTCGCTTTGAGTAAGATAGCGGTATTTGCCCTCTTTTAAAAGTCCAAGTTCTAGTACGCCAAAAGCTACTCTTTTAAGGTCCATCACCTCTAAGTCAAAATGTCCAAAAAAGCGACGTAATTCTCTATTTTTGCCCTCATTAATGATAACTTTTAGCTTAGTATAGCCCCCGCTTGAGCCAAAAATTTCCCAGCCTATAAATGGGGCAAAGCTCATGGAAGTGATCTTAGTTTTTGCGTGAGCACCTTTTTTTTCATTTTGCACTTCAAGTCCATTTTGCATGGCTTCTATGACTTTTGGGCTGATTTGTCCTTTGATTTTAAGATAATATTCTCTTTCTAAATCACTATGCATTAAAGCATTAGCTATAACAGGAGAATCAGTAAGCAAAAGCAAGCCTTCACTAGCAAAGTCAAGCCTTCCAACGCTAAGCCAAGAAGCAAAACTTTTTGGCAGACTTTGATAAATTATCCTCCTAGCTCGATCGTCTTTTTTGCTTACTAGCTCGCCCTTTGGCTTGTGATAGATGATGACAGAAAATTGCTTTTTCTTATACACTCGCTTGCCCTTTATGCTTATCTTACTTTCTTCATTTACCTGATCGCTTAAAGTGGCTATTTTTGAGCCTATTTTTACAAGCCCAGCTTTGATAAGCTCATCAGCTTTTCTGCGTGAATAAGTCGTATTATGAGAGATAAATTGGTTAATTCTCATTATTTTTCTTTGTTTTGATTTAAAAAGCCTTGCTTATAAAAACAAGGCTGACTTCAATTTACATCATAAAAATGCTTGGCACTATGGTCGGGTATTTTTTAAGCTTTCTAAAGATATGTTTTCTTAACACTTGGCGGATTTGAGCTTCTATGAAGCGATTATCATCTAAAACCTCATCTTTTAAATTCGCAAAAAATACAGAAAGCACCCCGCCAAGTTCCTTAGCAAAGGCTGTATCTTGCTTGTTTGCTACTACCCCATAGCTTAACACTCTTGGCTTATGAATGAGCGTCTTGCTTGACTTTTCAACCTGAGCGATGATGACTACTACGCCATTATCAGCTAGATTTTGTCTATCGATAACTACATCATCAGCGATTTGCTTGTTGATTTGATTATCGACAAAAACTTTACCTGTTTTTACCGTGCGAACCCTTTTAATGTATTTTTGGCAAAGCTCTACTTGATCGCCATTGTTCATAAGATAGATATTTCTTTCATCTACTCCACATTTTATGGCAGTTTGCTTGTGTTTTAAGATATGATTATATTCTCCATGCACTGGTAGAAAGAATTTTGGTTTGACAAGATTAAGCATGAGTTTTTGCTCTTCCATGTTGGCATGTCCGCTTACATGAATTTCACTAAATTCTTGATAAGCTACCTTTGCGCCAGCCTTAAGTAAAAAGTCAAGCACAGCATTAATGCTGCCTTCATTGCCCGGTATTGCCTTAGCTGAGATGATGATTTGATCTGTTGGTTTGATCTTGATGAATTTATGTTCATCAGTTGCCATTCTATATAAGGCGCTCATGGTTTCACCTTGGCTTCCTGTAGTTATGATTAAAACCTCATTATCCTTATACTTGCTTACCTCATCAGCGTCGATGAAAATTTTTCTATCAAGTTCTATGTATCCTAGCTCCATAGTTGTATATAAATTTCTTTCCATAGAACGTCCTATCACACAGACTTTGCGTCCGTATTTTAATCCATAAGTGATGGCTTGATAAATTCTATGCACATTTGAGCTAAAAGTACTCATAATCACGCGTCCTTTTGCTTTTGAAAAGAGCAGATCAAAGGTATCGCCAACCGAACCTTCGCTTTTGGTTGAACCTTCTTTATATGAGTTTGTGCTATCGCTAAGCAAGCAAAGCACGCCCTTATCGCCATAATATGCTATGCGGTTTAAATCGCTTGGATAATTATCAATTGGTGTATAATCAATCTTAAAATCTCCAGTATGTAAAAGCGTGCCAGCCTTAGTAGTGATGGCAAGAGCTGAAGCATCGATTACTGAGTGGGTTATATGTATCCACTCTAACTCAAATTCGCCTATTTCATATAATTTTCGCTTTTCTACAGGACGGAAAAGATTTCTTTGGGACTTTAGCCCATGCTCTTCAAATTTGTTTGAGATCATGCCAAGCGCTAGAGGCGTAGCATACAAAGGAAAGGCAAATTCTTTGTAAAAATACGGCACCGCACCGATATGATCTTCATGTGCATGCGTGATAATCACAGCCTTAACCTTGTCCTTGATCTTTCTTATATAATCAAAATCAGGGATAACAATATCCACCCCATGCATAGCAGAATCAGGAAATGATAAGCCTACATCAATGATAATGACATCATTATCTGTTTCTATCACAGTCATATTGCCACCTATTTCGCCAAGTCCGCCTATAGGAGTGATTTTGAGCTTATGCTCGCTTGAATTGCTAAATTTAAGCGGTTTTAAGCGGTTTTCGTGTGTGGCTTTGTTTGCCTCTATCACTCTTTGCATTTCAAGCTGCCAAGGCTCATTACCGGTGAGCTTAGTTGGGAGATTGCGATTTTTTTTCTTTTTCTTGCCTTCTTGAGCTTGATTTTCGCCGTTTTCATCGCTTGAGCTTTGAGTGTTTTGGTTTTTTGTTTCATTCGCGTTGATTGAATTTGCAAGGGATTTTTTCTTGCGTTTGTATTTATAGCGTTTATTGCTTTTAATGCTAGAATCACTATTTTCGGCGTTTTGTTGGGAATTTTTATTTTCTTCGTCCATCATTTATCCTTTAAGTCTATAAAAATTTTAAGATAGGATTTGACGCTTAGCTCACTCGCTCTGATATTTTCTTTCAATCCAAGCTCATTTAAGCTTTGTAAAAGCTCTTTTTTATAGGCTTTGAGATTGTTTACAAGCTGTTTTCTAGGAGCACAAAAGCACTGCTTTAAAAAAGCCTTAAAAGCTTGTATATCAACGATCTCGTCGTAATTTGCTTTGCGTTTTAAAGATATAACTGCTGAATCAACTTTTGGGACAGGTTCAAAACTCTCTGGCTTAAGCTCAAAAAGTAATTTTCGCTCGCAAATTAACCCTGCAAGCACACTTAAAGCACAAAAATCGCTTTGTCCTTCATCTGCACAGAATTTCAAAGCAAGCTCTTTTTGTATCATAACGATAAGTTGCTTGCAGTTTTTATCCTCTAAGGCTTGTAAGATGAGATGTGTTGATACATAATAAGGCAAATTCGCCACCAAAACATACTCATCATTATGCAAACTCGGCGTAAAAGCCTTGCACGCATCTAAATTCAGCAAAGTTAAATCCGCATTTTCAAGTTCTTTATGAAATTTCTTTTCAAGCAGTGGTATAAGCTCATCGTCTATTTCTATAACTTTTACCTTGCAAATTTCTAAAAGCTTTTGCGTCAAATCACCTAAGCCAGGTCCAATCTCAACGATAAAAGGCGTTTCTTTGGATATGGCTTGAGCGATTTTTTCTAAGGCACTTTGATCTTTTAAAAAATTTTGTCCAAAATGTTTCTTTGCTTTTATCATTATGAAGGGGTATTTTATCTTAAAATTGCTTTTATTTATATTAATTTATAATATTTTTTGATATTTTATGTAGAGATTAAAGGAAAATAGCTATAATTAAATCCTTGTTTATCTTAAAAACATGCAAGGGGAATGAGTAATGTTTCATTTTATATTTTCGTATGCCTTTGGTGCTTATCATAGCTATGGTGCTTTTATTTGTTAATACTTTTCTTTTTACTGAGGATATTGTATCTAGGATCATACAGCTAGTTTTGGTTTTTGCCCTAGTTTTGCATGATATAGATGAGAAGAAATGGGGCGTAAATTTAACCAAAACTATAGAAAAAAAATTAAGCTATATGAATTTAAATTCCAAGCTTAACAGCTTAACATTAATAATACCAAATGGGGCAAGAAAAATGGTAACATATTCAAGTTTGTTGATAAATTTTAAGAATAATATAAGACATATGATTAAGCTCATCGTTGCTTTAGCTAAAAATAGCAAAACAAATATCAATGGCTTAGAATCTATTTAAAAAAACTTGGAAGAAGTATGCAAGAACTAATACTCTGTGCAGGAGGAAATGAAAATTTTAGCTTTGCAAAAAGTATAGGCATAGGACTTGTGGAACCCTGTTTGAAACTGCCTTTGCTTTTGCAAGAATTTAAGCCATTAAAGCTTGTTTTTATCGGCACTTGTGGCTTATATGATGAAAAAGATGAACTTTTGCAAATTTATCAAAGTCAGCATGCTTTTAATATAGAATTTTCAAAACTCTCAAATGCTTTTTACTCACCAGCACAATGTGAAATAAACTGGGATAAAAAGCTAGAAAAAAAAGAACCTAATAAGACTTTGGCTGAATTTGTTTCACAAGAAACATTGAAAAGTAATTCTTCAAATTATATTTGTGCGGATAAAAAAGCAGCAGCTGAGTTTTTAAAACTTGGTTTAAGGCTTGAAAATATGGAAATTTTCTCTCTTTTAAGTGTAGCAAAATTTTATGAAATAGAACTTGCTTGCTTTTTATGTGCGAGTAATTACTGCGATGAAAAAGCTCATGAATCTTTTTTAAAAAACCACATTGAGTGTAAAAAACGCTTGAGTGCATTTTTAGAAGAACAAAACTATATCTAAGAGGGTAAATTTGCAAACATTAGAAAATATACTTGATTTTCAAAGTAAGGATTTAGAGCAAAATTTTCCCCAAAAATTCCGCATAAAGCAAATTTTCCAGTGGATTTATCAAAAATACGCTGATACTTTTAAAGAGATGAGTTCCCTGCCCTTAAATTTAAGAGAAGAACTTGAAAACAAATACCATTTCAAGCCCTTAGAATGCGTAAAATTTGAGCAAAGCAATGATAAAAGCATAAAATATCTTTTCCGCTTAAATGATGGATATTTCATAGAAAGTGTTTTGTTGCCTATGAAAGAAGAAGCCTTTGATGAAAAGGGCAAAAGATTACATCATACCCGTTACACTATATGTATAAGCTCGCAAGTAGGCTGTAAATCAGGATGTTCTTTTTGCCTCACAGCCAAAGGCGGCTTAAAACGTAATCTTAGTGCTGGTGAGATAGTCGCTCAAGTGCTGTGGATCAAAAAGTATAATCATATTCCCTATGAAAGAAGGGTAAATATAGTTTTTATGGGCATGGGTGAGCCTTTGGATAATCTTAAAAATGTCTCAAAAGCTGTGCAAATTTTAAGCGAAAACGATGGGCTTGCCATCAGCCCTCGCAGACAAACCATTAGCACAAGCGGACTCGCCAAGCAGATCAAAGAGCTAGGAGAGATGAATTTGGGCGTTTTGCTTGCCATTTCTTTGCACGCGGTTAATGATGAGCTAAGAAGTGAGCTTATGCCTATCAATAAAGCCTATAATATAGCCTCTATCATGCAAGCTGTGCGTGAATTTCCAGTGGATGCACGAAAAAGGGTAATGTTTGAATATCTTTTGATAAAGGGCGTTAATGATAAATTAGAACACGCCAAAGAGCTAGTAAAGCTTTTAAATGGCATAAAAGCTAAGGTTAATTTACTGCTTTTTAATCCTCACGAAGGAAGCATATATGAGCGTCCGAGCCTAGATGATGCGGTGAAATTTCAAGATTTTTTAAGTGCCAAAGGCGTAACTTGCACCATAAGACAAAGCAAGGGACTTGACATATCAGCAGCTTGCGGGCAGCTTAAAGAAAGAAAAGAACAAGAGCTTAAAATGTGCTCAAACAATGATGAAGACTCAAAAAATAAAAATCCTATAAAGCCGATTTTACAAGAAGCTAAACGCACAAAACAAAACGCACAAAGTTTGAAAAAACAGAATTTGCAAGAGCAAAATTGCAAAGATCGAAGTCTTAAAAAACAAATTTCAAAAGAAAAATATAAAAGAGCAAGACTTTAAGGATCGTAGCTTGACAAATTAAAATTCAAACAAAACTAGCTTAAAAATAAAACTAAAAGGAAAGACAAAATGACTTTTTTAGATATAGCTGAATTGATTTTTATCTCTATAGTTGTGATTGTAGGTGTTGTAGGGATAGTTTTGGTGCTGAAAAATGAAAAAAGATAGACTTGAAAAATTCAAAATTTAACCTATATCAAGAATGAGAGCTAAAAATAAAGCTAAGATAAAGTTCAAAATTTGAAATTAAATCTTAGAGAAAAATGTTTACACTCTTGTTAAAATTACTCATCTGCTGTATGCTTGCATGGTGATAGGGTATTTAATCTATGATTTTTTTATCTTTTCTCGTTTTTAAGAAGAGCCACAGCGAAGCAGAATTTATCAAGCTCAAAAGAGAGCTTTTAAAACCAAGCACTTTGATCTTAGGACAAGCTTTTTTGCTTTTGCTTTGTAGCGAGGCTTTACTTGCAAGTTTTTATCTTGGCGAAACACTTGGCTGGCTTAAAAACACTTTTCAAAAATTCTTAGTCTTTAAGATAGGTTTCATTAGTTTGCTTTTTGTTTTTATACCTATTTGTTTTTACATGTTTGTGCTTAAAAAAAGTGATCTTGTGCGGAAATTTTTCTCATCATCTTGCTCTTGTCATCTGCCTTATCGCTTTAATTATTGTAAAATTGATGTTTTTTGTTCTAAAAAGTTTCTCGTGAAACAAAAATTTGAGTTTCTTTTTAGCAAATTTAAGCTAAAATAATGAAGTTTTTTGTATTTAGAAATCACTTTGATGTATAAAAGGAAAATGAGATGAAAAAAATATGCAGTTTTGCTCTTATATCACTTATTGCGACAAACTCGCTCGAGGCTTTAGAATTTAATGAAGTCGGACACAAGGCAATGGGTATGGGCGGAGTTGGTGTAGCGTTAAAAAGCAATCCTTACGCTATCTTTTACAATCCAGCCCTCATCTCTGCAAATGACGCTACACGCATGGGTTATAGCATAGGTGTAGAAGCTGAGCATAAAAATTTATTCGAAGCATTTAATTTCGATTTTAACAATATTCAAAATATTTCGTATTTTAACAACTTGCTTAAAGAAAATTTTGCTCGTGTAAAAATGCAAGGTACTTGGGCTTTTAAAGCTCCTGATATTTTACCTTTAGGTGATGTTGCTTTGGGTTACTCGCAAAGTATTTATGCTGTAGCTGGATTTTCGGGGCAATTGCCTGCTAATGTTACAAATATTGGTGATAATGTAGATTTTCACTTGAGACGTTTAAGTGTTATGGAATTACCGCTTTCTTATGCACTTTCTTTGGACTCTACGCTTGGTAAATTAAGTTGGGGTGCAGCGGTAAAATTTATGCGTTTAAGCAATGTTCAAACTTCTCGAAAGCTTTTAACTACGGATTCGAAGGGCGATATACAAGATGATATTATCGATACGATCAAAGGAAGCGATGCAAGGAGCGACAATAATTTTGGTATCGACTTTGGCTTTAGCTACTCCCCTGCTTATACACCTGATTTTACCTTCGCTCTTGTGGGTAAAAATCTCAACACGCCTCAATTTAACTTTAAAAATAATGGCAAGCTTACCATTTATCCTCAAGCAAGACTTGGTTTAGCTTATGATCTTAGCGATCATCTTAGCCTCGCAGCTGATGCGGATTTAACGGAAAATCTAATGCTTACTCCAACAGGTATGCCAAAGCAAAAAAGTCAAAAAATCGGTATTGGTATAGATGCACATGCCATGTTTTTTGACGCAAGGGCTGGTATTTCTAAGGATTTAAGACAAGACAATGGAGCGATTGTCAGTTTTGGTATGGGCTTTGGCTTTTTGGATTTGGGCGTAGCTGTTGCGACTGAAAGGGCGAAGGTTGCGGGGACGAATTATCCAAGATATTTTTCAGTGCAACTTGGTGGAAGCTTTGAGTTTTGAATACTCAAAGCCTTTTGAAGTCTTAAAAATTTAAACCTTAAGTCTTTCTTCTTTCTTGTGTTTTATCTTTCTCTTAGAATTTGTATCCAAATATAAATAAGGCTTAAATAAACTAAAGCTCCAAAAAAATAATTTGAAAAAAGCAAAAGCAAATACAAGGCTGATCAAAAATACTCCAACTGTGTATATCTTGCTTCTTTTAAAAGTTTAAAATAAGATATGATATAAGTCGTGATGAGAAAAAAGCTAATCTCATAAAAAGTCATTAATACATCGCTAAACTCTATAAGATTATTTGTTAAAAACGACACTTTATCCTTTTCTTTTTTTATGATATTTTTTCTTGATTTTATTATTAAATGGAAGATTGTAAATTCCAATACGCATAAAGATAAACAAAAATATGATAGTAAGTATTATAATATACTCATATTTAAAAAAGCTGAAAACACAATTTTACAAAAAGATAAGCTTGATTTATTCTCTTTCTCTAACTTTTAACTTCACTCTTATAACCATCACAAAAAAAGTATAAAATGCCTAAAGTTACACTGAAATGACTTGTATAAGCAAAGGCAAAAAAGATAAAATAAAGCTAAAAAGAGTGCTGTTAAGTCGTATTTTGTTTGCTTAGGAGAGTTTGATATTTGTCAAAACATAAAGCTCAATTAAACTAAATACAAGAGCTGTAATTTGAATTATTTCCATACTTGATTCAGGACATATTGCTCTTTATTTTTAAGCTAAAAATAAACAAAATTTCTCAAAACTTAATGTAAAAATTTAAAAACATACAAACACAATTTTTATAAATATGAAAATTTAGCTCATTAAATTATTTATAACATTTTATTGAAAACTAATATTATAATAATATATTAAAATAAACTTAAGCTAAAGCATTTAAAAACTCTGTTTTTATATCTTTTTGTGAATAAAAGTCAAATTCCTCATTCTCAAATCGAAATTTCAAGCGATATGAATGAAGGCACAATCTACTTGCCCCACAAAGTTTTTGAAGTTCTTGCAAGCTTAATTTTTCATCAAGTATGTTTTCAATCTCTGGTTTTGAAAGTCCATACAGAGTTTCGCCCAAGATACTATGTTTCACATGGAACAAATGCAAGCGAAGTTGGTGTTGTCTGCCCGTTTTGGGCTTACATAAGAGCAAAGAAACATTGTGCGTTTGAAAAAACTCAAGTCTTTCAAATTCACTTTTTGTCTCTTTTCCACCTTTGCTTACAGGACAAATTTGCATTCTTGTTTTTATATCATCATACTTTTTGCTTAAAGCCAAAGGTGCATTGACACTAAAATTTAAAGCTGTTTTTCCACGCACGAGAGCAAGGTATTCTTTGTGAATTTCTTTATTTTCAAACATTTTTTTAAGTTTTTTTGCTGTGAATTGATTTTTCGCTACGAGTATAAGTCCGCTTGTTTGTTTATCAAGTCTGTGAGCTACACAGGCTTTTTTACCCCACAAATGCCAAATTTCATCACACAAACTATACTTACAATGCCTTCCATTTGGATGGCTTAAAACTCCGCTTTCTTTATCAAAAAGGGCAAAATTTTCATTCTCAAAAACAGGTTTAATTCCACGCGGTTTGCTCTCATACTTCACAAGTTCGATTAAGCCTTGAATTTGAGCATTTTTTTGCTTAATAATTTGCCCATTACATAGGACTTTGCTTGTATCTATGAGTCTTTGAGCCTCGTTCATAGAGATATTTAAGGTGTCTATAAGCACTCTAAATATGGGTAATTCATTGTTTGAAGCTAAATTTACTAATTTAATTTTCGTGTAAGCCAAGTTTAACCTTTTTTAAAATTTTGTTTAGTTAAAATACCATTTTTTATTTCAAAAATTATAACATAACTCAAGGAACAAAGAAAATGGTTGAACGATACAGCAGAAAAGAAATGGCGAGCAAATGGGACTTAAATGCAAAATATAACGCTTGGCTAAAAGTTGAACTTGCTGCAGTTAAGGCTTGGAACAAGCTTGGTTTTATCAGCGATGAGGATTGTGAAAAAATCATTAAAAACGCCAAATTTAACATACAAAGAATTGATGAGATTGAAAAAGAAACAAAGCATGATGTTATCGCTTTCTTAACCTCAGTAAGTGAGAGTTTGGGCGAAGAAAGTCGTTTTTTACATTTTGGTATGACAAGCTCTGATTGTATCGACACGGCTGTGGCTTTACAGATCAAAGAAAGCCTAGAGCTTATCTTAAAGGACTTATATGAACTTTTAGCTAATATCAAAGCAAAGGCTTTAGAGCATAAATTTACGCTTATGGTAGGCAGAAGTCATGGAATTCATGGCGAACCTATTACTTTTGGCTTGAGTTTGGGCGTATTTTATGACGAATTAAAGCATTCAAAAAAATTGCTTGAACAAGCTCAAGAAATGATTTCTTATGGCAAAATAAGCGGAGCAATGGGAAATTTTGCTCATGCTCCACTCAAGCTAGAAGAAGAAGTATGTAAAGAACTTGGCTTAAAACCAGCCCCAATTTCAAATCAAATTATTCAAAGAGATCGCTACGCTGCAGTGATTTCAGCCCTAGCCATACTAGCAGCAAGTTGTGAAAAAATCGCTATAAATATAAGGCACTTGCAAAGAACAGAAGTCTATGAGGCTGAAGAGTTTTTCTCTAAAGGACAAAAAGGTAGTTCAGCCATGCCTCACAAAAGAAATCCAGTTTTAAGTGAGAATATTACTGGACTTTGTAGAGTTATTCGCTCTTTTGTTACTCCAGCCTTAGAAAATGTAGCTTTATGGCATGAAAGAGATATTAGCCATTCAAGTGTAGAGCGATTTATCTTGCCAGATGCCTTTATCACAACTGATTTTATGCTTATTCGCCTAAGTGATTTAATCAAAAATTTACTCGTATATCCAGAGAATATGATGAAAAATCTCAATCTCACAGGTGGACTTGTCTTTTCTCAACGCGTGCTTTTAGAGCTTCCATTTAAGGGCATGAGCAGAGAAGCTGCTTATAAAATCGTGCAAAGAAATGCCATGAAAGTGTGGCAGGACTTGCAAAATGGTAAAAGTGCTTTAAATGAAAACGGCGAGAGCTTGTTTTTGCAAAGCTTGCTTGAAGATGAAGAGCTAAGACAAAAGCTTGACGAATTAAGCATTCGGGCTTGTTTTGATTATAGCTATTATACAAAAAATGTTGAAGCTATCTTAAAACGCGTTTTTGATGAAAAATAAATTAAAACAAAGAAAGGTTTAGCTATGAAGGTAATTAAAAGAAACGGACGCACAGAAGAACTTGACATCTCAAAGATCAAAAAATGCACTGGTGATGCGGTAAAAGGACTTGATGGAGTCAATGTCAGCGAGCTTGAACTTGATGCAAAAATTCAGTTTCGAGATGGTATAAGCACAGATGAAATTCAAAAAACCTTGATTAAAACAGCAGTTGAAAAGATAGATGTGGATTGTCCTAATTATAGCTTTGTTGCAGCTCGTTTGTTTTTGTATAGCTTGTATAAAAAAGTAAGTGGAATTAACCGCTACAATCACTTGCGTGAATACTTTGAAAAAGGTGAAGCGACTGGGCGCATTTTACTTGGACTCAAAGAAAAATACGATTTGGACGATTTAAATGAGTATATCAAGCCAGAACGAGATATGCAATTTACTTATCTTGGTATAAAAACCCTTTATGATCGCTATTTGATAAAAGACGGCAAAGGCGAACCTATAGAACTACCTCAGCATATGTTTATGGGTATAGCAATGTTTTTAGCTCAAAATGAGTTCAATCCCCAAGAATGGGCAAAGAAATTTTATGATTTAATCTCTAAATTTGAAGTTATGCTAGCTACTCCAACCCTTTCAAATGCTCGCACCACAAGGCATCAACTCAGCTCTTGTTACATAGGAAGTGCACCTGATAATATAGAAGGTATTTTTGATAGTTATAAAGAAATGGCATTGCTTTCTAAATTTGGTGGTGGTATAGGCTGGGATTGGAGTAAAGTGCGTGCTATGGGCGGAAGCATAGATGGGCACAAAAACGCTGCAGGGGGTATTATACCTTTTTTAAAAATCACTAATGATATAGCTGTGGCTGTAGATCAACTTGGCACAAGAAAAGGAGCCATTGCTGTATATATAGAAACTTGGCATATGGATATTAACGATTTTATTGATTTGCGTAAAAATTCTGGTGAAGAAAGAAGAAGGGCTCATGAGCTTTTTCCAGCTTTGTGGATCAATGATTTGTTTATGAAAAGAATAAAAGCTAATGATAAATGGACTCTATTTGATCCAGCCGATACGCCTGATTTGTGCGAACTCTATGGGGTTGAGTTTGAAAAACGTTATGAAGAATACGAAAAAGACACAAGCATAAGCAAAGAAATCGTCGATGCAAAAGAGCTTTGGAAAAAGATATTGCTCAATTATTTTGAAAGTGGTATGCCATTTTTATGCTTCAAAGACACAGCAAATCGCACTAATCCAAATTCACATACTGGCATTATCAGAAGCTCAAATTTATGCACGGAAATTTTTCAAAATACCCAGCCAAATTATTATCAAATTAAAATCGTATTTGATGATAAAAGCGAACTTCACCTAGATGAAAATGAAGAAGTCAAGATCGACGGAGGTATCACCAAACTTGCGAAAAAAGTTTCTACTCTTGATTATATGGGTGGTAAAAAAGTCTATATAGTTGAAAAATTCAAAAATGACGGCAAAACTGCTGTTTGCAATCTAGCAAGCATAAATTTAAGTAAAATCTACAAAAAAGAAGATATCCAAAGAGTAGTTCCAACAGCTGTTCGAATGCTTGATAATGTTATCGATCTTAATTTTTATCCACACGCTAAAGTAAAAGATACGAATTTAAAATCCCGCTCTATAGGACTTGGCGTAATGGGAGAAGCACAAATGCTTGCTGAAGCACAAATTCACTGGGGCAGTGAAGAACATTTTGAAAAGATTGACAAGATTATGGAGATGATTAGTTTTGAAGCCATACAAGCAAGCTCAAATTTAGCTCTTGAAAAAGGAGCGTATCCAGACTTTAAAGGCAGCAGCTGGAGTAGGGGGATTTTCCCAATTGACACAGCAAGCGATAAAGCTAAAGCACTCACTTTAAGAGAAGGGCTTTTTAATCAAAGCGAATGTGATTGGGATAAGCTTAAGGAAAAGGTTAAAAAAGATGGTATGAGAAATGGCTATTTAATGGCGATCGCACCAACTTCAAGCATATCTATACTTGTAGGCACTACCCAAACTATAGAGCCTATATACAAAAGGAAATGGTTTGAGCAAAACTTAAGCGGAATGATTCCTGTTGTGGTGCCAAATTTAAGCCTTGATACTTGGCAATACTATATTTCAGCTTATGAAATCGATCAAAAACTCTTGGTTAAAGCTGCAGCTGTGCGTGGTAAATGGATTGATCAAGGACAAAGTTTAAATATCTTTATGAGCTTGGATAAGGCAAGTGGAGGCTATCTTAACGAAATTTACACTCTTGCTCATGAACTTGGGGTAAAATCAACTTATTACTTAAGAAGCGAAAGTCCAGACAGCGAAAAAGTAAATGTAGCTGATCGTAGCATAGAATGTGAAGGTTGTCAGTAAAAAAGAGGAGGCTTTAAAGTGATAAATTTTATCAAAGAAAGCAAGGATAAAATCAATAGATTTTTAAGAAAGAAACGACAAAAAAGGCTTAAAAATCGAGTAAAAACTTTAAGAGAAAGTTTTGAGACTTTTAAAGAAGAAGTTAAATTTGGCGAAATGAAAAAATCCTTATACCGATATGAAAGGATCTTTGAAAGCAACTCTACAAAGACTTTAGAAGAAAATCAGCCCTTTATAATCTTTCACTACGCAAGTCATGGTGTTTATAACTCAAGAAATTTAGGCGATTATATCCAAAGCATAGCCACGCAAAAAGCGGTAACACAAGGCTTTAAAAATGCAAATTTTAAGCACTTTGATAGGAATACTCTAAGCTTTTATCTTCAACAGGGGTGGGGGGGGGGGGTTGTGCTTATGCAGGGTTGGTTTGCACAAGGTTTTGACTTCTTACCAAATGCAAATTTAACAAGCGTTTTTATAGGCACACATTTTACGCAAGAGACACAAAATTTTTTAAAATACTTCATTGCTCATTTTCCTCATTATTTTGAAAATAAAGAAATAGGCTGTAGAGATGCTTTTACGCTTGAATTCTTACAAAATCTTGGGCTAAAAGCGTATTTTTCAAGATGTTTAACCAGCATCTTGCCAAAACGAGAGCCTAAAGCTACGCAAACAAAAGTCTTTTTTGTGGGTTTTGATAAAAAACTACTTGCTTATGTGCCAAAAAATTTGCAAGAAAGTGGCGAATTTATCGAACAACAATGGGTTGAGCTTGTCGACTCTAGCGAAGAGCATTGTTTTAAGCTCACACAAGACTTACTTAAACGTTATGAAAATGAAGCAAAGCTCATCATCACTTCGGCTTTACATTGTGCTTTACCAGCTACAGCCTTAGCAATTCCTGTCGTTTTTATCCGCACAAGCGAGGAGCAAAAAACACGCTTTAGTACTTTAAAGGGTATTATCCCTATCTATAGTGTTGAGGATTTAAAGCAAGGCAAAGTTGATTTTAACCCAAAAGCACCTGATATAGAAGCCTTAAAAGAAGCTATGCTTGAAAATATAAGGCTTAGCATTCTTAAAGAAAAAGGTGAAAATATTGATGAAGCAAAGCTTGAGGCATTGAGGGAATTTATCGCTAAGTTTCAAGTAAATTAAGCTTTATCCAACACTTGCAAGCTTTTTGCCTTTGTGAAAAATAACTAAATCAATGATATGTTTTTTTCAATACACTTAGACTAAAAGGCTTTTTCACATAATCATCACAACCACTTTCAAAGCCTTTTTTCATCATCTACTGAATTGAAAGAAGTTAAAAAAATCGCTGGCATCCTCTTACCCAAAGCCCTTAAATCCTTAAGCAAAGAAAAACCATCGCCCATAGGCGCCTTAACATCAAAAATATAAAGATCAAATTCCTTTTTTTGGCAAGTTCAAATGCTTCTTAAGCATCACTTGCAAGAGCAGTAAACCTTCTTCTATGAGGTGTTCAAGCACGATTTCGCTTAAACACATATCATCTATCTCATCTTTTTGAGTTTCATTAAATTCATTGCTTTGCATTGCTTTCTCCTTTGTGCTAATATGCTATTTTTTATATTAACACAAAACATAGCTATCATTTTATTTATAACGTGCAAAAACGCAGTTTGAAACACTTTTAAGCTTAGTGTTTTTTTCCTTGAATGTTTTAAGCTCTTTTAGTAAGCAAAACATTTTATCTTTAGCTTTTTGTTTTGTTGCCAAGCTCAAAGGGAGGGAGCTTCTTGATCTTGTTGCCAACTTTTTTCTCACAAAATAAATTCCCACTTGTTTCTTCATAAATTTTAAGCTTTTCATCAATTTTTTCAAGTATAAACTTAGTTTGAGCCATATCTTTGATGATAAATTCCTTTTGATCCTCAATCATCTGCTTGCGTTCTTCAAAGGTACTATCGCCCTTATAATAAAGCTCTATATAATGTTTAATGCGTTTAATTGGCATCTTAGTAAAGCGAAAATACTCTATCCACTTCACCCATTCAACATCGCTTTTACTAAAATAACGCACGTTGTTTTTATCGCGTTCTAAATTTGGAAAAAGCCCCTTTTTGATCCAAAATTTAAGCGTAGTTGAGGGCACGCCTGTTTGTCTTTCAACCTCTATGATAGTATAAGCCATGATGTTTTCCTTTTAAGCAAGAGCTTTTTAGCTGTTTTAAGCTCATTTTTGCTTTTAGCTTTTTTTTGAACTTACCACCAATTCACCGAGCTTTTGCCTGTATCAAGCTTGGTAATTTGAGCTAAATCTGTGCTATCAAGTTCAAAATCAAAGATACTAATGTTTTCTTTAAGATGTTCTATTTTTGAGGCTTTTGGAATGACTATAACTTCTCTTTGCACTAACCATCTTAACACTACTTGAGCTATACTTTTGTTGTGTTTTGAGGCGATTTGCTTTAGCACTTTGTTATTAAAAATGCCATTTCTTCCAGATACAAAAGGACTCCAAGATTCAAGCTTGCAATTGCCATTTTTTTGCATAAGTTCTTGATAGGCTCTGTGTTGTAAGAATACATGAGTTTCCATTTGATTGACAGCTGGGACTATCTTGCAAGTTTTGATAAAATCAAGATAAACTTGTTCTCTAAAATTTGAAATCCCAAGAGCCTTGATCCGTCCTTGCTCGTAAAACTCCTCCATAGCCTTATACATAGCAATTCTTTGACTAAAACTGCTGTGTAGCAAAAGCAGATCAAGGTATTCTAACTTCATATCCTTTAAAGTCTGCTCTATGTGCCTTTTAGTTCTTTCATAATCCATGCCACTTGAAAGCTTAGTGGTGATAAAAAGCTCATTTCTAGGCACTCCACTTTCACGCAAACCCTGAGCAAGCTCATTTTCATTACCATACATTTGTGCTGTATCAAACAAGCGATACCCTAGCTTGGCTGCCTCTCTTGTTATATTTACGCACTCGGCTGCATTAAGCCCATAAGTGCCAAGTCCTAAAAGAGGCATTCTTATGCCATTGTTTAAAGTGATCATTTTTTCTCCTTGTGGTGAAGTCGTATTTAAGCTTTGAACCGCATTAAGCTGGCTTAAAAGCCCACCAAAACCTAAAACCGCCCCAGCTTTAAGGCCGGTTTTTAAAAACGCTCTACGATTGTTTTGTATTTTTATTCCTTTTTGACCTTCAATATTATTGCAAATTTTTTAGCCTTATAATTTTTACATTTTTTGCTAAATATATAGATTTTGCATATAAAATTATAAGGCATGATACTTGGTATCTGTCAAGGGGAAAATTCATTTTTTCGTTTTTTTAAAGCTTGCTGATAAGGTAGTATCAAAATATAAAGAATATAATAATCTAGTTTCTGATGATGAAGCAAAAGAAGATATAGAATCAAAAATACAAGGATATGAACCATAAAGTGTCCTAATGAAAAGGAGATGATCAGCACAAAGGGTATAAACTCTCATTAATAAGGATAATTAAAGCAATTTTTACACTTTTCTTACTTGTATAAGCAAGAAATATTTTAAACTCCTTTAAAACAAGGGCAAATTCGTCCTTGTTGCTCTTAAAATCATCATCTTGTGTTATAATCGTGCAAACTCAAGTGTTAAGTAAGGAGTAAGTATGCAAGTAAAACCTAAAGTAGCTATTTTAGCTACAGGAGGAACGATCGCTGGGGCTATTGATAGTTCGGTAGTAACCACAGGTTACACAGCTGGTGTTGTGGGAGTTGAAGCTCTTATTAAAGCAATACCAGAGCTTGTAAATTTAGCCGATATTTCAAGTAATCAAATCGCAAATATTAATAGCTGTGATATGAATGATACCATTTGGCTTACACTTTCTCATAAGATCAATGAACTTTTTTTAACTGATATTGATGGAGTGGTGATCACTCATGGCACTGATACTATGGAAGAAACAGCGTATTTTTTAAGCCTTGTGATTAAAAGCGATAAGCCTGTGGTTTTAGTAGGAGCCATGCGTCCTTCAACAGCTATAAGTGCAGATGGTCCTAAAAACCTTTACAATGCTGTAGCCTTAGCAGCTGATAAGAATGCCAAAGGTAAGGGCGTAATGATAGCAATGAATGATAAAATTCAAGGTGCAAGAGGAGTGGTAAAAACGCATACTTTAAATGTTGATGCTTTTTCTTCGCCAGATTTTGGGGATTTGGGTTATATAGTAGATGGTAAGGCAACTTTTTATAATAGTATTTGTAAAGCTTGTGGCAAAAATACCCCTTTTGATGTCAGCAAGCTTTCAAGCTTACCAAAAGTAGATATACTTTATACTTATTCAAATGATGGCAACGCAGTCGCTGCAAGAGCTTTGTTTGAAAATGGCACAAAAGCTTTGATCATCGCTGGAAGTGGGGCTGGAAATATACATAAAGATCAAAAAAATATACTTAAAGAACTTCTTAAACAAGGACTTATCGTAGCCGTAAGCTCGCGTATAAGCGCTGGTTTGGTGGCAGTGAGTGATGAAGATAAGGCTTTTGGCTTTATTAGTGCTGGGGATTTAAACCCTCAAAAAGCAAGAGTGCTTTTAATGCTTGCTTTAACAAAAACAAAAGATACGAAAAAAATTCAAGAGTATTTTTTAAAATACTAATTCTTGTTCTTTTTCATTACTCATATCTGTTTCACGCATATACTGAGCTAAAACTACCCATTTCATTAAGTTTTCCTATATCTTTGATCGTATATGCCATAAATTTCCTTTTTTTGAAATTATAAAATGAATGAGTAAGGTTTTATTCTTTGCCGTCAAGCACTGGCACAAAAAGACATTCTTCTAATACTTCTTTGCGAATTTCGCCGTCTTTTTTGTAAAATCTTGTGATGAATTGTTTATTACTCATAAGCATAGGTGCTACAAGCATACCTCCATCATTGAGTTGCTCAAAAATTGCATCTGGAATGCTTTGTGCGTAAGCTGAAAAAAGTATGCGATCATAAGGTGCGTAGCGATTCCAACCAGCTTGTCCATCTGCGTGCAAAACAAGTATGTTGTGTAATCCAAGCGTGCTAAAGGTTTTTTTAGCACTTTCTACGAGATTTTCTATACGTTCTACACTAAAAACACGACGCACGATCTTGCTTAAAATCGCGGCTTGATACCCAGAACCACAACCTATTTCAAGCACATTATCAACATCTTTAAGCTCAAGAGCCATAGTCATTTTCGCCACGGTTAAAGGCGAGCTTATCCATTGATTGCCCATCATTGGCAGGGCATTGAGGCTGTAGGCATGGGCTTTTAAAGGTGAGAAAGGTTCTCTTGGCACGGAACAAAAGGTATTAAATAAGGCTTCGTTGATAAAGATTTTTTCAGCGATTTCTTCTGCCATGCTTTTGCAACGTTTTTGCTCGAAAAATGTCATTTTCTTTTCCTTATTTGCAGTAATTCGTCTTTTAATTTGCTTAGTTTTAATGAAAGCAAGAGTTTAAATTTGCTTGGGTTTTCAAGTTTTGTAATTTTATCATTAAAGTGCGAAAGGGCTTCTTGGCTGAATTTAGCGATTTCGTGTAAGCTTTTTTTCTTATATACGAGTTTGCCTTTTTGAAAGATAGGTATTTGTAAGGCTTGTATTGTAGTATTTGCTCTTGTGCTTACAAGCTCATTTTCAAGATAAAGTTTATCATAAAGAGCTTTGTGTGAGCTTTTATCATAAAAGCGGTAGAGCTTTTTAGGAGCTGGGTTTGTGATCTTTTCGCTGTTTTCGCTGATCTTGATTTTTGGTGTGATCTGGTGTGCTTTTTGAGTAGCAACAAGCTTATATACACAGCCTAAAACGGGTTCGCTTTTAGCAGTGATGAGTTTTTCGCCCACTCCAAAGGCATCAATTTTCGCTCCTTTTTCAAGCAAACTTTTGATTTTGTATTCGTCTAAATTGCCGCTAACAAGGATTTTGCAGTGTTTTAAACCTGCTTCATCAAGCATAATCCTTGCCTTTTGGCTTAATTTGCACAAATCCCCAGAATCAAGCCTTATGCCCAAATTCACATTTTTATCTTCTTTAAACACTGTTTTAAAGGCTTTTATAGCATTTTTGATCCCTTGAATACTCTCATAAGTATCCACTAAAAGCACCGCATTTTGCGGATATAGCTCACAATAACGTTTAAACGCTTCATACTCATCTTCAAACATTTGCACCCAAGAATGAGCCATAGTTCCAGTCACGGGTATGCCAAAAAGCTTTCCTGCAAGCGTGCAAGCGGTGGCTTTACATCCTCCTATAAACGCTGCCCTTGCCCCGCTAAGTGCTGCGTCAATGCCTTGAGCGCGCCTTGAGCCAAATTCCAAAACAGCCCTGCCATTAGCTGCTCTTACAATTCTGCTTGCTTTAGTAGCAATAAGGCTTTGGTGGTTAAGTGTTAAGAGTATAAAAGTTTCTAAAAGTTGAGCCTCACAAGCCCTAGCTTTGACGCTTAAAATTGGCTCATAAGGAAAAGCGATCAGTCCTTCTTCAAGTGCGTTAATATCTCCGCTAAAGCGAAACTTTTTTAAAAAGCTTAAAAAAGTTTCATCAAAAAGCTTTTGCTCCCTTAAAAAATTTATATCCTCTTCATCAAAATGTAAATTTTGTATATAAGTGATGATTTGTTCTAAACCAGCGACTATGACAAAACCGCCTTTATCTGGAACTTTGCGGAAAAAGACATCAAAATAACAAATCGTATCCGCATCAGCACTCTTAAAATAGCCATTACTCATAGTAAATTCATAAAAATCGCAGAGTAAGGCTAGATTGATCTTGTTTTCTTTCAAAATTTATTCCTTAAAAAGCACAAATTAAGCTTAAAAATCATCAAAGCTAATGCTACCTTTAGAATAATTTGTAACTTTGCCTTCAAAGAAATTCGCTCTTTGATCGTTAAATTTAGAAAAGTCATCAACCCATTTTATAGGGTGCTTAGCATTATAAATTCGTTCTAAGTTAATCGCAACAAGTCTTTGATCGATGAGATAGTGAATGTATTCTTCTATAATATCATCTGTAAAGCCCATGATTTGATTTTGCGTGATATACTTGCCCCATTTTATCTCAAGCTTACCAGCCTTTTCAAACATATCATAAATTTTATCCACATTTTCTTTATTGAAAAGATTAGGATGTTCAGCTCGCGTTGAGTTGATCATATTTTGAAATAAAAGCAAATGTGTAATCTCATCTCTTTGGATAAAACGAATCATTTGAGCAGAACCTAGCATCTTGCCAGCTCTAGCTAGAGCGTAAATGGCTGTAAAGCCGCTGTAAAAATACACGCCTTCTAAAATTTGATTTGCTACCATAGCAAGCAAGAGTTTATTATCATCAACATCGCCAGCTAGCTCCTCATAAATCGAGCTTATGAAGTCATTTTTTTCTCTTAAAGTTTCATCGTGTTTTTCCATTTCATAGATTAAGTCAGTGTTTTCACAAATGGCTTCAACCATTACAGCATAAGACTTTGAGTGATTAGCTTCCTCATAAGCTTGTCGTGTTAAGATGGCGTTGATTTCTGGAGCTGTGATGTAAGGGTTAATATTATCAGCGAGGTTGTTTGCTTGAAAGCTATCCATTGAGATGAGCTGACTCCAAACAAGATCATACATTCTTTTTTCAGCCGCTGTAAGATTGCAACGATAATCAAGCGCGTCTCTTGTGGTATCAACTTCTTTTGGAAACCAAGTATTTGCCTCCATTAAATCCCAAAGTTTTAACGCCCAAGTGTATTTTGCTTTGGTGAAATTTAAAATTCCGTGAGGATTGCCGTCAAATACCTTTCTTTCGGTGAGTGTTTCGGTGGAGTTTGGATTGTAGATTTTTTTTCTTTTCATTATAAAACCTTTCTAAATTTTGCTGACTATACAGCTTCGAGTAAGAATGTCATGAAGCATAAAGCCGTCTTTTCTAAAAAAACTCATCACTAAGCCAAAAAGAAAGGCACAGCCAAACAAAAACACGACATACCTTAGCATAATCCTTAAAAAACCGAGTTTATTACCTTTTTTAGAATCAATCAAATAAAGCTCATACGCCCTTAAACCAGGACTTTGAGCTCTAAAACTTAAAAACAAAGCCTGAATAAGTCCAAAAGACAAAGAACACAAAAAAATAACAAGATGATTTTCCAAAAACGCCTGTTTTGAGCCTAAAGCAAAATAACAAATATATAAAATCGGCGTATAAATCAAAAAAATATCAATCAAAAATGCCTTAAAACGCATAAATCTTGAGGCTATCTTTGCTTTTGCTTTCATTTTTTCTTTGTATCAAACCCCTTCTATCAAGCTTTTTTGACTTAGTTTCCGCGACTTCCGGGCTTAATGGCAGTGCTTCCTTGCTTACACAAAAGGCAATTAGTTGCGTCATAGACTTCAAATTCAAAATTTCCTAAGGCAAAAAGTGGCAAGTTTTCTGGAAGTTTTGCATTGTCTTTTCTTGTGGAATTTGCAAGATTTTTAACCTTACAAATTCCACGATTTGCTAAGGCTGCAAATCCTACGACTTCTCCGCCTAAACTTTGTATGATATTTGCACTTTCAAGGGCTGAACCACCCGTTGTGATAATATCTTCACAAATGATGAATTTTTCGCCTTTTTTAACCTTAAAGCCTCTTCTTAAAGTCATCACAGAATTAACTCTTTCTGTGAAAATAAAACGTTTTTTACACTCTCTTGCAAGCTCATAGCCAGCTAAAATTCCACCAAGTGCAGGCGAGCAAATGCTATCAAATTTAAGCCCATATTCTTCTATAATGGCGGCTAATTCTTTACAAAGTTTGTTTGCAAGTAAAGGATTTTCAAGCACTTTTGCACTTTGTAGATAAAAACCTGAGTGTTTGCCAGAGCTAAGCAGAAAATGTCCTTCTAAAAATGCTCCACAATCTTTATAAATTTGTTCTAAATTCATACTTTTAAAAGTTCGCTTTCTTTGTTTTTTACACTTTCATCGATTTTTGCGCTATAGTTATCAGTAAGCTTTTGCACCTCATCATAAGCTTTTTTCGCTTCATCTTCGCTTATGGTCTTGTCTTTTTCAAGTTTTTTTACACCATCATTTGCTTCTTTTCTAATGTTACGCACCGAAACCTTAGCCTTTTCGCCCATAGCCTTAGCTTGTTTGACATTTTCTTCTCTTTGCTCTCTTGTCATCGGTGAAAAAAAAAGCTTTACGCTTTCGCCGTCATTGTTTGGATTGACACCTATGTTTGCTGCTGCTATAGCACTTTCTATGTTCTTAAGCATAGGTTTTTCCCAAGGCGTGATTGTAATGGTTGAAGCATCGCTTGCAAGCACTGTAGCAACTTGGTTTAAAGGTGTAGCTGAGCCGTAATAATCCACGCTGATATGATCTAAAATATGTATATTTACCTTGCCTGTGCGTAGGGTGGTAAAGTCTTTTTTAAGAGCTTCTAAAGCCTTTTCGCAGTGAGTTTTTTGTTTTTGATAAATTTCATTAAGCATGATCATTCCTTGCCGGGTTTAATTACTTGTATTATTTTCAACTTGTGGAGCACTTGGAGCAGCTGGTGCAACACTTGTATTAATCTCTGTGCTTGGCGGGATTAGCGAGCTTGCTTTTTCAGCTATTGAGCTTGAAGTTGCCTTTGTGTTATAGATATAACCTAATGCTATGGTGTTAATGATAAGCAAAAGTCCCATAATAAAGGTAAATTTAGCTAAAAAGCCAGCTGGTCCCTTTGCACCAAATAAACTTTCATTGCTGCCGCTATACGCACCCAAACCTATGCTTGAGCTTTTTTGCAAAAGCACTACAATACAGATGATTAAAACCAAAAGAAACTGGATAATAAATAAAAGCGTAGTCATTTTTTTCCTTAAAAAACTAAAATTATAAAAAGAAATTATAATCAAAAAAGCTTGAAAAAGCTTGAAAAATACAAAGAAAATAGAAATTATTTTTTAGAAAAGTTTTGCAAAAAACAAATTCCTTGCAAGAGAAGTTCTTGCAAGGTTAAGTTTTATTCTCTATTGCTTGTAAGTCCTAGAATTTGAAGCAAAGCAATAAAAAGATTGACGAAATCAAGATACAGTGCTACTGCACCTTCAATCGGTGTTTCGTAGTTACCGCGAATAATATTTTGTGTATCATAAAGTATATAAAATGAGAACAAAATCGCAGCCACGCTAGAAATCACAAGCTGAAGTATAGGGCTATGAAAAAAGATATTAAGCAAAGATGCACATACCACAACGATAAGCACAATGAAAAGCATTTTTCCCATAGCGGTAAAGTCTTTTTTTGTATTCATCGCAAAGATACTTAAAGCTCCAAAAGCAACTGTTGTGAGTGTAAAGGCTTGTGCAACGATCACTGCTCCTGCTGGTAAGGCTAGTATTGAAGAGAGCAAAGGTGTAAGTGTAAGCCCTGAACAAAAAGTAAAAGCAAAAAGCAAGATGAGGTTAAGTGGAGCTTCTCTTTTTTTCGCCATTAAGCCAAAAAGCAAGCCAATTTCTACTATAAAAAGTATCCAAAATGCCATTTGGCTTATGCCACCAAGAGCATAAATTCCAACATAAGCTCCAGCACTAGCAGCTAAAAGTGAAGCGGCAAAAAGCTGGTAAGTTTGTTTGATAAAGGTGCTTAAAGCTGAACTTTGTCCGCTTGAAAGCTCCTGTGTTTTTGAGTAATCTCTATCATAAAGACTCATTTTTTATCCTTTAATAAAAGTTTCAGGACATAAATTTAACAAAAAATAATAAACAAATTATATTTTTATTCTGAAATTTCGATTTTATCTTTTAAAAATGTCATTATTGTAAAAGCCATTTTAAAGCAAGAGCATTTTTTCTTTGATTAAAAGGTGTAAAAACAGCCATGCTTCGTGCATATAAACCCGGCAAACAAACACGTCCTTGCTTGTTTTATCCCAAATTTCCTTTAAGTAAAGTCCATATCGATCAAAGCTTTTAAACCTTGCATTATAAGACAGAATTGATTATAAAAGGTAAAAAATATTTTTTCTTAAAAATTTAGCTTTTCTGTGTTAGAATTGCAAGCAATTTTAAGGAAAGATAAACAATGAAAGAAATTTTAATCACAAATGATGATGGTTTTGAGAGTGAGGGTTTGAGAAAGCTCATTAAAATGCTCAAAAAAGAATTTAAAGTCAAAATCACCATAGTTGCTCCAGCTACTGAAAAATCAGCTTGCTCGCACTCTATAACCCTAACGCGTCCTTTAAAATTTGTTAAAGTTGGCAAGAGATTTTACAAGCTTGATGATGGCACGCCAGCTGATTGTATTTATTTAGCTTTGCATGCTTTATACAAAAAGCGTTTGCCCGATCTTGTGATCAGTGGGATAAATCATGGGGCAAATATTAGCGAAGATATAACTTATTCTGGCACTTGTGCAGGAGCTATGGAAGCAGTTTTGCAAGGAATTCCAGCTTTGGCTTTATCGCAGTTTTTTAAAAAGGGAGAAAATGCTTCAAAGCTTGATTTTAAAAATGCTTTAAAAATCACTAAAAAAATCATTCAAACCATTTTTGATAAAGGCTTTCCACTTGATAAAAAAGAATTTTTAAATGTGAATTTTCCATCAAGCAAAGATGAATTTAAGGGTATAAAAATCACTAGAGCAGGCAAGAGAGTGTATAATTACAAAGCGTATTCAAATACCAATCCAAGAGGGGTGCGCTATTATTGGTTAGCTGCAACTGGGCTTGATTATGAGCCACAAGAAAACTCAGATATAAGCCTTTTAATGAAAGGTTATGCAACCATAACACCTATAATGCTTGACCTTACCGCTTATAATCAAATTCAAACACTGGAAAAATGGATAAAGGAGTAAAATGCAAGAAAGATATACAAGGGTAAAATGGCTTTTTGGTGAAGATGAGGTCGCTTTTTTTAGTAAGCAAAAGGTGCTTATTTTTGGACTTGGGGGCGTTGGTGGAATGTGCGTTGATGCTTTGTTTCGCACAGGTTTTAAGTATTTTACTTTTGTTGATGCAGATAGCTTTGAAGAAACAAATTTAAACCGCCAGCTTCACAGCGAGCATTTAGGCGAAGAAAAAGCAAAGGTTTTTGAGCGAATTTACAAGGCTAGGGGTATAGTTGCAAGGGTTGATGAGGCTTTTTTAAAGGACTTTGATTTAGGCGAGTTTGATCTTATCATTGATGCTATTGATGATATACCAGCAAAGGTTGCCTTGGCAAATAGTGTTGATATGAAAAAGCAAATTTTTATCTCTGCAACAGGAGGGGCTAGAAAGCTTGATCCAACGCGTATCAAAGTTGCACCTTTATACAAAACACACGGCGATGCTTTGGCAAAAAAATTCCGCTATGAGCTCAAAAAGACAGGCTTAAAGGGGGATTTTGATGTGGTGTATTCTGATGAAAAACCACTTTGTAAGGATTTGGGTTCTTTTATGGGTGTTACGGCATGCTTTGGCTTGACTTTGGCAAGTTTAGCTGTGAGAAAAATTTTGCTTCGTTTTGAAAAAGAATTTGGTGCGTGAAATTAGGATTTTACTTTTATTTGATAAAATTCACATTTTTGACAAAGTTTTTCTACTAAAATGCCCTTTTTAAACCCTTCTTTCATCTTTATCGCCCTTTGAGTGTTTAAAAGCTCATCAAGTGAGCATTCAAAGAGCGATCCAAGGCTAAGCTCTGCCTTTGTATCCATGCAACATGGCACTAATTTGCCATTACTTAAAACTCCAAGTTGCTTAGTGAGTGCATGGCAAGAGCCTTGAGCGTGTGAGTTTTTATTTTCTAAGCTTGCCCACTCAAAACGTTTATCAAGGTGTAAAAATATCTTGCTCGCAAGGCGGTTTTTTTGTGTGTTTAAATCAAGTTTAAGCTCAAAGTTTTGTTCTAAAAACTCATAAATTTCTTTGTTTTGTTCAGGTGAGCAAAAATTTTGATCTAAATTCCAAAGTCTAAGATTGATAAAATTTGTATTTTTATTTTGTATATGAGCGTTTAAAAGCTTTAAAATGGGCTTTATATAGCTTTGAAAATCAAGCTTTTTTTGCTCAAAAAAAGAAGCTAAGGAGATATTTATCTGCCTGATATTTTTACTTGTTAAAAGCAAATTTTGCTTTTTTTCATCAAGATAAAAGCCACTTGTGGTAAGTTCTAAAGCCATATCATAAAAAGCTGCTTTTTCAATATAAGCCTTTAAATTCGGCAAAATTAAAGGATCGCCAAGCAAATGAAAGGTATAAATTCTAGCTTTTTTAGCAAGCTTTGAAGCCAGATGCTCAAAGTCTTTTACACTCATCATTCCACGCACTCCCTTTTGTGAGGGACAAAAAGAACAATTTAGCCCACAAATATCGCTTAATTCTATGTAGATTTTTTCAAATTTCATTCATTTGCTTTTATTTTTGGTAACACTTTATTTTATTTCATCTTAAAATTTGCTAATTTTCATAAATTTTGTATTTGAATTATGCTACCATCAAGATGCAAAATGTAAAAAAAGGATTATGTAATGCAAAGCATAAATACTCATCATCTTAGTAAAGCTCAAAAAATCCGTTCTATAATCGCTGCGAGCAGTGGAAATCTCGTTGAATGGTTTGATTTTTATATTTATGCTTTTACAGCTGTTTATTTTGCTCATAATTTTTCAAGCTCAGATAATCCTACTATCCAGCAAATTTCTGTCTTTGGTGTCTTTGCGGCTGGCTTTTTTATGCGTCCTATAGGAAGTTGGCTTTTTGGCTCTTTAGCTGATAAAATAGGGCGAAAATCCTCCATGGTTTTTTCGGTGGTTTTAATGGCTATAGGCTCATTTTTAATCGCAGTCTTGCCAAGTAAAGACAGCGTTGGGGATTTAGCTGTCATCTTACTTCTTATAGCAAGATTAATCCAAGGACTAAGTGTAGGTGGAGAATACGGCATAGCAGCAACTTATCTTTCAGAGCTTGCTACAACAGGCAAAAGAGGCTTTTACTCATCTTTTCAGTATGTAACACTTGTAGGTGGACAACTTTTAGCAGTAGCAAGTATTAGCATTATGCTTTTGTTTTTTACTGAAGATGAAATGCATGGGTATGCTTGGAGAATTTTATTTGCTATAGGTGGGCTTTTGGCACTTGGTTCTTTATTTGTCCGCTCTGTGATGAGTGAAAGTGCTACTGAACTTCACAAACATGAAGACAGGGGCAGTTTTAAAGCTTTGTTTCAATCTTACAAACCTTTTTTAATCATATTAGGCATTACAGCAGGAGGCTCGCTAGCATTTTATACCATTACAACTTATACGAAAACTTTTATGATTAACTCAGCTCATTTTGATAAAAGCTTGTCTAATGATATTATGCTTTATGCTTTATTTATACTTATGATTATCCAGCCTGTATTTGGCTTAATTGGCGATAAGATAGGACATAAAACTTCTTTACTTATCTTTGCCTTTTTGGCATTTTTTGGCATTTATCCACTTTTCATGCTTTTAAAAAGTTCAGCTCATAGCCCTTTCTTAGCCTTTTTAATTATCACAGCCTTATTTATAATCTTAAGTTTTTACACCTCTGTGGCTGGGATTTTTAAGGCTAAACTTTTTCCAGAGCATGTAAGGGCTTTAGGAACCGGCTTAAGTTATGCTATTGCTAATGCCATTTTTGGCGGTTCTGCTCCTTATGTGGCTTTGCAATTTAAAAACTATGGACTTGAAGATAGCTTTTTTATCTATGTAGCTGTGATGATGGCAATAGTCTTTTTTGTGGTCTTGCTCTTACCTAAGAAAACCTTGCTTGATTAAAAAGCTTTAAGGCTTTTAAACATAAATTTGAAAGGGGTAAGAGTTCAAGTTCTTTTAAGGCTATAAATTCATAATCTTCTTTGTTTTTAAGCCTTTGAATATAGACTTTAATTTCAAGCTTGTATTTAGTATAGCTATGTTTAAAAGAGCCTATATAAAGGGCATTTATAGGTTTTGTTTGAGCTAAGATAGGATTATAAAGTCCTTTATAAAGCTTTGTTTTGCTTTTTTCTAAGACAATTTTATCTTCATAGGTGATGAAAAGAGCGTTTAAATTGAGCTTTTCATACTTAGTTTTTTTGCTTTTTGAGTAGTTTAAGGGCTGAAATTTACCCTCGCACAGCTCATATAAGGGACAAAGTCCGCATTTTGGTATTTTAGGTGTGCAAATTAAAGCTCCAAGATCAAGCAAGGCTTGATTATGATCAAAGGCGTTGTTTTTATTTAAAATAAGCTCTGCTAGGTTTCCAAGCTCTTTTAAGCTTGCCTGCTCAAGCTTAAAAATTCGGCTTAAAACGCGTTTAATATTGCCGTCAACAAAGCTTACCGCTTCATCATAAGCAAAACAAGCAATAGCACCAGCCGTATAGCTTCCTATGCCCTTAAGTCTTAAAAGCTCATCTTTTTTACGCGGTAAAATGCCTTTAAACTCAGCCTCACACTGCAAGGCACAAAGCTTTAAATTTCTAGCCCTGCTATAATACCCAAGCCCCTGCCAAGCCTTTAAAAGCTCACTTTCATCAGCTCTTGCTAAGGCTTTTAGGCTTGGAAATTTCTCTAAAAAAGGAAAATAAAAATCCCTTAAAACCCTAGAAACTTGAGTTTGCTGCAACATAATCTCACTAATATATACCCCATAAGCTCTATTAATGCCACTTAAACGCTCATCAAAACCAAGTTCGTTTTTATTTTTACCTAAATTCCTCCAAGGCAAAGTTTTGCGTCCGTGCTTGTCATACCAGCTTAAAAGCTTATTTTGAAGAGCTATAATGCTTGTTTTATCTTTCATTTTAACCTTTATTTTAAAGGGCTAATACTAGCAATTTTTTCTTGAAATTTTACTCAAAAAAACATAAGTAGTAAAAATTTAGCTATAATTAGTGATATTTTTTGAAAAAAAGGATTGTCATGCTTAGTTTTTTTAAAGGATTAGGAATAGGGCTTTTATGTATAGTTTGTTTTGTTATTGGTGTTGTTTTTAATACCCAGTTTTTAAATCCAAAAAGCTCTAGTGGCAATGGTTTTATTTTTACAAATGAACTTGAAGCAAGCAACAAACTTACCCCAGATACTTTTACTTCAACACCAAGTTTTTCAGCAAGTGCTATTTTAAGCACAAGAACCAATCTCACCAGCGATGAAAAAGCAAGTATAGCTGGTGCTTTTAATGAAATTTTAGATAGGGTGGCTCAAGATAAATTATGTCGTGGTGGTTCATACAGCATAGAACCAACTTTTGAATATAATAATGGCTTACAAATACCTAAAGGACAACGATTTGAAGCAAGTTTAACTTGTGAAATTAAGGCTGAGCAGCTTGCAAGTTATAATACTCTTTTGAATGATATGGATAAAATCGCTGGCAAAAGTGGCTTTTTTACAATGTCTATGCCTTCTTTAAAAGCAAAATTTTCAAAAGAACAGTTGGTAAATAATGAAAAAATTCTTAGCGAAGAGCTTTTAAAACAAGCCCTAAGTGAGCAAGAGCGTTACTCGAACTTAACAGCAAAAGCTTGCACACTTGAAAGTCTTGATTTAAATACAGGTAATTCTCATGTGCCTATTTTTAGAAGCGTAGCTTTAAGTGCAAGTAGTGCAAAAGCTGATAGCACTTTTGAAAATGCCTTACCTATAGTCGGCGAAGAAGATAGAAGCCTAAGTGCTTTAGTGCGTTATCGTTGTAAGTAAATCAAGATCTTTGCTTTTTTGGCGAGTAAATTGAACTGAAATTATAGATTGCTTTCTTAAGCCCCTTATAGCAAGCAAGAGGCTTTTTTTGCAATCTTCTTTCACTTACGCTTTCTAGTAAATTTCAAGCATTTTTAAGCTTTTTTTGCTAGAATTTTCCTTTTATGTTTAAAAATTGCGGGAATAGCTCAGGGGTAGAGCACAACCTTGCCAAGGTTGGGGTCGCGAGTTCGAATCTCGTTTCCCGCTCCACCTGCCCGGGTGGTGGAATTGGTAGACACAAGGGACTTAAAATCCCTCGGAATTTTTCTTCCGTGCCGGTTCAAGTCCGGCCTCGGGCACCACTTTTTAATGTAAGGCGACATAGCCAAGTGGTAAGGCACGAGCCTGCAAAGCTCTGATCCCCGGTTCAAATCCGGGTGTCGCCTCCATTGGCTGAATTCGGGAGATGGCTGAGTGGTCGAAAGCGGCGGTCTTGAAAACCGTTGAAGTGCAAGCTTCCGGGGGTTCAAATCCCTCTCTCCCGGCCATCTTCATTATATAATTTTTCCTCATCATACCTCAAAAATTTAAATTCAAGCTATACATTTTTAAAATAATTCTCAATTTATGCTCTCATACCAAAACAGCGAAAATTTACTCTTTATTTTAAGTCAATAAGATTTTGAGCGGAAAAGCTCCACTCAAAATTTGATTTTATTTTTCTTCTTAATTTTTCTAAATTTAAAAAAATAAAAGTAAAAATTTGTTAAAATAAAGCCTTTTTATTTTAAAGGAAAGGAGAAGAATTGGCAAAAGACGATGTTATTGAGATTGATGGCACGGTTATTGAAGCTTTGCCTAATGCGAATTTTAAAGTAGAGCTTGACAATAAACATGTGATTTTGTGCCATATCGCTGGTAAGATGAGAATGCATTATATCAGGATTATGCCCCAAGATCGCGTAAAGGTAGAGCTTACACCCTATAGCCTTGACAAAGGGCGTATCACTTTTCGCTATAAATAATCTAAGCGAAGTTAAAGCTCAGTTTAGATAAAATTAGCGTTTTTGCTATGCGAAGAAGTATTTTCAAAATTCACCACTTGTTTTGAAAATAGTTGGTTTCACTCAAAAAACCGAAGCAAATGTGTAAGTGGAATTTACATTTTTAGGAGACACGATGAAAGTCAGACCATCAGTGAAAAAGATGTGCGACAAGTGCAAAATAGTTCGCCGAAAAGGCGTTATTCGCATTATTTGCGAAAATCCAAAACACAAACAAAGACAAGGATAAAGTATGGCTCGTATTGCTGGGGTAGATTTACCAAAGAAAAAAAGAATTGAGTATGGCTTAACCTACATCTATGGTATAGGATTACACACTTCAAGAAAAATTCTTGATAAAACAGGCATTTCTTATGATAAAAGAGTGCATGAGCTTAGTGAGGATGAAGCAGCTACTATTCGTAAAGAAATTCAAGAATCTTACATGGTTGAAGGAGATTTAAGAAAGCAAGTAGCTATGGACATTAAGGCTTTGATGGACTTAGGAAGTTATAGAGGCTTAAGACATAGAAAAGGCTTACCTGTAAGAGGACAAAAAACAAAGACAAATGCAAGAACCCGCAAGGGTAAACGCAAAACAGTCGGTGCAAAATCATAGTGGTATAAGGAAAGATTATGGCTAAAAGAAAAATAGTAAAGAAAAAAGTTGCTAAAAAAAATATAGCAAAGGGTATAGTATATATCAGTGCAACCTTTAACAACACTATGGTTACAGTTACTGATGAAATGGGCAATGCTATAGCATGGAGCAGTGCTGGTGGGCTTGGCTTTAAAGGTTCTAAAAAATCAACACCTTATGCAGCCCAACAAGCTGTTGAAGATGCTTTAAGCAAAGCAAAAGAACATGGCATTAAAGAAGTAGGCATCAAGGTGCAAGGTCCGGGTTCAGGACGCGAAACAGCGGTAAAAAGCGTAGGTGCAGTTGAAGGCATAAAGGTGCTTTTCTTGAAAGACATCACCCCATTAGCACACAATGGCTGCCGCCCACCAAAAAGAAGAAGAGTATAAGGATAGATCATGGCAAGATATAGAGGACCAGTAGAAAAACTTGAAAGAAGATTTGGAGTCAGCCTTGCTTTAAAGGGCGAAAGAAGATTAGCAGGTAAGTCAGCGCTTGATAAACGCCCTTATGCTCCAGGACAACACGGAGCAAGAAGAGGCAAGATAAGCGAATACGGACTTCAGCTTAAAGAAAAACAAAAAGCTAAATTTATGTATGGGGTAAGTGAAAAGCAATTTCGTCGCCTTTTTGCTGAAGCTACAAGAAAAGATGGTAATACAGGGGTTTTACTCATACAGCTTTTAGAACAAAGACTTGATAATGTAGTCTATAGAATGGGCTTTGCAACAACAAGACGCTTTGCAAGACAGCTTGTGACACACGGACACATTTTGGTTAATGGTAAAAGAGTTGATATACCAAGCTTTAGAGTAGAAGCTGGTGCAAAAATAGAAATTGCTGAAAAAAGCAAAAACAATCCACAAATAACTCGTGCCATAGAGCTTACTGCTCAAACTGGTATAGTCGCTTGGGTAGATGTGGAAAAAGAGAAAAGATTTGGAATTTTTACAAGAAATCCAGAACGAGAAGAAGTTGTCATTCCTGTTGAGGAAAGATTTATCGTTGAGCTTTACTCTAAATAATAAAGGCTTATAGATGAGATATATAACAACTAGTGCTTACACACCTACTGAATTTAGCGTTGAAAATGTAAGCGAAACCACAGCGAAAATTTCAGCTTGGCCATTTGAGATAGGTTATGGTATCACTTTAGCCCATCCGCTTCGCCGCTTACTTTATAGCTCAACCGTTGGTTTTGCTCCAACGGCTTTGCATATAGAAGGCGTAAGTCATGAATTTGATAGTATGAGAGGTATGCTTGAAGATGTTGCACTTTTCATCATCAATCTTAAAAAGCTACGTTTTAAACTTAAAAATGAGAGTGAAAAAGAGATTTTAGAATTTCATTTTAAAGGACCTAAAGAAATTTATGGCAAAGATTTAAACAACGATCAAGTTGAAGTAGTAAATAGCGATAGTTATCTTGCCACTATCAATGAAGATGCCGAGCTTAAATTTAGCCTTATTGTTGAAAAAGGCATAGGCTATGTGCCAAGTGAAGAGATACGAAATGTCATCACAGATACCAATTACATCACTCTTGATGCCTTCTTTACTCCTATAAGAGAAGCGGTGTATGATATAGAAAAAGTGCTTTTTGAGGATAATCCAGACTATGAAAAAGTTGTTTTTACCATTACAACTGATGGACAAATCAGCCCAAATAAAGCCTTTGAAAATGCTCTTGAGGCTATGTATAAGCAATTAAGCGTATTTGATAAGATCACAAATATCGGTGCAGTGATTAAAAATCAAAATGCCGTAAATGAGATCGAAAATATGAAATTACTTCAAAATATTACTGATTTAAATTTAAGTGCAAGAAGCTTTAACTGCCTTGAAAAAGCAGGCATTACCTATATAGGCGAACTTGCTTTAATGAGTGTTAATGAACTTAGTTCTCTTAAGAACTTAGGTAAAAAATCCCTAGATGAGATCAAAAACATCATGGAAAGCATAGGCTTGCCAGTAGGCACTTCAAAGCTTAGCGATAACAAAGAAGTGCTCAAGAAAAAGATCGCTGAACTTAAAGCAAAACACGAAGGATAAACAATGAGACATAAACACGGATATAGAAAACTTGGTAGAACTTCAGCTCACAGGGCAGCTTTGCTTAAGAATTTAAGTATAGCGCTTATCAAAAGTGGTAAGATCGAAACTACACTTGAAAAAGCCAAAGAACTAAGAGGCTATATAGAAAGACTTGTTACAAGAGCAAGGGTAGGTGATTTTAACGCTCACAGAGTGGTTTTTGCAAGTTTGCAAGACAAGACTACGACAAACAAACTTGTAAATGAAATCGCACCAAAATTTAAAGATAGAAATGGTGGCTACACAAGGATCATCAAAACAAGACTAAGAAGAGGTGACGCTGCTTCTATGGCTTATATTGAATTTGTAGCATAAAGCGTGATTTAGCCTTTTTTAAAGGCTAAATTCTTTTATCTATTCTTATCTCTCTATGAGGCTTTTATAAAATTTATAAATTTAAAAATAAAATCTTATTCACAAAAGAGCTAGCAAGAGATTAAAGGCATATTAAAGCTAAAATTGTTTAAAAACTTATACCTACATTGAAGCGAACCCCATCTATAGTATGAGAGTTTCCAAAACGATTATGTGGTCTTTGATATTCATACTCAAGTCCCAAAGAGAGAGGGATAATCGCAGGTTGCACTCTTATGCCAGCATTATAGCCTAAAGTATCATCATAATACTCACTAAAATGTGAATAATTCGCCCCCACATAAGGCGTAGCATAAAAAGCGATAAGATCAAGCGTATAGCCCAAAGAAAACCCGTATTGCCAGTTTGTAAAATTACTATAGTCATTATCCATCTTTGTGTATCTTACTTGAGGTGTGATAACAAGGTTGTTTGCTCCAACCCATACGCGTCCGTATGCACTCCAATAATTACGCGTATCCCCATTTACATTGACTCTTTGAGCTCCAGCACCGATTTCTGGCGTAAGTTCAAAACTTCCAAGTCTAAAGCCAAATACCGAACTTATACAAAGTAAAGATATGAAAACTATCTTTTTCATTGTTTCCTTTCTTAAAATTTAAATTCTTGAGTTTAAGCATAGCTAAAAATATTTAATTAAACTTAAATTTAAGCTTTTTCAGGAGTAAGCACTCATTATAGTGGTGATGTATTAGTTATTTTTTTTGTATTTTTTAAAGAGCTAAAATGAAATATATTTTTAAGCACTTTTTGCAAAAGCAGATACCAAGATCAAAACACTTTTGCTACAATCATAGCCAAATCCCAAAGCAAAATTTGACTTTTTCGCATAATATAGTGTATTATTTTAGGAAAAGGAAAGGATTTGCAATGAAACAAAACACAATAAAAAACATTTTAATTACAGCGACGATGACTTTTTTGGCACCCTTGTAAGCTATGATTTTAATATTAATTATTCTCCAAAATTACAAGACTCCGAGTTAGTGAATTTTAAAGATTTTGATGATAAATTAGGGGCAATGAAATTTCCAAATAAATTCAGCAAGGATTTAAATATAGAAGAAGATAAACCTTTAGCTCTAGTTGCTTCAACTACTGATTTTGGGCAATACTCATTTTTGTATTTTACACCTACAAAGGGCAGGATTTATTGCGTAAAAGGAAATATTATCTTTGGAATTATTGTTGGACGCCCAAATTTAAGCTTTATTGATAAAGAAGAATGTGAAAAAATATTTAGCAAATAACTTCATCAAAGAGTGATTTTTCACTCTTTAAATTTGCTTCCCGCAAAATAAATCACCATCGCTAAAAAGCAACAAATCATCATGATAAGGGCTAAAGAAAAAGCATCATTAGCATTAAACTTACCCACCATAAACGAGATAAAGCCAGCAAAGCCAAACTGAATACTTCCAAGCACAGCAGAAGCTGTTCCAGAATGTTCTTTAAATTTTGCCATGGCTATACTTGTTAAATTTGGCATCAAAAAGCCAAGCATAGCAATGATAAAAAATAAAGGTAGTTCAAAGGCTAAAAAACTCTTTGAAAAATGAAGCACAAACAATAATACGCTGATAATAAATATCATAACAAAGGCACGCGGTAAGATAATAAAAGGTGAATATTTAAGCACGATTCTTGCATTGATATTTGCAAAGATGATAAAACCAAGTCCATTCACTCCAAATAAAATTCCATATTCTTGCTTACTCAAATTAAATATTTCGCTAAAGATATATGAAGAGCTTGTGATATAGGCAAACATTCCGCCCATAGCTAAGGCTCCAGCGATAACATAGGCTAAAAAAGACTTGTCTTTAAGCACGAAAACATAGGATTGAAAGGTTTTTTTGTTTGAAAATTTCACACCTTTTTGTGGTGGGGCTGACTCTTTAAGCCAAAAAACTACAAGCACGAGTAAAAGCACACCCAAAGCAAACAAAGTCGCAAAAATACTATGCCAAGAAAAAAACTGCAACAACAAAGAGCCAAAGCTTGGTGCAAGCATAGGAGCAAGAGAGCTTACAACCATCATTAAAGCAAATACAGCCACAGCTTCTTTAAGTTCAAAAAGATCATTTACTACAGCTCTAGCGATCACTATCCCAGCACAACCACCCAAAGCTTCTAAAAAACGCAAGAAAATAAAAGCATAGATATTGTCAATCAAAAAACACCCAAGACTTGAAAATATATACAAGCTTATACCTACATAAAAGGGCTTTTTTCGCCCAAAAACATCGCTTAAGGGTCCATAAATTAGTTGCCCTAAAGCAAAGGCGATGAAAAAACTTGCTAGGGAAAGCTGGGTTAAATAAGGGCTTGTTTTAAAGCTGTGTTGGACATTTTCAAGTGCAGGTAAATACATATCGGTTGAAAGCGGAGCCACACTTGACATTAAAGCGAGTATAAAAATAAGTTTAAATTTATGAAAACCTTGAATTTGCATTGTTTTTTGCATATTTTTGCCTTTGAAATTCTATAATTAATATTACAATTTTAACAAAGAAATCTTAGAATAATTTAAAAAACATTGTTTCTTCTTTGCTATAATGCTTGGGCAAATTCAAAACAAAGCAGTAAATTTACCTTTTTTTAAAGACAAATGTTGTAAAGTATAAAGAAAATTTTTTAAGGAAAATAATGCTTCCTTTTAGCGATGAAGAGCTTATAGAACCAGTTAAAGCAAGTTTGGCTAAAAATCTTTACATACTTGAGCGAGATGGTGGAGGGCTTGAGTTTTTGGGCGTAAAAAATGGAGTGGTATATATCAAGCTTATAGGAGCGTGTAGTGGCTGTGTGGCAAGCCATACGACTTTAAAATACGCCCTTGAGAAAAACCTTAAAATCGATATTCATTCTGATTTGACTTTGATAAATTTAAATGGTGGCAAAGATGAGTTCGCAAAGCTATAAAGCACTTGGTATAAAAGCATTTAGAGAAAATGACTTTCATAATGCCAAGCTTTTTTTTGTCCTTGCATATGAAAAACGCAAAAATCAAAAGCTTTTAGTCTTTATCAGTTTATGCACGCTTGCTTTAACAAGTTATGAAGAAGCCATTTTGCTTTTTGAGTTTTATTTAAAGCACTATAAGCACGCAAGCATAGTTAAGGATATGGAAAAGTTTTTAAATGTCAGCGAATCAAGATTAAATTTAGCTAAAAATCTTAAAGATGATGAAAATAAAGCTCTAAGTTATAAGGACTTTTTAGAAAGTGAAAAAGAGCTTGGTTTTAAGCAAAGCTTTGAAAATGTGATTTTTGCAAACAAACTTATCATCAGTGATAAAAATGATTTTTTAGATTTTTTAGAAAAATTACTTGATAATGGCTATGAAGAAGTGATGCTAAATTATCTTGAAAATACAAGCACGATTTTTAGTGGAAATCAAAAATTTGAAAGGCTCAAAGTTCGCCTTTTGGAAAGCAAAAAATGAGAATTCACTGCGAGCAAGGCTTTATAAGCGATAATACCCTAGAATGTGAAGCAAATGATTTTTGGCTTAAAACAGCTCAAAATGAAAGTTTTATAAAACAAGCTGAAGAAAAAAAAGCAAAGATTATCACACCATTAGAATGCAAAAAGCTCTTAAATATAGATGAAAACATCAAGATTATCGGCATAACAGGCACAAATGGCAAAACAAGCACGGCAAATATGATAGCTTTTTTTTTGCAAAAACTTGGTTTTAAAGTCTTTTTATGTGGCACAAGAGGAGGGTTTTTAAATGGAGTTTTGGTTGATGAAAAAGGCTTAACGACTTCGCCGATTTTAAAAACCTTGTCTTATCTTTCTCAGGCAAGTAAGGTAAAATGTGAATTTTTTATCATGGAAGTAAGTTCTCATGCCTTGGTGCAAAAACGTATAGAAAGCCTTGAATTTGCAGCTAAAATTTTTACTAATTTAAGCCAAGATCATTTAGATTTTCATGGTAGCTTCAAAGCCTATCAAGAAGCAAAAGAAAGCTTTTTTACAGATGAAAAAAGCTTGAAATTTATCAATAAAGATGCTTTAGCTATAAAGTATAATTCTAAAAATGCCTTTACTTATGCTGTGAAAAATGAGGCTGATTATAAAATTTTAAGCTATGATTTAAGCAAGGGTATTAGTGCAAAACTTGTGTGCAAAGATCAAGAATTAAGTTTTCATTCTCCTCTTATTGGGCTTTTTAATTTATACAACCTCCTTGCTGCTCTTGCTTGTGTGTTAAAACTTACAAAGTGCGATGTAAAGGCTTTAGAACAAGCTGTGAGCGAATTTAAGGGTATTGAAGGTAGGATAGAAAGTGTGGCTTGTGGAGTGATCGTTGATTTTGCTCATACTCCAGATGGTATAGAAAAAGTTTTAAAGGCTTTAAATTATAAGCCTTTAATCGTAGTTTTTGGGGCAGGAGGAGATCGCGATAAAAGCAAACGTCCTTTAATGGCTCGTTCTGCTTTAAAATACGCTAAAACACTTATCATTACAAGCGATAATCCACGCAGTGAGGAGCCTATGGCTATTATCAAAGATATTCAAAGCGGTATTAAAGAGGATGTGCAAAATGTTTTTATCGAAGTAGATAGAAAAAAAGCCATTGAAAAAGCTTTAAAATTACAAACTAAAGACGATTTTGTTGTGATTTTAGGAAAAGGCGATGAGCATTATCAAGAAATCAAAGGTGTAAAATACCCATTTAGCGACAAAGAAGTGGTGCAAGAGTTTTTAAAAAAACGACAAAAAAATGATTTATAATCAAAATTTAGCTAAAATTACTTAAAAATTTAAGGAAATATATGTTTGAAAATATGGACTTTTCTAAGGTTGGCGAATTGCTTAAAAATGCAGAAGCAAAGGCTAAGGAATTTGAAGAAGAATTAAGCAAGAAAGAATTTAGTGCTAAAAGTGGCGGTGGTTTGGTAAAAATAAGTGCAAATGGTAAGGGCGAGATCATCGATGTGAGTATTGATGAGAGTTTGCTTGAGGATAAAGAGTCTTTGCAAATTTTACTCATTTCAGCTATAAATGATGCACTTGCTATGGTTAATCAAAGCAGACAAAGCTTAGCTGGAGATATTTTAGGAGGATTTCGGTGATGAAAAAATACCTTTTATTGTTTTTTGTAAGTATAAGTTTTGTGTTTGGAGTTGAGCGTCCTAAATTTGAAGACTTTGCGGCGTGTTTTGCTAAAAATAAAGCCAGTGTTTTAGTGTATGAGGGCTTGCAAGCCTTTGCTTTAAGTGAAAATTTACTTGCTGTTTTGCCAGCAAGTGGCAAAAAACTCAATCGCTATGTCAAATACGATCCTTTTTTAAATTTATACCTTGTAAGAACTGATTTTAGCTTGTTTCCTGCTAAAAGATATGATGAGCAAAACTTAACTCGCAATGATTGGGTGGGTATCATTGACGAAAAAACTCCTTATATAGGGCATTTAAAATACTTAGCTCAAAATTTAAATGAAAGAGATCAGCTTGATTTTGCAACTAAGGTAGGACAGCTTAATACTCCGTGTTGTTCTATGCTTGGCATTAGTTTAAGTGATGGTTCCTTTATCGGCAATCGTTATTTAGATCATTTTGCAAAATATAATGATGTGTATTGGGGCGATGTGGGTGTGGATTTTGCCTTTAGAGATAATAAAATTTATGTGCAAAATGTGCGAAAAAGCGGACAATTTCTCGTCAATGATGAAGTTGTAAGTCTTGATGGAGAGCCAGCCAGTGATATACGCAAGCTTAATGAAAAGATTCTCTTTGCTGATCGGGGTGCGACGCTATATTTTAGAGTGTTAAGAGATAATCAAGACTTAAATATCTCAACTGAAGTTTTTAATAAAGACTTAAGCACTCTAAGTCCAAGCGCAAGGGCGATGAATATAGCTCTTGATCCAAGTGTGCGTCAAAGAGAAGCTGCAGCTGCAGCTGCTAGAGCACTTTTTACTTCAAATTTAGGCTTAAGCGTAAATAGAGCTTTAAATATCGTAAAAGTAGAGCCTAGAAGTAAAGCAAGCATAGCCGGTTTTTTGGTAGGCGATAAAATTTTAAAAGTAAATAATCAAATCATTAACTCTCAAGATGATCTACAAAGAGCTTTTAATGCAAGCAACGAACTGAACATACTTATAGCAAGAGCGAGTAAAAATTTACCTATACAAGAGCGAAACTCAAATCCAATAGGCGATGGAATGTTTCAGTTTTTCATAAGGCTTGCTAAGTGAAGTATGATATTTTGGGGCTTTTCAAAGCATATTTGAATGCAAATTTGCCCCAAGTGCAAAGCTTTCACCCTTTTTTTAATGAAGCCTTAGCTAAAATGCTAAAAGCTGGAGGAAAGCATTTTAGAGCTCAACTTCTTTTAAGCGTGGTAAATGCAAAGCAGCCAGCCTTAGTTGAAAGAGCTTTAAAAATAGCTTTGGCTATAGAGCTTATCCATACTTATTCTCTTATTCATGATGATTTGCCGGCTATGGATAATGCTGATTTTAGGCGAGGCGAGCTTACTTTACATAAGGCTTATGATGAAACTACAGCGATTTTAGTAGGCGATGCTTTAAATACTGAAGCTTTTTTGCTTTTAAGTGAAGCCGAGTTTGAAGACGAGCTTAAAATAAAGCTTGTTAAGAGTTTAGCTTTTAATGCTGGGCTTAAAGGTATGGTTATAGGGCAGGCTATGGATTGTTTTTTTGAGGATAAAAAGCTTGATTTGCAAGAGCTTGAGTTTTTGCATACGCACAAGACCGCAAAACTTATCGCAGCAAGCCTTCAAATGGGAGCTTTGATTTGCAAGCTTGATACTAAAGAATGCGAAGAACTTTATACATTAGGACTTGACATAGGACTTTTATTTCAAATCAATGATGATATACTTGATGCTACAAGCACCAAAGAGCTTGCTGGAAAGCCTACAAATCACGATACGCACAAAAACTCTTTTGTCAATTTACTCTCACTTGAAGGTGCTTTAAAAGCAAAAGATGAGTTGAGTACAAAATGTTTTACGAGCTTTCAAACCCTAGATAAAAATTTGGCTTTAAGCCTAAAAACACTGGTGCAAACCTATCTTTAAAAGGAACAAAAATGAATTTTGAGCTACTCCAAAAACAAGCTGATACTTTAAGATTTTTAAGTGCTGATATGATACAAAGGGCAAATTCAGGACACCCGGGCGCACCTTTGGGCTTAGCTGATATACTTGTTGTCTTAAGCTTTCATTTAAAGCACAATCCTAAAAATCCGAGCTGGCTTAATCGCGATCGCCTTGTATTTTCAGGCGGACATGCATCAGCCTTGCTCTATAGTTTTTTACACCTTAGTGGCTATGACTTAAGCTTAGATGAGCTTAAAAATTTCCGCCAATTACACTCAAAAGCTCCCGGACATCCAGAGATCAGCACTTGTGGGGTAGAAATAGCCACAGGTCCTTTAGGACAAGGTGTGGCAAATGCAGTAGGTTTTGCATTAGCAGCAAAAAAAGCTCAAAGCTTACTTGGCAGCGAACTTATCAATCATAAGGTATATTGTTTTTGTGGAGATGGGGATTTAGAGGAAGGCATTAGTTATGAAGCTTGTTCTTTAGCTGGACTTCACAAGCTTGACAATCTCATCTTAATCTATGATAGCAACGCCATTTCAATAGAAGGTGATGTAAGTTTAGCCTTTAATGAAAATATCAAAATGAGATTTGAAGCACAAGGCTTTAGTGTGCAAGAGATTAACGGACATGATTTTGATGCGATAAATAACGCCTTTGAGCTTGCAAAACTAAGCAAAAGGCCAAATTTAATCATCGCAAAAACCATAATTGCCAAAGGTGCTTTAGAGCTTGAAGGCTCGCACCATAGTCACGGTGCACCTTTAGGAGTTGAGCTTATCAAAAGAGCAAAAGCAAAAGCTCATTTTGATGAAAATCAAGAATTTTTTATCAGCCAAGAGGTAAAATTTGCTTTTAGTGTAGCCTTAGAACTTGGGGACTTAGAAGAGGCAAAATGGCAAGACTTGCTTGAAAAATCAGGTAAAAAAGACTTACTTGAAAGGCTTTTAAAGCCAAATTTTAACGAGGTTGTGTATCCAGACTTTAAAGGTAAAAGTGTGGCTACTAGAGATAGCAATGGTGAAATTTTAAATGCTATTGCAGCCAAAATAGAAGGCTTTTTAGGAGGTTCAGCTGACTTAGCTCCAAGCAATAAAACCGAGCTTAAAGGCATGGGGGATTTCATAGAAGGAAAAAACATTCATTTTGGTATAAGAGAACACGCTATGGCAGCGATAAATAACGCCCTTGCAAGGTATGGACTTTTTGTGCCTTTTTCAGCAACTTTTTTTATCTTTAGTGAGTATTTAAAACCAGCTGCAAGATTAAGTGCTTTGATGAAATTAAGGCATTATTTTATCTTTACACACGATAGCATAGGAGTAGGCGAAGATGGTCCAACGCACCAGCCTATAGAGCAACTTAGCACCTTTAGAGCCATGCCAAATTTTTTAACTTTTCGTCCAGCTGATGGGGTTGAAAACCTTAAAGCTTGGCAGTTTGCTTTAGCTCAAGATTTACCTTGTGCTTTTGTTTTAAGTCGTCAAAAACTTGAGGCTTTAAATGAGGGTATTTTTGGCGATGTAAAAAATGGAGCGTATTTGCTTAAAGAGGCTGATAATGCTAGCATAACGCTTCTAGCAAGTGGAAGTGAAGTAAGCCTTTGTTTGCAAACAGCTAAGCTTTTAGAAAGTAAAGGCGAGCGTGTAAATGTTGTTTCTATGCCTTGTTATGAACTTTTTGAAAAGCAGGATAAAAGCTATCAAGAAAGACTTTTAAAAGGTGAGGTTATCGGCGTTGAAGCCGCTCATTCAAATGAACTTTATAAATTTTGTGATAGGGTTTTTGGTATAGAAAGTTTTGGTGAAAGTGGTAAGGATAAAGCCGTGTTTGAATACTTTGGCTTTGAGCCAAATAAGCTGTGTGAGTTTGTGTTGAAGCGATGAACAAGCTTAAAGAGCAAAGAATTCAAATCAACGGAGTGTGGGATAAAGACACTTTAATGAGCCTAAAAAACTCCGTGCAAATTCAAAAAGACATTGAGAGTGTAGTTTTTGACTTCTTAGCTCTTGTTCGCATAGATACAGCTGGCATTTGCTTTTTTTTGGCTTTAGAAAATGAGCTTAAGGCAAGCAATATCACTTTTTCAAGGATAAATTTAAACCAAGCCACTCTTGATTTGTTTAGGCTTTGTGAGAAAAATTATACTCAGGATTTGCCTTTAGAAAAAAAAGGCTTTGAGTATGATGATTTTTTGGTTATGCTTGGTAAGAAAAGCGTGGCAAATTTACAAGCGATTAAACGTTTTATCATCTTTGCAGGCATGGTTTTTGCAAGCTTTTTTCATTGTTTGCGTCGCCCTTTTGAGTTTCGTTTTGTTGCCTTTTTATATCATATAGAACATAGTGCTTTAAGAGCATTGGGTATCATTGCTTTAAGTTCTTTACTTGTGGGCGTGGTTTTAGCTTATCAAGCAGCATATCAGCTGGCTCAATTTGGGGCAAATATCTTTATTGTTGATTTAGTTGGTATTTCAGCTACAAGAGAAATTGCTCCTTTAATCGCAGCTATTGTCATAGCTGGCAGATCAGCAAGCTCTTATACAGCCCAAATTGGGGTAATGAAAATCACTGATGAAATTAATGCTATGAATACCATGGGCTTTGATTCAGCTCGCTTTATCATCTTGCCACGCGTTGTAGCCTTAACTTTGTCTATGCCTTTAATTGTTATCGTGGCTGATTTTGTGAGCATACTTGGGGGCATGGTGATAGCGGATTTAAATTTGGGTATTAATTATATAGAGTTTATTCGTCGTTTTAAAGAAGCTGTAGAGATCAAGCATATCATCATAGGTGTGGCAAAAGCTCCTATGTTTGGCTTTTTAATTGCACTCATTGCTTGTTTTCGCGGCTTTGAAGTAAAAAATACCACAGAAAGCATAGGAATTTACACGACAAAGAGCGTTGTAAATGCGATTTTTTGGGTAATTGCTCTTGATGCGATTTTTTCTGTTTTTTTGACTCAGGCAGGCATTTAATGAAAACTGTGATTAAGGCTTCAAACATCATCACTAAATTTGGTAAAAAATGCATTCATGATGGGGTGAGTTTTGAGGTAAAAGAAAATGAAATTTTTGGTATTTTAGGAGGCTCTGGAAGCGGAAAGTCAGTGCTTTTAAAGCAAATGTTGATGCTTGAGCATTTTGATGGCGGGGAGTATGAAATTTTTGGTAAGAAATTGAGTAATATCAGTGAAAAAGACGCTGCTTTTTTGAGGCAAAATTGGGGAGTGGTATTTCAATTTGGCGCACTTTTTAGTTTTTTTAATGTCTTTGAAAATATAGCCTTACCTTTAAAAGAATACACTAAACTAAGTCCAACTTCCATCAAAGAACTTGTTTTTATGAAGCTTAAAATGGCTGGACTTGATGAGAGTGTAGCTACACTTTTTCCAAGCGAGCTTAGTGGGGGTATGGTAAAAAGGGTGGCTATTGCTAGAGCTTTGGCTCTTGATTCTAAGCTTTTGTTTTTAGATGAGCCAAGTTCTGGGCTTGATCCGCATAGTTCAAGGGAATTTGATGAACTTGTTTTAAGCCTTAAACGAGGCTTTAAACTTAGTATTGTTATGGTGACGCATGATGAAGAAAGTATGAAAAATGTTTTGGATCGCTTTTTGATCTTAAAGGATAAAAAAGTGGCTTTTCTTGGCGTCCAAAGCGAGCTTTTGGCTCAAGATGAGGCTTTGTATAAAAGATTTATGGGGTAGAGTATGGAAAATAGGGCAAATTATCTGTGGATAGGAATTTTTGTTTTTGGGATATTTTTTGCAAGCTTATTTGTCTTGATTTTTATGAGTGGTTTTTCGCATAAAGAAGAATTTAAGCTTTATCAAATTTATACCAAAGAATCAATCTCTGGACTTGGTATAAAAGCACCGGTAAGATTGCTTGGGGTTGAGGTTGGAAGCGTGGAAGATACGAGTATTGACACGCAAAATGGCATAGGGGTAAAAATACTCATAAAAGTTAAAGCAAATACGCCCATTTATGAAAGCACTTATGCAACCTTGCAGCTTCAAGGTATTACAGGGCTTAAGTATATAGAGTTAAAAAGTGATGAAAGCACTTCACTGCCACTTCAAACAAGCGATGAACATATCGGGACTATTAAAACCAAAGAAAGCTTTTTAGCAACCATAGACAAGCAAAGCGATAAGCTTTTTGACTTACTTGATTATACCAATCAAAGTGCAAGAATGATACTTAGCGATGAAAATATAAAAAATTTTTCCACACTTTTAAAAAATTCAGCCTCAGCTTCAATATTTTTTTCACAAACGCTCAAGGATTTAAGCTTAGCTTCTTCAAAAATAGCTAAGGCTGCTGATTCTGTGTATCTTGCGTCAAATGATTTTTCTAAACTTAGTCAAAAAGGCTCTTTGGCTTTAAATAATCTTGATTCAAATTTAAACAACAGCCTTGCCTTGCTTGAAAGCTTGCTCATAAGACTTAATGCTTTGAGTGCAAATTTAGAACAAAATCCTTCTGATTTGCTTTTTAAAAGCACACAAAAAAAATTAGCTCCAGGAGAATAAAATGAAAGCAAAGCCAATAAAAAGCATATTTTTACTATCCATAAGCTTTTTTTTTATCAGTGCTTGCTCTTTAAGTCCTAAACCCCAGCCTGCTTTAAATGTGTATTTGCTTCAAAGCGATGAGAGTATGAAAAAGCTTTCTAGCCCACAAAATAAAGTGCTTAAAATCAACTCTGTGCAAGCTTTGCTTTATCTTAAGAGCAATGAAATTGCTTATATTCAAAATGGCGAATTTGGTACTTATGCTAAGCATATCTTTAAAAACTCGCCAAGCAGTGCTTTTGAAGCCTTGCTTGCATACAAACTCGAGCAAAGCGGACTTTTTAAGGCTATTTTAAACTATAATACCCAAGCAAATGCGGATTTGCTTTTAGAAAGTAGATTGCATAATTTTGAGCAAGTTTTTGAAAAAAATAAAAGCTTTGTCAATACAGCTCTAAGTATCAATTTAATCGATGCGAAAAACAATAAAATCCTTGCTCATAAGCATTTTAAATTTCAAACCAACATAAAAGAACAAAACATAAATGCTGTGATTGAGGCGTTTAACACAGCCTTAAATCAGCTTGGAAATGAAGTTGTTTTTTGGCTTGAGAGTGAAATAAAAATGGTGCAATGAATGATGATTGGTTTAAAAAAATTAAGTAAAATGCCTTTTTTAACTTTCTTTTAAAGGTAGCATTTGCAAGATATTTTTAATGCTCTTATTTTAGGTGTAGTAGAGGGTTTAACTGAGTTCTTACCCGTAAGTTCAACAGGGCATATGATACTAACTACTAGCGTTTTAAACATGCAAGTAAATGATTTTTGGCGTTCTTTTCTTATCATCATTCAACTTGGTTCTATTTTGGCTGTGATTTTTGTCTTTTGGCAAAAACTTAGTCAAAGCCTTGAAATTTGGCTTAAACTTGCGGTTGGTTTTATCCCAACTGGAATCATTGGCTTGAGCGTATCTTCTTTTGTTGATACGCTTTTTCACCCTTTTATCGTTGTTTTTATGCTTATTTTTGGCGGTTTTGTCTTTATTTTTATAGAAAAAGCACACAAGAACAAAGCTTATGCTATCAATACTCTTGATGAAGTCAGTTTTAAGCATGCTTTTTTCATAGGTTTAATCCAATCTTTAGCAATGATTCCTGGCACCTCAAGAAGCGGTGCAAGCATAGTCGGCGGATTAATGTCTGGCTTAAATAGAAAAACAGCGACCGAGTTTAGCTTTTTACTCGCCATTCCTACTATGTTTATGGCAGCTGGTTATGATACCTTTAAGAACTATGAAATACTTTTGGCTCAAAATGCTTTTGTACCTCTTTTTATAGGTTTTATCACAGCTTTTGTGGTGGCTGTTTTTGTGATTAAGTTTTTTCTTAAGTTTATCTCTAAATTTGATTTTGTGCCTTTTGGGTATTATCGCATTATCTTAGGACTTTTGTTTTTGATTTTATTTGCAAGCGGTATTTTAAATACTGAAAATTTCAAGTTTTGATTTATATTTTATGATTTTAGGTGTTTTTTGTGAAAAATTTATGAAATTTAAAATAAGCTTAAGGCTTGCAAAGCTACAATTATACTTATTTTTTAGGAGTTTATGAATTTGAGTAAAGAACTTATTGCCTACACAAAATTAAATAGCACTGCAACTAGCCCCAAAGAATTCTATGAAAGTGATTTTATCCTTGATACTCAAAGCTTACAAGATGGCACTAACACAAGTGAATTTCAAGAACTTTATCTTGATAATTCTCCAGCTAGCCTTTGTCTTTTGCGTCATTCTTGTGCACATTTGATGGCTCAGGCTATTAAGGCTTTGTATCCTGAAGCTAAATTTTTTGTCGGTCCTGTGGTTGATGAAGGCTTTTATTATGATTTTAGGGTTAATGCTAGGCTTAATGAAGAGGATTTAGCTCGCATTGAAGCTAAGATGAAAGCATATGTCGAACAAAAGCTTGAAATCACTAAATATGAAATTGACAAAAGCGAAGCAAGGCTTAAATTTCAAGATGATGATTTAAAGCAAGAAGTTATGCTACGCATTCCAGAGGGTAAGGTTAGCATTTATAAACAAGGGGATTTTGAGGATTTATGTCGTGGTCCTCATATGCCAAATACTAAGTATTTGCAGCATTTTAAACTCACCCGTGTAGCAGGAGCGTATTTAGGTGGCGATGAAAAAAGAGAAATGCTTACACGCATTTATGGCACAGCCTTTGCAGATAAGCAAAGTTTAAAGGAATACCTTCATATCATAGAAGAAGCCAAAAAAAGAGATCACAGGAAGCTTGGTAATGAGCTTAAGCTTTTTGCCTTTGATGAGCAAATTGGCGGGGGTTTGCCTTTGTGGCTTGAAAATGGTGCAAAGATGAGAAGCCGTTTGGAGCAAATTTTATATAAAATCCATCGCTTAAGAGGCTATGAGCCTGTAAGAGGACCTGAGCTTTTAAAGGCTGAAGTATGGAAGATCAGCGGACATTATGATAATTTTAAAGAAAATATGTATTTTACATACATTGATGAACAAGAATACGGCATAAAGCCGATGAACTGCGTAGGGCATATTAAAATTTATCAAAGCGAGGTACGAAGTTATAGGGATTTGCCTATAAAATACTTTGAATACGGACTTGTGCATAGGCATGAAAAAAGCGGAGTTTTACACGGACTTTTTAGGGTGCGTGAATTTACTCAAGATGACGCACATATTTTTTGTATGCCAACTCAGATCAAAGAACTTGTTTTAGAAATACTAGACTTTGTAAGCTCACTCATGCGTGCCTTTGGCTTTGAGTATGAGATGGAAATTTCAACCAAGCCGGCTAAAGCTATAGGAAGTGATGAGGTTTGGGAGCATGCTACAAAGGCTTTAAAAGAGGCTTTAGATGAACAAGGCTTAAAATACGGCATAGATGAGGGTGGCGGAGCTTTTTATGGTCCAAAAATAGACATAAAAATTACTGATGCTCTAAAAAGAAAATGGCAGTGCGGCACCATACAAGTGGATTTTAACTTGCCTGAAAGATTTGAACTTGAATACACTGCAAGTGATAATACCAGACAACGTCCTGTAATGCTTCATAGAGCTATTTTAGGTTCTTTTGAACGCTTTATAGGCATTTTAACCGAGCATTGTGGAGGCGAATTTCCATTTTTTATCGCCCCAATTCAAGTTGGTATAGTGCCTATCAATGAAAATCACATAAATTATGCAAAAAGCATTCAAAAAGCTTTACTTGAGTGTGGGGTTGATTCAGCACTTTATGATAAAAATGAGAGCTTAAGTAAAAAAATCCGCACCGCAGAAAAGCAAAAATTACCAATGATTATCGTTTTAGGTGATGAGGAAGTGGCACAAAATAGCGTTGCTCTAAGGGATAGAAGAGCTAAAATTCAAAAAAATCTAAAATTAGAAGAATTGATCACTTTAGTGAAGGAGAAAATGGATGAGGTTGTGTTTTGAGTAAGGAAAAAGAAGTATTGCTTAATGAGGAAATAAGAGCAAGCGAGTTAAGATGCGTTGGCGATGGTGGGGAAGTTTTTGGAGTGCTATCACGTGATGAGGCTTTAAAACTAGCACAAAATAAAGGACTTGATCTCGTGTTAATCGCTCCTGATGCCAAGCCTCCAGTTGCAAAAATCATGGACTTTGGCAAATTCCGCTATCAACAAGAAAAAAAACAAAAAGAAGCCAAGAAAAAGCAAAAAGTTATAGATATAAAAGAGATCAAACTTTCAGTGAAAATCGCCCAAAATGACATCAACTACAAGGTAAAACACGCTCTTGAATTCCTAGAACAAGGCAAACACGTCAAATTTAGAGTTTTTTTAAAAGGACGCGAAATGGCAAATCCAGAAGCCGGCGTAGCCTTACTTGAAAAAATATGGAAAGATATAGAAGATAAAGCAAGCAGAGATAAAGAACCAAATTTTGAAGGACGTTATGTCAATATGCTTGTGGTGCCTAAGAGGGGTTAAAATGCCAAGACAAGCACTAAGAGCAAATTTAAATCAACACCAGCCTAAAAATAAGCTTTCAAAAAACGATGATTTAAACATCAATGAAGCTATGCAAAAAACTAAAAACTACCTTGAAGAAAGATTTGCATGGGGGGGGGGGGTTGCTAATTTCATAGAGGGAAATTATTATTTTGAAATCTCCAAAAAGCTTGAACTTTCTTTTATGATCGACAATATAAAAAACTCAAAAATTAGAGCCGAGTTTGACACAAATTTTATGGATAGAGAAATAAAGCCTGATGGCGGTATTTTATTTTTAAGAAAAAAAGATGATGAAAATTTTAAAAAAATTCTACTTGTAAGCGAAGCTAAAAGACAAGGCACAAATGATGAACGTGCAAAAGAAGGCAAGGGCAAACAAGCCACAGGAAATGCCATAGAAAGACTTGGTAAGAATTTAACAGGCATTAAGGCTATGCTTAATCACGAAAAAATCACACCTTTTGTGTGTTTTGGTTGGGGTTGTGATTTTGCTCCTAGTGTAAAAGGTGTGCTTGTAAAACTTAATGTTTTAAATGAATTTTACTATCTTAACAAAACTTATATTTTCAAAACAGACGGCAATAGCGACCATAATTATTTTTCCCCTGTAAGTATGTATTTCAGAGAAGAAAAATGGGAAGTTGATGAGATGTATGAGATTATGAAAGAAATTGCTGAAACTTCTTTAAGATATTATATTTTTTAGGACAAAATATGCAACATTTACAAGAAAATCAAGCTTTTTTAAAAGAACAAATCATCACTTATCTAGGCAATAAACGCTCGCTTTTACCCTTTTTAGAGCAAGGTTTTGATTTTGCAAAGAAAGAGCTGAAAAAAGAAAAATTAAGCTTTTTGGATATTTTTAGTGGAAGCGGAGTAGTATCGCGTTTTGCTAAGGCTCATTCAAGCTTTATCATTGCAAATGATTTGGAATGTTACTCAAAAATCATCAATGAATGCTACCTAGCAAATCTTAGCCAAAAAGATCTTCAAAACTTGCAAAATTATCATCATAAGCTGTGTCATAATTTAAAGCCCCAAAAAGGTTTTATTAGCCAACTTTATGCCCCAAAAGATGAATTTAAGATTAAAGCTGGCGAAAGAGTGTTTTATACCCCAGCAAATGCCTTGTATCTTGATTCAATGAGACAGCTTATCAGTAAAGAAATTCCAAGCTCTTTACAGCATTTTTTTATCGCTCCACTCATCTATGAAGCTAGCGTGCATGCAAATACAAGCGGAGTTTTTAAGGGTTTTTATAAGGATAAAATGGGGCTTGGTAAATTTGGTGGCACAGGAGAAAATGCCCTTAAACGTATAAAGGGACAAATGAGCCTTAAAATGCCTATATTTTCAAATTTTTCCTGTCCCTTTAAAGTCGTGCAAAAAGATGCTTTAAGCCTTGCTAAAGAACTTGATAATGTAGATTTGGCGTATTTTGATCCACCTTATAATCAGCACCCTTACGCTTCAAATTATTTTATGCTTAATTTAATCGCTACTTATAAAAAACCAAATGAAATTTCAAAGGTTTCAGGCATACCAAAAGAGTGGAATAGAAGTGATTTTAACAAAGCCTCGCTAGCTAGTGATGCTTTGTTTGAGTTAATTTTACACACAAAAGCAAAAATTATCTTGCTTTCTTATAACAACGAAGGTTTTATCAAAAAAGATGAGTTTTTAAAAAAACTTACTAAACTTGGAAAATGTCACATTTTAGAGCAAAAATACCTAACCTTTAGAGCAAGTCGTAATCTTAAAGATAGAGCCTTGCATATCAAAGAACAGCTTTATATCTTAGTTAAAGCTAAAAAGTAAAGCTTACATGAAAAAATATTGTAATATTCAAGAAAAAGTTCAAATTGTGTTATAATATTTTGTAAAAATTCAAAGGAAAAGCTCATGCAAAGCTTGCAAATTCTTTTTACCCTCATAGGTGTAGCTATTGTTGCTTATTTGGTGCTAAAAAATTATAATCCCATTTTTATTTTCTTTTTTTCTGGCATAATCTTTTTAATGTCAGCATATTATTTAAGTGGGGTGCCTATCCCAAGTAGTGTTAAACGCACTGAAGTAACTTTTTTAAACAATATAATGGATAGCTTTGTCTTTATCAGCGATACCTTTAAGAAAAACTTAGCTGGTGTGGGGCTTATTATCATGTCTGTGGCAGGTTTTGCAGCACTTATGAAACACATCAATGCTTCAGCAAAGCTTGCTTATCTTGCAAACAAACCCTTAGCTAAGGTAAAAAACAAATATCTTGTTTTAAGTGGCACCTTTGTGGTGGGTATGGCACTTAAGATCGTGATTTCAAGCTATGCAGGGTTGCTTATTTTGCTTCTTGCCTGTATTTATCCAGTGTTGCTTGCTCTTAAAATTCGCCCAATTACTGCTGTGAGTGTGCTTTCTTTAATTGCACTTGATTATGGTCCAAAAGATGGAAGTTCCATCAATATGGCAGAGATGGTCGGACAAAAAGACAATGTCATAGGCTTGTTTTTGGATTATCAAATTTATAGCGTAATTGCTTATGTAGTCTTAATTGCTGTGTTGATACCATTTTATTTTTCTTTTATGGATAAAAGAGATATGATAAAAGGCATTAACAATGAAGAAGTTGAAATTCCAAAGATTGAAAATCCACAATGTCCAACTTATTATATCTTTTTGCCTTGGCTTCCTATAGTCCTTCTTTTTACGGCGTATTTTTTACAAGTTAAGCTTGATGTGATTACAGCAAATTTCATTGGCATTGCTATAGTGTTTATCCTTGAATACGCAAGACACAGAAATGCTAAAAAACTTGGCGAGGATATGATAGTGATCATTAAGGCTATGGCTGATATTTTTACCTCTGTTGTAAGCATTATCATCGCTGCTTCTGTTTTTGCTGAGGGTATCAAAGCACTCGGTGGTATAGGTATAGTGGCTGATGCCATTTCTTCTATGGGAGCTCCAGCTGTGATCTTAAGTATAGCGCTTTTAAGCTTTATTGTGTATTTTGCTACCGTGATTATGGGAAGTGGTATTGCTGCATTTAATGCTTTTGGAAGACTTGCACCAGATATAGCTACAAAGCTTCACATAGAGCCTATAGTTTTGGTTTTGCCTATAGAAATCGCTTCTTGTTTGGGACGTTCAGCTTCGCCTATTGCTGGTGGGATACTTGTTTTAGCAGGATTTTCAAAGATAAGTCCTATAGCCATAGTTAAAAGAACAACCCCACTTTTGCTTGTGGCTATGCTTGTTAATATCGTCGTGGCTTGGAGCTTTACTTGGTAATGTAATATTAAGGTTTTTTGTTTGTTAAATTTAGGGTATCATTTCAGCATACATTTTAACAAAAGGAGAAAAAATGCCATTACTTGATAGTTTTAAGGTAGATCATACTAAAATGCCAGCTCCAGCGGTGCGTCTAGCAAAAACAATGAAAACGCCAAAGGGCGACACGATAAGCGTGTTTGATCTGCGTTTTTGCGTGCCAAATAAGGATATTTTGCCAGAAAAAGGTATTCATACTTTAGAGCATTTGTTTGCTGGTTTTATGAGAGATCATTTGAATTCAAATGAAGTTGAGATCATTGATATTTCGCCTATGGGTTGTCGCACAGGTTTTTATATGAGTGTTATTGGCACACCAAATGATGAAAGCGTGAAAAAAGCGTGGCTTGCAAGTATGCAAGATGTTATTCGTGCTACTCAAATCCCAGAAGCAAATGAATTCCAGTGTGGCACTTACAAGCTTCATTCTATCGATGAAGCAAAGGCTATCGCTCAAAAAGTGCTTGACAGCGGTATCGGTATAATGGACACTCAAAAACTTTTACTGAAAGATTTGAATTAAGTCTAAATTTATATTTATTCAGTGCCAAAAAAAGCACAAAAATCAAACAAAGATATAACAAAACAAGGTAAGGATAAATAAACTACCCTTACCTTTGGAGTCACTTTAAAGCTAATGAAAAAATAAATTATAAAACTAAAAAACTTTAAGCCTTTAAATCCTAATCTTTCTTAAAACTTTAGTCTTTAAAAGCTATACTTAAGTTCTCAATTCCCACTCATATAAGTTCCATTTTTTTATCTACCTTACCAGTTACAATAAACAAAATAATTTACTCTTTATTTTTTATAGTTTTCTCTCTATGATAATTTATTTAAAAAAAATTTAAGTTTTTTAAGCTATAATACATAGTTGATAATATCTATTATATAAAGATTTAAATTTAAGGATATAAAGCAATGTTCTTTCAAAAGATAGCCTTAATGCATAGAAAAATAGTTTATAATGTCAATAAAATTTTAAAACCATTTGGTTTAAGTTTGAGTGATTGGCGTGTGTTTTTGTATCTTAGCCATACAAAAAGCACTGCTTTAGTGCCAATTTGCGAATTTTATGATCTTGATAAGGCTATACTTACGAGATCGGTTTCAAAGCTTCATAAATTAGGTTTTATAGAGTTTTTAGAAGCTGAAGATAAAAGAGAAAAAATTATTACTTTAAGTGCTAGTGGCAAGGCGATTTATTATGATACTAATTTTTATATTAGAGAATATGAGGCTAAATTTCTTGCTGATATAGACGCTAAAGACAAGGAATTTTTTATGCAAACTATTGATAAAATCAATCAAAAATTTGAATATTAAAGGAAATAAAATGAGTCTAAAAAGAAAATATAAGCTTTTTAATAGAGATTTTATTTGTATATTTTGGATTAATTTTTTAATTTATACTATGTTTTTCATGAGCACTATTACTTGTTCTGATTATAGTTTGCTTATCTTAAAAGAAAGTGCAAGTGTGGCAGGGCTTGTTACTTGTGTTTTTGTTGTTGGGGCTTTATTTTCAAGAATTTATTATGGTTCAATAGTTGATAGTATCAATCTTAAAAAAGCTCTGCTTATCTTCTTAGCTTTGCTCTTTTGTATCAATATCGCCTATTTTTTCGCTCATAGTGCTTTAGCCCTTATTATCATTCGCTTTATTTCAGGCGTATTTTTTGGGCTATGTTCTTGCGTATGCGGTGCAGCTGTAGCAAGACTTATACCAAGCAATAAAAGAGGCGTTGGTATAGGCTATTATGCCTTAAGTGCTATTTTAGCTTCTGCTTTAGGTCCGTTTTTGGCTATAAAACTTGATTCTGCTGGGGCTTTTCTTGCAAGTTTTATACTTTGTCTTGTGTGCATAGCCCTTTGTTTTATCCTAGCTTTGATCTTTAAAGTAAGGGCTAAAAAGCTTGAGTTTAAAACTATGCAAGGCTCTAAAATACATATTTATAATTATATAGAAAAAAGTTGTTTAGGTGTTGCTGTAGTGGTGTTTTTAATAGGCTGTGCCTATGGACTTATACTTGCTTTTATCAGTGTGTATTCAAAGAATTTAAATTTAAGCTTTGCAGGCTCATTTTTCTTTGGAATTTATGCTTTTGTAGCTTTGCTTTCTCGTCCTATAGCTGGGAAAATCTTTGATAAGCTTGGGGCAGATTTTGTCATCGTTCCTTCACTTTTATTTTTCATCGCTTGTCTTGTCATCTTAGCTTATGCTCAAAACTCAGCTATGATTTTTTTATCTGCTATGCTCTGTGCTTTAGGCTATGGCAATGCCTGTTCAGCTTGTCAATCCCTAGCCATAAAACTTGCCCCAAAACACAAAATGGGACTGGCTACTTCAACTTATTTTATCGCTCTTGATTTTGGTATAGGCACTAGTCCTTATTTTTTAGGCATTTTAGAGCCTTTTGTAGGCTTTGCACGTCTTTATGAAATCGCTGCAGCCATTACGTTTTTAGCCCTCATTTTTTATTTTTTGCTCATCATGCAAAAGGAAAAAGGCTTCAAGGAAAGGTTAAGAACTTATAAAAAACATCTTTTTGAAAGGAAATTTTAATTATTTAAAAAAATAAGCAAAAATTTCAATTTAATCTTGACAAACACTAGGTGTAAGGTTTTATAATTTTAAGATATAAAAACTTTTTAGGTTTTAAAATTTCATTTTCAAAGGAAAAATCGTGGCAAAGAAAATCAATTCAAAGCTTGGTGCTTTAGGCTTAGGTTTGGCTTTATCAACAAGCACTTTAAATGCAGAGCAAGCTCAAAAACTCACTAAATTTGAAGATATGAAAAGCTTTAAAGGCGATGCAAAAATTTTTAGTGGGGAAGTCAAGGTTACTTCTATGTTTGGCACAAATGAGAACCGCAATGTAACTGGGGGCTTAGTTGAGTTTAGTCCTGGGGCTAGAAGTGCTTGGCATACGCATCCATCAGGACAAACTTTAATTGTAGTAGAAGGAGAAATTTACACAGGCACGCAAGGTGGCATTACGCAAATTGCTAAAAAAGGTGATGTGATAGAATGTCCAGTTGGCGTAAAACACTGGCATGGAGCAGGCACTACACAAAAAGGCGTTCATATAGCCTTAACAGGTGATAAAGATGGGCAAAATGTAACTTGGCTTGAAAAATTAAGCGATGAAGAATATGAAAAAGCCGTCAAAAATGCCAAATAAAAAGGACTAAGGATAAAAATGAGGCTTTTGCTCATTTTTTAGGCAGTGTTAAGTGTGCTTATAGCAAATCAAAATTTAACCTTTCCAAAGGAGTATAAACAAGGTGTGCTTTATACGAGTGTGATTCGTGGGTGTGATCGAGGATATTTATGCATCAAAGGAGGCGATTTTGGCTTTAAAAGAGGCAAAAACTTAGAGCTCTAAATTGTCATAAAGCATAAGCGGGGAAGGATATAGCCTTGAAGCGATGAAAGGCTATAAGGGGGATAAATGCAAAAAAGAAGGGTGTTTTTTAAACAAATAAGCGTATTGGCTCTAGCTTTTTCAAGTCTAAGTGTATATGCGGAAAAAACAGCAAAGATAAAGGAAAATATAATGAAACTCAATCAAAAAGCAAATGAACTTTTTAAGAAATTTTTTAGCTCATCACAGCTTGAACTCGTTCAAAGTGATACTGAATTTATGAGTAATTTTATGAATTTTAGTCTCTCAGAAGCTTACACAACAAGCAAGCTTGATGATAAAACTAAATTTAAGCTCATTTTAGCAGCTCTTGTAGCAAATGAGGGCTTAAGCGAGTTTGATACTTATGCAAGAGCAGCCTTAAAAGCTGGTGTGAGAGCGGAGGAGATCAAAGAAATTTTATATCAAGCCACGCCTTATGTGGGTTTTTCAAGAAGTGCAAGCTTTATCAAGCAAAGTGCAAGGCTTTTTAAGGAGTTAAAGATAAAGCTAGAGGATAACAGAGGCACGACAAATGAAAACAATCGCTTTGAAAAGGGCTTGCAAGCTCAAGTAGAACTTTTTGGGGAAGGCATGAGGCAAATTCCAAAGGATATGCCTGAAGATACGCATTTTATCCGTGCTTTTTTATCAGCAAATTGCTTTGGGGATTATTATACAAGAAAAGGGCTTGATTTAAAATTTAGAGAGCTTTTAACCTTTGTGTTCCTGGCTGCTCTTGGTGGGGTAGAACCTCAACTTAAAGGGCATATTAAAGGCAATATCCGCATGGGAAATGATCGCTTAGTTTTAATTTCAGCCATAACTGTGATTATCCCTTTCATAGGCTATCCAAAGACTTTAAACGCTTTTAGTGCCATTAATGAGCTTACTAAGGCTTAAAAAGCTAAAAGCAGAGTTTTTCAATTTACTCTGTTTTTGCTTTAAAAATCTCAAAGTTCCTGCACAGCTCTATAGGCTTCATCTATGGCCGAGTGCATATAGGCTGAATGTGCCGCATCTGAATTTGCTATGCTGATATTGCCAAAAGGCTTTTTAGCTTGTACTATGATTTTTTCATCATCGTTTTCATCTTCAAAAAGTGAATTATAAGTATAAGCATAGCAGTGTCCCCAGCGGTTAAGCACTATAGCTTGTATGTCTTTTTTGTGATTAAAGCCATTTGCACCAAGTATGGCTTGAAGTTGATCTCTAATGATTTTTTCATGTTCATCAAAACTCATATATCCTTGCCATTGTTTAATTCTTCAGGTATATCATCGCAAATAACCTTTCTTGGATTGCCATTTACAACTTTTGCCTCGTCAAAATGTTCTTTAGCAAAAAATACTCCTCTGCTTAAGCCTAAATTTGGATAAAAGCTCACATCAAAGCATTTTGCCAAGCCATCAACGCTGGTTTTTAAAGTATCAAGCAAATGAAGCACTTTTTTGAGTATAAGGCTTTTAAAGTAACAAAAAATTTGTATTGTTTAAAATTTAGTCTTGACAAGCACTAGGTGTTAGCCTTTTGCGTTTGAAAAACTGATTGATTTAAATTATGATTTTGATGTGTGCTAACAAGCTTATGTAGCCTTTTTTTATTTTTAATTATAAAGGAATTTAAGCTGATGTTTTCTCACTTAAGTTCCTCTTTACATTATGTCAAATTATCGTTTTACAGCTTTTTAAAAACTTTTAGCTATAATATAAAAAAATAAAACAAAGAAAGAAACAAATGGATTTTTTTTTCGTAGAGTATAGGGATCCTATTGTAGGGCTTATCATACTGACGATTTTAATTTTTGTCGTGGCTGTGGGACATTATTTTTATAGAATTTATGCAAGTAGAGGCGAGGAAAAAGGGCTTGGGAATTTTATCAAAAAATTTGAGATTGAAAGTGAGCATAAAGCTTTACTGCGAGCATCTAGCCTTAATCTTAACTCTTTACATTTTTTAGGTAGCGTTTTTAGCAAAAGTGGGGAATTTGAAAAAGCGGTGCAAATTTATCTCATCGCCCTTGAAAAAACGAAAAGCAAAGATGAACAAGAATTGATTTTTTATGATTTGGCTGAGGTGTATTTTAAGGCTGGTTTTTTGCAAAAAAGTGCCGAGGTATTGCTCAATGCTTTAAAAAATCGTCCAAGAAATATCAAGGCTTTAAAACTTTTAAAACTTGTATATTTAAGGCTAAGAAAGTTTGATGAGGTGCTTTATACTTTGGATAGTCTTTTTGAATTAGGACTTGAAGTAAGCAAAGAAAGAGCTTTTATCAAGGCATTAAAATTACAAAATTTGCCTCAAAATTTAAATCAAAAAATAGATCAAAGAGCCGAGCTTTCTTTACAACTTGATGAGAATAATGATATCATCAAACGCTTTGTTTTTGAGCAGTATAAAGTAAGTGTGCATGGGGATTTTAAGCTTTTTATTGATTTGCTTTATAAGAGTAAGACGCCGATTTTTTTAGAAGATGAGGCGTATTTTGAGTTTTTTTGTGCTTTAGGACTTTGCAAGCCAGCGACAAAACACAAATTTAAAGACAAAAAACTTCAAATGCTTCAAATTTTAAAAGATAATGATTTTAAAGCCAAGCTTAGCTTTTCTTTTGTGTGCTTGTCGTGCAAAACAACTATGCCTTTATTTTTTTACCATTGTCCGCTTTGTTACGAGTTTGCACAATGTAAGATTTTGTATGAAGTTCGTTCAGATGAAGAAGATTGAAATTTATACAGATGGCTCTTGTCTTGAAAATCCGGGCTTTGGTGGCTGGGCATATATACTTTGCTATAAAAAACATCACAAAGAAGGCTTTGGGGCAAAGGCTGATACTACAAATAACCAAATGGAACTCCAAGCGATCATCGAAGCTTTAAAAGCCTTAAAAGAACCATGTGAAATTGATCTTTTTACGGACTCAAATTTAATGGTAAAAAGTATAAATGAATGGCTTGAATGCTGGATAAAAAAAGACTTTAAGGGCAAAAAAAATGTTATGCTTTGGAAAGAATACCTTACCTTAGCTAAAGATCATAAGATCAAAGCCTTTTGGATCAAAGCACACAATGGGCATAAATTTAATGAGCGTTGCGATCACTTAGCAAGAATGGCGGCCTTAACGCTAAAAAATGAGACGAAAAATTGTAACTAAAACTTGTTACAATGTGCTTTGAAAAAGAAAAAGGACAATGGAAAGTGCAAATGAAAAATTTACAAGATAAGCTTGGCTATCATTTTAAAGACGAGAAGCTTTTAAAAGCGGCTTTAACGCATAAAAGCTCCAAAAAAACCTACAATAACGAAAGGCTTGAATTCTTAGGCGATGCTGTGCTTGATCTTGTTGTGGGCGAGTTTTTATTTCATAAATTCAAAGATCAAGCTGAAGGGGATTTATCAAAATTAAGAGCTGCACTTGTAAATGAAAAGTCTTTTATGCAAATTGCTCTAAGTCTTGACCTTGGCTCATATCTTTTTATGTCAGTTGCTGAGGAAAACAATGGCGGAAGAGCCAAACCTTCCATACTTTCAGACGCTTTTGAAGCCATTATCGCGGCGATTTTTTTAGAAGCTGGCTTTTTGAAAGCAAAAGAAGTTGTTTTAGCCCTTTTAGAAAGCATTTATCCAAATATAGACGCAAAAGAGCTTATTAAGGATTATAAAACTAAGCTACAAGAATTTACGCAAGGTATGATGGCTCAAACGCCAGAATATGAGCTTATCCGTGCCTTTGGACCAGATCATTTAAAGCAGTTTGAAATCGCTTTAAAGCTTGATAACAAAGAAGTTTCAAGAGCTACTTCAAAGAGTAAAAAAGAAGCTCAACAGCTTGCGGCAAAAATCGCTCTTGAAAAATTAGGAGTTTTATGAATACTTTTGGCACAAGATTAAAAATCACAACCTTTGGAGAATCTCACGGCAAAGCCATAGGTTGCGTGATAGATGGCTTTCCTGCCGGCGTGCGTATAGATGAGGCATTTTTGCAAAGCGAACTTGATAAAAGAAAGCCCGGAACAAGTAAGTTTAGCACTCAAAGAAAGGAAAGCGATAAGGCTGAAATTTTAAGTGGAACTTTTGAGGGCTTTAGCATGGGAACGCCCATAGCTGTGGTGATTTTTAATGAAAATCAGCATTCAAAGGATTATGATAATATCAAAGATTTATTTCGTCCTTCTCATGGGGATTTGAGCTATTTTGCTAAATATGGCATAAGAGATTACCGAGGTGGAGGACGTGCAAGCGCAAGAGAAAGTGCTGCAAGAGTAGCTGCAGGGGCTTTTGCACAAATGCTTTTAGCTGAGTTTAATATCAGCGTAAAATCCGGCGTATTTGCCATAGGCAAAGTGCAAAGCGAGCTTGAAAGCAAGGATTTTGATTTTGAATTTGCGGATAAAAGTGAGGTTTTTGCCCTTGATAAAGCTTTAGAAGCAAGTTTTAAAGAACAGATCACACAAGCTTTAAGAACAAAGGATAGTGTTGGAGCGGCTGTTTTTACACGCATTAGTGGTGTAAAAGCCGGACTTGGTGAACCGCTTTATGATAAACTTGATAGTAAATTTGCTCACGCTTTAATGGGGATAAATGCAGTAAAAGCTGTTGAAATAGGAGCTGGTATAAGATCAAGTCAAAGCTTTGGCTCACAAAATAATGATCGTATAAAAGATCAACAATTTTTAAGCAATCACGCAGGCGGTATTTTAGCAGGCATTAGCAGTGGGGCTGATATAGAGCTAAGGACTTATTTTAAGCCCACGCCGTCGATATTTTTGGCTCAAGAAACTATGGATAAATTCGGTAATAATGCGATTTGCGAGCTTAAAGGCAGGCACGATCCTTGTGTAGGCGTGCGTGGAAGTGTGATCTGCTCGGCTATGGCAAGGCTTGTGATCGCTGATGCTTTAATGCTTAATGCTAATGCGAGCTTAGCAAGGCTTAAAAAGGCATATGAATGATTGTTTTAAGCACTACAGCAAGCAAAAAAGAAGCAAAGACTTTAGGCAAGCTTTTGCTTGAAAAAAGACTTGTTGCTTGTGTTCAAAGACTTAAAATAAAAAGTATGTATCGCTGGGAAAACATACTTTGCGAAGCAAAAGAATACCTCCTTATCCTTAAAACAACAAAAGAGAATTTAAATGAGCTTGAAAGCATTTTAAAAGCAAATCATAGCTATGAAGTGCCTCAATTTATAGCTTTAAAAGCTGATTTTATCAGCAAAGAGTATAAAAAATGGCTTGAAAAAGAGTGCAAAAGCTTTAAAAATAACAAAAAAAGTAAAGTTTAAATTTCAGGCTTTTTCCAAATAGAATTGCTTTAAGCTTAAATGTATCCTAAAGAAGCTAAAATAGGTATTAAACCCTATGCTTTTATATCAAGTTTTTTGTCTTCTTGTAAGTTTTCAAAGAGCATTTTGAGCAAATCTAAATCATAAAATTTATCTTGCAAAGGCTTTTGAAACACACTGAAACTTCACCATAATCTTAGCTGCGTGATCTGTCTAGTTTTCGCACTTTAGAGAACTTTATTTTAAAGTTTTGATAAATTTAGAGTAAAATTAAAAATAAATTTTAAAAGCAAGAATGTAAAAACTAGCTCAAAAATTTGGGCTAAGCTTATTTAGAAGTTAAGTAATTTGTTGGCTTGTTTGCCAGCTTCTTTTTTAGCTTCTTTTTTAGCTTCTTCTTTTTTAGCTTTAGCTATATCTTTAGTGCTTTTGCCGCTCATTAATTGTCCAGCAACATCAGCTGCTTGACCTTTAGCAGCATCTTTTACAGCTTCATTTGCCAAAGTAACACTTGCACCAAGTAAAGCAGCAAATGCTACAACAAGTAATTTTTTCATCGTGTCTCCTTTAAGATAAATTGTGGGTTTGATTATATCAAAAAAGTTATAATTTTAAATAAATTTGAGCTTAAAATAAAAAATCTTATAATCGTGCTTTTAAACTTAGAGTAAAGCCTGATGAGTGCATCTAAAGAAAATATTTTCTTTGCTTATAAGCTATGTTTTTCTTGATGAAATTCCGAATTTAAAAACGATTTTTTTGGTTCTGTTTTGGCTATTTTTGAGATTTATTTGATCAATGTTTATGGCAAAAACTTAAGAAAAATTTAACATTTTTCGTTATAATCAACTCAAAATTTTACTGAACAACAAGGATAATTTATGCTTCAAACTTGTATTTTTCCAGCTGCAGGATACGGCACACGCTTTTTACCAGCTACTAAGGCTTTACCTAAGGAAATGCTTCCTATACTTACAAAACCACTCATTCATTATGGAGTTGATGAGGCTTTAGAAGCTGGTATGGATACTATGGGCTTTGTTACAGGACGCGGGAAAAGGGCTTTGGAGGATTATTTTGATACTTCTTATGAACTAGAGCATCAAATTTCAGGCACAAAAAAAGAGTATTTGCTTGCTGAAATTCGCTCACTCATCAATCGTTGCACCTTTACTTTTACAAGACAAAATGAAATGAGAGGCTTAGGAGATGCTGTTTTAAAGGGCAGGGCTTTAGCAGGCGGTGAAGCATTTGGGGTGATTTTAGCAGATGATTTGTGCGTAAATGAAAATGGACTTGGCGTTATGGCTCAAATGGTAAAAATTTATGAAAAATACCGCTGCACCGTAGTTGCTGTTATGGAAGTGCCAAAAGAGCAGGTTTCAAGCTACGGAGTCATCGCTGGAAATGTAGTAGAAGATAATCTCATCATGGTAAACTCGATGATAGAAAAACCAAGCCTTGAGGAAGCTCCAAGCAATCTTGCCATCATAGGCAGATACATACTCACGCCAGATATTTTTGGCATTTTAGAAAATACAAAGGCTGGTAAAAACGGCGAAATTCAGCTTACTGATGCACTTTTAGCTCAAGCTACAAATGGTATGGTTTTAGCCTATAAATTTGAGGGCAAAAGATTTGATTGTGGTTCTGTGGAAGGCTTTGTTGAGGCGACGAATTATTTTTATGGTAAGAGCAAATGCTAACAAATCACTTTTTTTTCAAAACCGCTCAACTTGATACCATAAAAGCTTATGCAAAACGCATTAATGATGAGTTTGAAAGTAAAGAAATAGGGTATTATCATTTAGCTGATAATACTGGCTTGATTTCTGAGTGCGAGCAGTATTTTCAAAATAAAAATTATAAAAGTGTGATCTTGCTTGGCATGGGCGGTTCAAGTTGCGGAGTAAAAGCTTTAAGAGATTTTTTAGCCCAGCAAGATAAGGGCAAATGCAAGCTTTTTATACTTGATAATAGTTCAAATCTTAGTCTTACAAAAGTGCTTGAGCAAGTGAGTTTAGAAGATAGTCTTTTTATAGTTGCAAGTAAAACTGGCACGACTATAGAAGTTGTTAGTCTTTTTAAGCTTATTATGGCTCATTTTAAACTCGAACTGAAGGATTTGTATAAGAATTTCATCTTTATCACTGATGAGAACTCAAAACTTCATAAACTTGGCGAGCAACTTGGTGTGAAATGCTTTTTAATCCCATCTAATGTTGGCGGTCGTTTTAGTGTGCTTTCAGCTGTGGGTGTGGTGCCGCTTTTTGTCTGTGGATATGATGTTAAGGCTTTGCTTGATGGGGCTTTAGCGTGTAAGAAAGATTTTTTTGAGAAAAAACAAGAAGGTATTTTGCAAAAAGCCTATCATTGCTGCATGCATAAATACGCAAATATCAGCGTTTTGTTTAGTTATGGTGATGCTTTTAAGGGCTTTAATGAATGGTTTGTCCAGCTTATTGCTGAGAGCTTGGGTAAAAAACAAGGCTATAAAAGGCTTGGCATTACGCCTATAGCCTTAATCGGAGCTAGGGATCAACACAGCTTCTTGCAACTCATCATGCAAGGTCCAAAAGATAAAATGATCACTTTTTTAAGAGTTAAAGAGCTTGAAAAATCTATGTGTATTCCTAAACTTTCTTTGCCGTATTTAGAGGATTGTGATTTTAGCAATGGAATTGATTTGCAAAAGCTTCTTAATGCCCAGTGTGAAGCGACTTTACAAGCTTTAGTGGCTGAAAATTTAAGCGTTGATTTAATCGAACTTGATAGGCTTGATGAGTGGCACGGAGGATATTTGATGTATTATTATGAGCTTTTAACTTCAGCGTGTGGGGTTATGCTTGGTATTAATACCTACGATCAGCCCGGTGTTGAGGTTGGCAAGCTTATCTTAAAAAAAATCTTATCTTAAAAAAAGGAAAAAACTATGCGTTATGGTGAAAAAGAGATTAAAGAATTTGATGTGGAAAAGGACTTAGAACTTTGGGAAAATAAAGCTGAAAATGATTATGTTATCAAAATTTCTTTGCCTGAATTTATGTGCTTGTGTCCAAGAAGTGGATATCCAGACTTTGCGACTTTAAATTTAGAGTATATCCCTGATCAGTTTGTAGTAGAGCTTAAAGCTATTAAAATTTACATTAACTCTTTTATGTATAAAAATATCAGCCACGAAGCTGTAGTAAATGAAATTTATAGCACTTTAAAAGCTAAATTAAAACCAAAGTGGATCAAGCTTGAGGCAGATTTTAACCCTCGCGGGAATGTGCATACTATCATCGAATGTCGCTCTGATCTTGTTGTGCCAAAGCGAAATTAAATTTTTTGCATTTGCTTAAAAGTCTTATGAGAAATCGCCTTTAAAAGCACCGAAAGCTTCACAAAACTCTTTCAAATATCTTAAATTTAAGGTATGTTCTAAAAATGTTTTTTTATTTTATCTTTCACATTCACTTCACACAAAAAGTATAAACTTGCACTTACTAAAACATTTTTAAGGAGAAAGAAATGAAAACAAAACTTATCCCCGCTATTCTAGCATGCTTTGCAATCCTTGCAAGTGCAAACCCAGCTCCTACTTCTTCAGCTCAAGCTCCTGCAGTTACGCCAGCTCCGCTTGCTCCATATCCTGCGTATCCACAACAAGCTGTGCCGCCACAAAATTATTTTAATGGTTTGCCAAAAAATATTAACGCTCAAATTCAAAAGCTCTATCCCGGTGCTTTTATCGTTGATGTGGATTGGGAAGCGTATGGTTATGAGATCAAGCTTAATAATTTTATGGAACTTTATTTTGATCGTAATGGCAACTTTTTGGGGCAAAAATTTGACGATTAATTAGCTTTGAATGAAGCTTTTTGCAAAGAGTAGGTTTGCTCTTTGCATTTTTTACTTTCTTTTTCAAACTTACCTTAGATAAATACAAATTTATATTATAATTACACAATTTTAAACCAAATAAGGAAAAATAATGGCAAAAGATACAAACGGCACGACGCTTGAAGCTGGCGATAGTGTAAGTGTGATTAAGGATTTAAAGATCAAAGGAGCAGGCCACACCTTAAAAAGGGGCAGTGTGATTAAAAATATCAAACTTACAAGCAAAGAAGGCGAGATCGAAGCACGCGTGGATAAGCTCGGTGTTATCGTGCTAAAAACTGAATTTTTAAAGAAAATTTAAGGGTTTATTTTGAGGCTTTTGTTTGTCTTAAGGGGCAATTATTTTAACGCTCAAAAAGAATGGCTCGCAAAAAATGAGCTGTTAAATTACACCTTAGACTTAGAAGAACTTCGTTTTTTAGCAGGTGGATATAAAATGCTAAGCAATGGCTACAAAAGCCTTGATTACCGCAATGCAAGCGAAATTTTAGAGCATTTGTTTAAGCTTTTAGAGCTAAGAATGAACAAAGGCGAGCTTTGTATAGTTAATGCTCCAAATGCAAACAATTCCATACTTAAAGAGTATAAAGACTTAGCCTTAAAATACCGCTATGAGCTATTTATTATCGAGTTTAACACCTTAAATTTAGAAGAGGTAAAGCTTAAAAACTTCATCATCGCTCAACAAAAGGGCGTTTTTATTCCAGAACACATACTTGAGGCTATTGATTATGCTTTGCAAAAAGAAAAAATTGCAAAGAAATTTAAAGTTATCAAACCTTATGAATTTAAAGAGTATTTATATCAAATTCGTGATCTTAGTGCATATAAAAAAATCCACCACATAGGCGATATACAAGGTTGCTTTAGTGTGCTTAAAAAAGCGATTAATAAGATTAAAAAAGATGAATTTTATGTATTTTTGGGCGATTATATAAATAGAGGTATAGAAAATGCTAAAGTGATTAAATGGCTTTTAAAGCTTAAGGGGCTTGAAAATGTGATTTTGCTTGAAGGAAACCACGAAAGGCATCTTATTAAATGGGCGTTAAATCAGACTACAACTTCAAAAGAATTTAATGAAAATACACTCAAAGACTTTAAAAAAGAAAAGCTGACAAAAGAGGATACAAGGGCTTTGTATCCACATTTTAAAGAGTGCTTTTGTTATAAATTTGAAGAAAAGATCATCTTTTGCTCACATGGAGGCTTAAATTTTTTGCCAGAAAATTTGGCTCACTTAAGCTTTATATCAAGCGAAGAGTTTATCTACGGCGTAGGCTCATATGATGAAAGTCAGTATATAGCCCAGCAATTTTGCGAAAATACCCCAAGCAACACTTATGAGCTTTTTGGACATCGCAACCGCCAAAAACTTCCCATTCAACTCGCAAGCAGAGTCTTTTTACTTGAAGGTAAAGTCGATGCTGGAGGCTTTTTGCGTGTGGTAACTTTGAGTAAAAAGGGCTTTGAATGCAAAGAGATTAAAAATGAAGTATTTAGAAAATAGTTTTAAAATGGCTTTTAAAAATTTGAAAGGAAATTTTTGTGTCAAAGATAGTCTTGATCTTAGCTCTTTTTTGTGCTTTTTCTTGGGCTGAATTTAGGGTAAGCTCTTTGTATGAGCTTAAAAACACGGACTTTGTAAGACAAACCTATGAAGAATCTTGTGGAGCAGCTTCCTTGGCAAATATTTTGAATTTCTTTGCTTTTAAACTTTATAGCCAAAAGGATATTTTACAGGTTTTAGATCAAAAAACAAACATGCTTTCTTTTTTAGAGCTTAAAGAAGCTGTTTTGAAGATAGGCTATGAAGCTCAGGCTTTTAAGCTTACAAAACAAAGCCTTGAGGAGCTTTTTGTGCCTTTGCTTGTTAAGATTGAGGACGATCCAAGATTTCCTCATTTTGTAGTGGTGCTGAATTTCAAAGGAGATTTTATCAAGGTTTTAGATCCAAATTTTGGCACTTATATTGCTTCTAAAAAGGAGTTTTTCTCTGTTTGGGATAAGGAAGGCTTAGGAGGCTTTGCTTTGCTTGTTTTACCTAAGGATTTTAAGGAATTTAAACCATTAAGACTTGATTTGCCAAGCGATTTTTACAGAGATAAAATCACTTTTTAAGTCCTTGAAATCTTGAATTTATGTTACAATTAAGTCAAAAATTCAAAAAAAGGAAAAAGCAAATGAGTCATCTTTTAATCATAGGAGCAGGCGGAGTAGCTAGAGTAGCCGCAGTAAAAGCAGCTATGAACTCAAACACCTTTAGCAAGATCACCCTAGCAAGTAGAACTCTAAGTAAATGTGAGGCTATAGCAGGCTTTATTAAAGAACGTTTAGACATAGATATACATATAAGTGAAATTGATGCTGATGATAGTGAAGCGGTTGCAAAGTTCATCAAAGATATAAAAGCTGATTTGCTTTTAAATTTAGCCCTGCCTTATCAAGACTTAAGCTTGATGGATGCTTGCGTAAAAGCAAAAATTCCTTATATAGATACAGCAAATTATGAACATCCGGACTTAGCTCAATTTGAATATAAAGAACAATGGGCGAGAGATAAAGCCTTTAAAGAAGCTGGAATTTTAGGGCTTCTAGGCTCTGGCTTTGATCCAGGCGTTACCAATGTATATTGTGCATATGCTAAGCAAAAGCTTTTTGATGAAATCCATTATATAGACATTTTAGATTGTAATGCAGGCGATCATGGTTATAAATTTGCAACGAATTTTAATCCAGAGATTAATTTACGCGAGGTTTCAGCTAAGGGTAGGTATTATGAAAATGGCAAGTGGATAGAAACTGAACCTATGGCTATAAAAATGGCTTGGGATTATCCAGAAGTTGGCGTTAAAGATAGTTATCTACTCTATCATGAAGAGCTTGAAAGCTTGGTAAAAAATATACCTAGCCTAAAGCGAATTCGCTTTTTTATGACTTTTTCTCAAAATTATCTTACCCATATGAACTGCCTTGAAAATGTAGGCATGCTAGGCATTAAGCCTATTATACATAAAGGAGTAGAAATCGTGCCTATAGAGTTTTTAAAGACACTTTTGCCTGATCCAGCAAGTCTTGGAGCAAAGACTAAGGGCTTTACCAATATAGGCTGTGTGATAAGAGGGCTAAAAGAGGGCGAAGAAAAGCAAGTGTATATTTATAATGTGTGCAATCACGAAGAATGTTACAAAGAAACCGGCGCTCAAGCTGTGAGCTATACTACAGGAGTTCCAGCTATGATAGGAGCAAAACTTATCGCAAAAGGCATTTGGCAGGGAAAAGGTGTGTTTAATATGGAAGAATTTGACGCCCAACCTTTTATGGACGAACTGATGATTCAGGGCTTACCTTATAAAATCATGGAACTTCCTTTGTCTTGATAAGGTTAGCTTAAGATAAAGGATTTGGATACTTGATCTTAAGCAAGGCTTGTGCTTGCTCTATGGTTTTATTGTTTTTTGATCTTTTCTAAACTTTATGGATATTTATAAGTTTTAAGATAAATAAATGACATTATGTTTTCTAACTTTGAATAGCTCTAACTTGGAACAAAATTTGCTTTTTTAAAAACAATAAAAAACTTTTTAAATTTTTATAAAGTAAGTAAATTCATCATGGTCGCAAGAAAACTTTCAAGGATGTAGGGTGATCTTATCAAATTTGTTTGATTTAGACATAGCTTCAAGGGCTCAAGAGGTTCTAAAGCCTCGTTCTGTAAAGTCTAATAATGTCATTCAAATAAACGCTGATAGAATCAAGTATGAGTATTCACAAGCAAAGCCTTATTCTAATATAAGCGATAGTGCTTACACACTGACTATAAATTCAAGCTTAAATTTTATGCAAGATATACTTTCTCGTTATCAAAACGATGAAGCAAAATACGAAAGACTTTCAGAGAAATTAGAACTTTTCAAAGAAAGTCTTGATGAAAAATCACATACTTTTCAAAGTTCCAATATAGTTTCAACACATCGTGCAAGCCTTGATAAAAATTATATTGATAAGCCCATTAAAGAACTTGTTCAAGCTGATTTAAAAGCTTTTTTACAAGCTATTAATGAAAAAAATCCAAATACCATACTTGAAAAAGAAATGAATTTAAAATCAAGTCTTTTACAACTTAGCGGACAAGGGCAATTTATAGCCAGCTTTGCAGAAGGTTTTTTTACTGAAATATGGCATGAACTAAACCAAAGTGAAAAACAGCAGTATTTTGAATATATGGATATCATAAAATCATATCATTATAACAAAGCTAAAAATCTCACTACAGAACAAGGCGATACCTTTTCATGGGATATAGTAGGGGGCAAATTTCAGTTTGAACTCATCAGCAAAGACAATGAAAATTTAAGTGATCAAATCATACTTGCAAATGATAAAAAAGTATTTTCAAGTCTTTATGCTATATTTGAGCTTAGAGAAAAAGCATATATCAGTGATAAAAACAACACTCATTCATCAAGTGATGAAAAAAAATTAACTTCAAATTCATCAAACTCATCTTTGCTTCAAAGAGTTTTACAGGAACTTGCGTGATTTTTCTTTTGTTCTTTTAAGGCGTTTTGACTTTGCTTTGGATATGTAAGGTATGAGCGTTTATAAAATTTTACTCAAAGTGCTTTGCTTTATAAGGATTTTGCCTAGTTTTTCGCTCGCTTCTGATCCCATTACTTTTGATAGCCTTTTTAAAAAGCAAATTGGGCTAAGAAGTATAACGACTTTAGAGTATCTTAGCTCTGGAAATGCTGATTTTTATAATACTTTCCCTTTTATCTCGGTTTATAATGACGGCAGAAATTATACTGATAATAAACAATTTTCCTTGAGACAAAATTTTATTTATTCTTTAAACAACAAGCTTGATGTTATGCTTAGTGCAAAGGCTTCTTTTGTACGTAGTGATAGTGAGCAAATAAGCTTTTTTGCACCAACAAGCTACACCCACGAACAATACACCAACTTTGATAATCTTAGTTTAGGGCTTGTTTATTCTTTTGAGAATTTAGGCGATTTTGTTCCTCAACTTTCAGCTTCTATTTCAGTTTTTGACAGGGTGAGATTTACTACAGCAAAAAAGCTTTTTTATGCAAGCTCTGGCAATCTACAGCTTTCTTTTAAAACCTTTAGCGATCCTTTGATCTTATCTTTATATCTTGGCAGTGCATATAATAGCACGCTTCATTTTAAAAGCAACAAAGTCAATTTTGGTAATGCTGTTTTTGCCGGCTTTAATGGCTCTATCATCTTAAGCCCAAAAGTTTCGCTTGACATAGGCTTTTCTCAAAGTTATCAACAAGGAAGCAAATTTAATGGCAGGCAATACACAAGCTCTTATTCTATCCCTAATATCAGCTTGGGATTTTCTTATAGCCTTAATGATGATACAGCTATCTCACTTTCAGGTTCAGCAAGTGGCTCAAATTCAGCTCCTAACTCGATCTTTGCTTTAAGTTTGTGGAAAAAATTTTAGCTTTGTGTGAAACAATGCTTTAAAAGCTAATTGGTGTTTTTATATTTTTTCATTTTTTTTCAAAGTTGTGAAAATATTTTTGTGGGTAAATCAAGCCTTTATTTTTTTATTTTATCTTTTTTACCCTCATTTTGATAAAAATATGATAAAATAAATCATCAAAATTTAAAGGACAATTTATGTTTAAACTCAGAACTCTACCCTACGACACTACCGCTTTTGGTAAATTTCTAAGCGAAGAAGCTTTTAGCTATCATCACGGCAAACACCACAAAACCTATGTTGATAATCTTAACAAGCTTATCAAAGATACAGAATTTGAAAACAAAGACTTGTTTTTCATCATAAAAAACTCAAGTGCAGGGCTTTTTAACAATGCTGCTCAAATTTATAACCATGATTTCTATTTTGACTGCTTAAGTCCTAAAAGCGATGAAAGCAAGATGAATGCGGCGTTTAAAACAGCACTTGAAAAAGAATTTAACTCATTGAGCGAGTTTAAGACAGAGTTTATCAAAGGAGCGAGTGGGGTTTTTGGCTCAGGCTGGTTTTGGTTGGTTTATGATCTTAAAGATAAAAAGCTCAAGCTTTTAAGCACACCAAACGCTGCTACGCCTATCACTGAAGAAAAAGTGCCTTTGCTTGTGGCTGATGTGTGGGAACATGCGTATTATATCAACCATCGCAATGCTAGGGCGGCTTATTTGGAAGCTTTTTTTGAATATGTGAATTGGGAATTTGTGGCTAAAGCGTATGAATGGGCTTTAAAAGAGGGCGAAGGTTCAATACAATTTTATATCAATGAGCTTCATTCTTGATATATTTAAACCTTTAAAAAGATTTGCTTGAAAAGTGCTTGGGATAGCAAGTCTTTTTTATCTTTTGTATTTTTGGTTTATCTTCAATTTTAGCACTAAATTTAATCCTTAAAGATTTATACTCTTAAAGGATTAAATACTATTCTTACACCAGTTCTTGCAAAGCTTTTTGAAGCAAAGATGAATTTAAATACTTTGTTAATTGGATATGTTAAAACTTTTAAAATTTTCATTTTCATACGAGTGTAAGTTAAAATTTTGAAATAAGTTTTGTTCTAATTTTAAAGAATTGCAAGCATAAAAACTATGAGCTCCATCTTCATGTCTTAAACATAAACTTTTAAAAAAAAGACTAGACTTAGCTCCTAAAACTTTAGCTAAATAGTGTGATTCATCTTTTGTTTGTTCAATTTTAAATTCTACCTTTGTTCCATCATCAGCACAACATTTGCTTAGCCTTTTAAGTGATTAAAAAACTAAGCAAATTTCGTGCTAAAATGATTTTAATCAATAAAATCGAGAGGAATTTCTACCATATTCAAAATCTTTAATGATTTTATTACTTACGCCCAAGATATGCTGAGTCCACATACCAGAACGGCTTTTAGTCAACACTGCATAAGTTTTAGTCTCTGTATCTTTATTATAAATCTCTCTTAGGGGTTCTCATTTGTGATAAAAGTCTAAAATCATTATAATCTGATCGGCTACTAGAACTATTTTTCCTTAACCTCACTCATTTCAGCATCACTAAGTTTTTTACTCCAGCTGAATTTTCACTTAATCTCCCATTACTTGCTTTAAAAAGTAAATCATTAGCTAGATTGAGACTAAAGCTTAAAGATAAAGCCATAACAAAGAAAAAGAATTTTTTCATTTTTGCTTCTTTTTTAAGATATGATAAATTTTATCATTTAATTACTTTTAAAAAAAACTTAAACAAAACAAGTATTTTTTAAATCAAATAAATAGCCCTTTTGAATTGATTTTGACTTTATCTTTTTTGAAAATACCAAATTTTAGTTATAATTCAAATTTAAAAATTCAAAAAGGCTATACATGCAAAATCTCATCAAAGGTGCAGTGAAGTTTATGCAAGAAGATTTTAAGGAGCATAAAAAGCTTTTTAAAAGTCTTAAAGATAGGCAAGAACCACATACACTTTTTATCGGCTGTTCTGATTCTAGGGTGATCCCAAATCTCATCACCAACACTGGTCCAGGCGAGCTTTTTGTTGTGCGAAATATAGCTAATATTATCCCACCTTATAGAGTAGCAAATGACTATCTAGCCACTACTTCAGCCATAGAATACGCCGTAAATATCCTTAAAGTAAGAAATATCATCGTATGTGGACACAGCAACTGTGGTGGCTGTTCAGCACTTTATAGCAGTGAAAAAGAGCTTAAAAAAGTGCCAAATGTAAAGCATTGGCTTTCTATGCTTGAGGATATTAAAAATGAAGTGTTAAGCTTTAGTGTTGCTCAAAATGATGAGGCTATGCGTTCTTGGCTAACTGAAAAACTTAATTTGCTCAATTCCTTGCAAAATCTTTTAACCTATCCGGGCATCAAGCAAGCTTTGTTAGAAAGAAAAATGGAGCTTCATGCTTGGTATTATATCATCGAAACGGGTGAAATTTACGAATACAATATGGATTTAAAAAATTTCACGCTCATTGCACATAAAGATTGATCGCAAAAAGGGAAAAAAATGAAAAAAGTTATCATAATTTTAAGTATTTTTGTAGCTTTTACTTTTGCTGTTGAGGATAACAACAAAAGTAATTCAGAGTTATTTCATCTTGTGCAAAAGTTTATCGTTTTAAATAATGAACTTAAGGATTTAAATGATAAAAGTGACAATAACGCAAGCATTTTTAGCGATCAAAAAACAAGTATAAAAAAACAAAAGCAAGAGCTTTTAAATACCTTGCCAAAGGTTATTTCAGCTCAAAGTATCGATGAGGCGTATATTAAGCGTTTTTTAGAGCATAAAAATAAACTCGAGCAAGAATTTCAAAAGCTTACAACACAGAATGTTAAATTCGCCCAAAGCAAGATTGAGTTGAGTTCTTTAGAGCTTGATGAAAGCTTTTATAAGTCTTTGTTTGAGCTTGAGTCGTTGTTTAAAAAAACAGCGAGTGCAAAAGAGCTGAGCACTTTACTTCAAAATGCTCAAAGCAAATTACAAGTTCTGGTTGAATTTGACTTAAGCGAACTTAAAACTAGGCTTGATTTTAAAGAGCTTAGCACCATTAATGAGGCAGAGAATAAGCTTTTGCTTAAGGCGGATTCATATGATGAAATTTTAAACTATCTTAAAGATAATGCAAGCTTGCTTGAGAGCAATTTTATCTTTGCACGACTTGAACTTCAAGTTTTGATTGATAAGATTAATGAATTTGCTGGTTTTGACTTTCTTAATACTGGTAAAATCGTCATTTCATTTTTTATTCTAGCTCTTTTTTATGTTTTAAATCTCTTTTTGCCAAGATTGAGTTATTTTATGCTTGTGAATTCTTTTTTCAAACATGATACAGATGCGATGAGTCGCGAAGAAATTCGATCCATTTTTATTGAAAAAAACAAAAAACCTTTTAAACTCTTGCTCTTTTTTTATGCCTTAAGTGTGTGCTTTAGCATAGCGTATTATCCAGCTCCTGTATTGATAACTATCACGAATGTTTTTTATATTATTTATGCAGTGTTGTTTGCTTGGCTTGTGATTCGAATTTTAGATAGTTATGGGGTGATATTGCTTTCGACTTTAGCAAAAAAAAGCGAAAAGAAAGAAATTGTTAATCTCATCATTAAAATTTTATATTTTGTGGTGGTGGTTATCGCTATACTTTTTGTGTTGGCTCATCTTGGTTTTAATGTTTCAGCTATCATTGCTTCGCTTGGTATAGGTGGGCTTGCGGTGGCTTTGGCGGCAAAAGATGTGATTGCAAATTTCTTTGCTTCTTTGATGGTTTCTTTTGATGATGGCTTAAATCAAGGCGATTGGGTGGAGGTTGCTGGCGTTGAAGGAACGGTTGTTGAAATAGGACTTAGAAAAACAGCCATACGCACTTTTGATAATGCTTTAGTATATGTGCCAAACTCAACGATCATGAATGCAAACATTAAAAATTGGAGCAAAAGGCGTATAGGCAGACATATAAAGATGATCTTAGGCGTGGCTTATGATGCAAAGGCTGAACAATTAGAACAATGTGTCAAGGACTTAAAGGCTTATCTTGATAAAAGCGAACTTGTTGCACACAGCGAAGATAGTGCTTTAAATACAAACTCTTACAAAGCAATATACAGACAAAACTTAGTTTCTATCAATGATCTTGAGGGTTATAAAAATGCGTGTTATGTTTCTTTGTGCGAATTTGCAGATAGCTCGATCAACATAGAGCTTTATTTTTACACTAAAGCTATCAATTCAGAGGATTTTAGAGAAGCAAGGCAGGTTTTAATGCTTGATTTTATGCGAATTTTAGAAAAAAATGGACTGGGTTTTGCTTTCCCAAGCTTGAGTATTTATGTTGAAAATTTAAAAGATTTGAAGAATTTAGACTTAAAAAATGCCAAAGCATAAAAGCTTGGCATTTTAAGCTTAATACGCAGCTTTGCGGCAATGCACTTCAACTTTAGTTGCTACTGGCACAGCGTTTGCATTTGGTGCGGCTGGGTTTGCATTAGGCACATTGCTTGTGCCCGGATAGTTTGGATAATACGCATCAACTTCTAAGTATCTGCCCACTTTCAAATCCCTAAAAGTGCCATCTTCAAAGATATTATCTGTGCCAAACCAACCGCAGTCATCAAGCTCTATCCTTGTGCTTGGCAAAATTTTCACAAGCATAGGACCAGAATAGATCGTTTCGATCACCACGCTTTTTTCAGCATCTTTAACTTCTAAAATGGTTCCTTGAAGCCAGCTATCAGCAAAAAGTGAGCTTGAAAGCAACAAAGAGGCGAGAATTGTTTTGGTTTTCATGTAAAACTCCTTAAAGTATAATTTCGTAAAATTGTAGGATATTTAAGTGAAGCCAGAGTGAATTTAAAATATTTTTCACAATTTCAAAAAAATTTGTTATACTCTATAGATAAACAAAAAGGCAAAATGATGATTTATCTTGCACAAACAGACACTACAGCAGGCTTTTTAAGCAAGGATTATCAAATGCTTAATGCTGTTAAAAATCGTCCAATATCAACGCCTTGTTTGATTTGTATGACCGAGTTTTCAGTGCTTTTAAGCTTTACTCGCGTGCCAAATAAACACAAAAATTTTGTTCGAAAGGCGAAAAAAACGAGCTTTATTTATCCAAATTTAAAAAGCTTTCGTGTGATTAAAGATCATCCGCATGAAGATTTTTTAAAATCCCATACTTGGCTTTTTTCAAGTTCGGCAAATGAGCATAAAAAAGCTTTTGATGAGCAATGGGCAAGACATAAGGCTGATATTATCATCGATGAAGAGTTATTTGAGGATACACCTTCAAGAATTTTAAGGCTTAACAGAAGCAAGATGAAAAAAATTCGCTCCTGTGAATAAGACACAAAAGCAGTTTTTATGAGTTTATTTTCTAGCTTTTTTAAATTTTTTAACATACAGAGTAAAAGTGTGCGGGATAAATAGTTTCGACAAGTTTTAAGAAAAATTTTAAGCCCAAAAGCGTGCAAGAGTTTGATCATATAAGAGAACATATAGAAAAAGCTTTAGAAATTCCAAATTATACTATCTGGTTTTAAGTGAGCTTTGCAGCTGATCCTAAATGATTTTAAAACTTTTTTGGCGTTGTATTTTTTTGGAAAATATATAAATTCTAATCAATAAATTTTATTATTTAGAAAAATTATGATATAATCAAAATAAATAATTTCAAAAGGAGAAAAAATGAAAAATGTAGCTAAACAACTACTTCAAATTCAAGCCGATGCACATAGTTTGTGGATTAAATTTCACAATTATCACTGGAATGTAAAAGGTTTGCAGTTCTTTGCGATCCATGAATACACTGAAGAAGCGTATGAAGAAATGGCAAAGCTTTTTGATGATGTCGCTGAAAGACTTTTACAAATCAAAGAAAAAGCCCTCGTTTGCTCTAAAGAACTTAGCGAGCTTGCTAAAACACCAAAGGTGCAAAAAGACTGCTTTACAACTTTAGAAGTTTTAGAGCTTGTTAAAGAGGATTATAACTATCTTTTGAAAGAATTTAAAAAGCTTGATGAAGTCGCTTCAAAAGCAGGAGATACAACAACTTCAATGCTTGCTCAAGATAAAATCGCTCATCTTGAAAAAGCACTTTGGATGCTTGGTTCTACTTTAGAAAATTCTTGCAAAACAAAATAAAATTCAAGCAAGGCATTGACGCCTTGCTTTTTCTTTTATAAAATTCTTATTTATCTTAAAAACTTAATACTTTTTAAATATTTAATCATGAGGCATTAAAGAATTTTTGAGAATTTGGTATCAAGGGGGAGACTTGAACTCCCGACCTCCGGCTTATGAGACCAGCGCTCTAACCAGCTGAGCTACCCTGACTTGAGCAAAAAAACTAAGTTAAAATTATACATTATTTTGCTAAAATTTTGCTGATTTTAAACAAGAATTGTATATAATCAAGCTCTTTTTAAACATAGATAGGTGTCCGAGCGGTTGAAGGAGCACGCCTGGAACGCGTGTAAAGCGCAAGCTTTCGAGGGTTCAAATCCCTTCCTATCTGCCATTTGTTTTTATCAAACTTTTAAAATATGTATTGCTTTCATGGTTTTTGTAAAATTATCCTTTTTAATCCCAAAATACACCATAAAAAGATCAATAAACCACCAAATTAAGCTTGCTAATAAAGTTAAACCTGAAGCAATAAACAATACAATAGCCAAATCTTCATATCTGAAACCAACTAAGATAATAATAGCTACAATAAATAGCCCAATACAAAGCACAAATAAGATGATTTTAAAAATACCTAAGATCGTATCACCTTTATAAAAGCGATCAAAGCCAAAAATTCCCATAAAAAATCCAAACAATAAACCAATGATAGGATTTTTAAAACTTATACACATTAAGGATTGTATGTCTTCATCATTAAGCTCTTCAATGCTTTGCTTAATCAAAGGCATATTTGCTTCATCGATTTTATCTATCATATCTATAAGAAAGAAATTTTTAGTATCCATTTTGTCAAGTCCTTATCCTAAAACTGCGTAAATTTTTCTCAAATTGTCTTTTTTTATACCAAAAAACACGCAAAATATATCCACAACATACCAAATAAGAGCCACAATAAAAGCGAGCATAACCAAGATAGGAATGACAATTAAAGCTGAAGTTTTTAAATCATAGCCCCCAAAAACACCCAATGAAAAACTTCCCAAATACGCCCCAAAAATAATCACAAGTTTTGCGATCCCCAAACCTATATCACCTTTATAAAAGCGATCGATGCCAAAAATTCCTATACATAAAGAAAGTAATAAACCTATGATAGGATTTTTAAGATTTAAAAGAAGCATGGCTTGGTATTTGTCATCATCTGCTTTTTCAAGGCTTTCTTTAAAGGCAAAAATCGCATCGTTTGGAATTTTATCTTTCATATTTAAAAGTATAAGTTCTGCATTTTTCATCATTGCTTCTTTTGTAAAACTTCAAAAATTTTTCTTAAATTGTCTTTTTTCACACCCTTATATACTAAAAAAATATCACTTGCCACCCAGATAAAAGCGATAATTGCCAGCACACAAAGCACAATAAAAATTTCTACTTTAATTTCTGCTTTATCAATATAAAAGTTAAAAGCCACATATATTACACAGACAAAGATGAGTTTAAACACGCCTAAAACTACATCGCCTTTATAAATTCGATCAACTCCGGGAATGATAACACTAAAAATCAAAGCTAAAATAGGGTTTTTATAACTTATCAACAACAAAGCATCAAATTTATAATCCTCAGCCTCATCAAGACTTTGTTTAAATGCTAGATACGAATCACTTGGAACTTTTTCTTTGAGTTGCAAAAACAAAGTATCAGCATTTTTCATCGTTTAAACCTTAAAAATAAAATAAAACCTGCATTATAATAAAGAATGCTTAAAAAAATAAAAATAAATCATAGTAAAAACACTTTAAATTCACAAAAGCTTGATAGAAAACTGATATGGTGACCCATACGAGACTCGAACTCGTGTTACCGCCGTGAAAGGGCGATGTCCTAACCGCTAGACGAATGGGCCAAATATAGCTTTAAATTTAGAAGTGAAATTATAGCAATTAAGGACTTAAAAATTGCTGAATTATCATTTTTAGCTTTTTAACTTTTAATTTAGCTTGCTTTTGTTATAGTTTTATAATTAAAGACTAAAATTGTAATAATTAAGGAACTTTTATCAAAATGGATACACTCAGCCTCGTTTTTCTTGCCTGTGCTTTGTCAATGGACGCCTTTGCCGTAGCTTTATGTAAGGGTTTTAGCGTAAATGAGCTTAAAATAAAGCATTTTTTGATCGTAGGACTTTATTTTGGTGGTTTTCAAGCTTTAATGCCTTTGATCGGGTATTTTTTAGGCTTTGCTTTAAGTTCGTTTATTGATGATTATGATCATTGGATCGTTTTTATTTTACTAAGTTTGATCGGCTTAAAGATGATTAAAGAGAGCAGACAAAAAGATAGTTGCGATACAAACAGCGATCAATTTGGTTTTCAAGTAATGTTTTTACTCGCTATGGCGACAAGTATCGATGCTTTAGCCGTTGGGGTGAGTTTTGCTTTTTTGCATATTGAAATTTTTAGCTCAGTGCTAATCATCGGCATGATTACTTTTATCTTTTCAGCTCTTGCTCTTAAGATCGGTAAAAAATTTGGCACGAAATTTAAAGACAAAGCCGAATTTATCGGTGGAGTGGCACTGATTTGCATAGGAACTAAAATCCTTTTACAACACCTCTTAGAAAGCTAAATTATCGTCTTTAATCTTGCTTTTTTAAGTCCTAAACAAGATTAATTACAGCAAAAAAAGCTACAACAAAGATCCAAAAGCGATCTTAAATATCTAGTTCTATCCCTACAGGAGCGTGATCAGAGCCAAATATATCATCTCGTATAAAGGCATTTTTAAGCTTGTTTTCAAGGTTTTTAGAAATGAAAAAATAATCAATCCTCCAGCCCACATTTCTTTCTCTTGCTCTCATTCTATAGCTCCACCACGAGTATTTTTCTTTTATATCGCCATTTATTGCTCTAAAAGTATCAATAAAGCCAAGTGCGAGCAAATCATCTATCCAAGCCCTTTCTATAGGCAAAAAGCCAGAAGTTTTTGCATTTGCCTTTGGATTGGCAAGATCAATTTCTTTGTGAGCGGTATTTACATCGCCACAAATGATAATGTCTTTGTTTTGAGCAAGCAAATTGTTAAGATAAACTAAAAAATCCGTATAAAATTTCATCTTAAAATCAAGCCTGATCTCATCTTTTTGTCCATTTGGAAAATAGATATTAAAAAGCACCACATTATCAAAATGGTGTTCTAGCACGCGTCCTTCTTCATCATCGCAAAACTCACATTTGTTTGTTTGAGCCTCAAAATTATACAAACTCATCACACCAGAATACCCAGCCCTTTTGGCTGAATTTGAAGCCATATGCTTAAAGTCAAGTTCATAAATTTGCTTTGGAAATTTATCTTCATGGGCTTTGATTTCTTGAAAACCTACAAAGTCAAATTTTTCATTTTCCAACCAAGCTAAAGCATTTTTATCACAAATGGCACGCAAGCCATTCACATTCCAAGAAAGCAGTTTCATCTTATACCTTTTCATTTTAAAAGGCTAATCATAGCATATTTTAATAACAATTTTGTCAAGATTTTAGTGTTTAAAAACTTGCTTTTTGATTAACGTTGATTTCACACTTTTATCTTATAATACACCCTTTTATTTTTTAAAGGGAGTTTTGATGAAACGTTTTGAAATTTCTTGGCTAAACTTTGTTTTGCTAAATGCTCTTTTCATTACTTTGATGAATTTTCATCTTTTTGGTTTTATTTATTCAAATTTAAATGAAGATGCGAATTTGTGGCTTAAAGTTTCTTTTATGCTGATTTATTTTTCGCTTTTGGTGATGATTTTTGGTTTATTATTTTTGCCTTTTTTAACGCAGTTTTTTGCGATTATTTTTGTGTTAGTAACTTGCGTGAGTGCTTATTTTATGCACTTTTATGGGGTTATTATTGATAAAGATATGATACAAAATGCTCTTAATACCGATCAAAGAGAGCTTAAAGAGCTTTTTAATTTTACTTTTTTGTTTTGGATCATATTTTTAGGGCTTGTGCCGAGTTTTTTGATCTTAAAGTGTAAAATTCGCTGGGGGAAGGGGTTTAGACATACAGTTATTAAATTCGCCAGTATTTTTATCGCTTTGCTTGTCGTGCTTGGCTGTTTTTTACCGCAAAGTAAAACCTTGATCCCGTTTTTCCGCAATTATAATCAAGCAAGAGTGTATAATGCTCCTGTTTTTCAAATTTATTCTTTCGTGCGATATGTCAAACAAAAGGTCGTGAAAAAGCCTGAACTTAATATCATATCCAAAGATGCCAAACTTAGTGAAAATACAAAGAGAAAACTACTTGTTTTTGTCATCGGCGAAACAGCAAGAGCAGCAAATTTTCGCTTTGGGAACAAAAATCATATCAACGATACCACCGCTTATACTTCAAAATTAAATGTAGTGTATTTTACTAAAGTGAGTTCTTGTGGGACTTCTACGGCTGTAAGTGTGCCTTGTATGTTTTCAGCTTCAACGCGAAAGGAGTATTCAAGTTCTGAATTTCAAGAAAATGCTCTTGATATTTTGCAAAAAGTAGGGGTAAAAGTAAGCATTTTGGGCAATAATTCAGGAGGTTGTCAAGGAATTTGTAAAAGAATAGCCCATTCAAAATATTTTGACGCTGAATTTGATGGAGCTTTACTTGAAGATTTTAAAAAAGAACTTTTAAGTGAAGATGAACATGAGATTATCATACTTCATTTACAAGGCTCACATGGACCAACTTATTATAAACGTTATCCAAGCGAGTTTAGACGCTTTGAGCCAACTTGCGATACAAACGAACTTCAAAAGTGCAACAGCGAAGCTATCATCAACACTTATGATAATACCTTGCTTTACACAGACTTTTTGCTTTCTAAAATCATTACTTTGCTTCAAAATGAAGAACAAGAAAGCTCGTTGATCTATGTTTCAGATCATGGCGAAAGCTTAGGTGAGAATGGAATTTATCTGCATGCCATGCCATATGCTTTTGCGCCACTTGAGCAAACAGAAGTTCCGCTTATCTTTTACTCAAATGATACAACGCTTATGCAAACAGCAAAGACACATAGCAATTACACACTTTCGCATGATTATATTTTTAGCACTTTGCTTGGGTATTTTAAAGTGCAAAGCAAGTTTTATAATCCAAATTATGATATACTAAGCCCGCAAGTTAAGGAGGGGTTATGAAACCAAAATACAGCCTTTTTTCAAACACAAGCTACGCTCTAACTGGACTTTTGGCGATGATAAAAAATGAAAGAGCCTTTCAAATCGAACTTGTTATCATTATCCCAGCCCTTATCATCAGCTTTTTTTTGCCTGTAAGCCTTGAAATTCATCTTTTTTTAATCGCTGTTTTATTTTTCATACTCATCGCAGAATGCGTAAATTCAAGCATAGAAGCTTGTGTTGATCTTTTTACACAAGAATGGCATGAAAAAGCAAAAATCGCCAAAGATTGTGCCTCAGCAGCTGTTTTTTTAAGCGTGTGCCTTGCTGTAGGTGTTTGGGCTTTTGTGCTTTTTGCTTTGTTTTTTTAGCTCTAAATTTAAGCAAGTTATGCTACAATCTTACTTATGAATGGAAGAATGCAAAATTTATGTGCTGTGTTGCTTGGACGCAAACGTTTTGAAATCATAAAAATTTTGTGCCAAAGAGCCGATGAAAACGGCTTTGTTTTTTGTAAAATAGACGAGCTTTCAAAAGAGCTTAACATCTCAAAACCCACTATCATCGGCACTTTTGGCTTTTTAGAAGAAAAAAAGCTTTTCAAACGTCTTAAAAATGGCTTTTATCAGCTTAGATTGGATAGATTATGAAACTTACAAATCCCCTTGATATGCACTTGCATTTTAGAGATGAAGCTATGCTTGAGTTTGTTGCACCATTTTCTGCAAAGGAATTTAAGGCTGGAGTTATTATGCCAAATTTAGTGCCACCGCTGATTGAGTTAAACGCTTTAAAAGCTTATAAACAAAGGGTTTTAAATGCTTGCAAGCAAGAAGACTTTACGCCTTTAATGACACTTTTTTATAAAGCGTATGATAAAGCATTTTTACAAAGCCTAAGAAATGAAATTTTTGCTATCAAGCTATATCCAGCCGGTATTACGACAAATTCAGTCGGTGGGGTGAGTGCGTTTGATATAGATGAGCTTAAACCTACGCTTGAGGCGATGAGTGAGCTTGAAATTCCTTTGCTTGTGCATGGTGAGACAAATGATTTTGTGATGGATAGAGAAGCTAGCTTTGCTCCTATTTATGAAAAACTCGCCCTTCATTTTCCAAAGCTTAAAATTGTCATGGAACACATCACAACAAAAGTGCTTTGCGAGCTTGTTCAAAGCTTTGATAATCTGCACGCTACTATTACCTTGCACCACCTTTTACTTACGCTTGATGATGTTATAGGGGGCAAAATGCAACCTCATCTTTTCTGCAAGCCCATAGCAAAAAGAGAAGAAGATAAAGAAGCTTTATGTAAGCTTGCTTTTTCTGGTTTTGAAAAGGTAATGTTTGGAAGCGATTCAGCACCTCATCCACAACATGAAAAAGAATGCTGTGGCTGTGCGGCTGGGGTTTTCTCAGCTCCCGTGATTATAAGTGTTTTAGCAGAACTCTTCACAAAACATTCAAATTTAAATAATTTACAAAAATTCATCTCAAATAATGCCTGCAAAGCTTATAAATTAAGCTTTTCAAAAGATAAGATCATTACACTAGAACAAAAGCAATGGCAAGTGCCAAGTGTATATGAAAGTAAGGACAAAAGTCTTAAAATAGTGCCTTTTATGGCAGGACAAATCTTGCAGTATCAAGCCAAGCTAGAAGATTAAAAGTTTGAATTTTGAGCGTATGGTTTCATTGATATTTTGTGTGCTTATAAGCTTTTCAAGCCCCACCGGACCAATACCGCTCATCTTTAAATGCCAGCTTGCATTTTCTAAGGCTTCTTGAAGACTTCTTTTCACTCTTCTTGTTTCGCTAAAAATTTGCTTATAAAAAGGAATTTGACATTGCTTTAAAAAGCTTTCTAAGTCCTTTTTTCTTGGCTTTTTATTGTCGTGTTTAAAGGCTTTAAAAACAAATGTTAAAAAATCACTTTTTCTACTTCCTACGAAGTTAAGATACACTCTTTTAGGAGCAAGTTTGAGAAATTTTTGCATCAAAGCTTCATCTTCAAGGGCACTTGACATAGAAAGAAAAGCAAGATCATAATGTTGCTTAGGCACAAAGTCTTTAAAACTTGAGTGAATGTATGTGATATTGTTAAATTTAAGCTTTAACGCGTCACATTGTAAAATTTCAAGCATATTTTTCGAGCTATCAAGCGCATCAAGGTGTTTTGCTTTGTTAGCTAAATGTAAGCTCCAAACACCAGTGCCACAACCTACATCGATAATATGCTTATTCTTTAAGTCTATGTTAAGTTTGCTTAAAACTTCAAAGCTTTTCTTTTGTAAATGATTTAGTTTTGGTGTGTAGCGAGCATAGTGTTTAGCTTTTATATCCCATAAATTCATATTTTTCCTAAAAAATTTCATTTTCGTTTAAAAAATGATACAATAAATTTTTAAATTATATTTTAAAGGAAAAACAATGAAAATCAGCGCAAGAAATCAACTCAAAGGTAAAATCACAGAGATTGAAAAAGGTTCAGTTAATGCCATTGTAAAAATTGACATTGGTGGTGGCAATATCATCAGCGCAATGATCTCTTTAGACTCTGTTAAAGAACTTGACTTAGCCGTTGGCAAAGAAGCTACAGCGATTATAAAAGCGACTTCTGTTATGGTAAGTGTATAAATTTACTTTTTAAGATAAAATAAAAAAAGACAAAGTGAAAAAAATGATAGGTATTAAACTTATAGAACATATTTTCAAAGCCGCTTCAATCAGTCGTTGGAATGATTATCCTAGAATGGCGAATTTAGTTGAACTTGACAAGCAAGCTCATAAATTTATCATTGCGTATTTTATCGCCAAAATGGAAAAAAATGTCGATATGAGACGCATTATAGAGGCTGGAATTTTCGAGTTTTTAAGCCGTGTAGTTGTTACTGATATACGTCCTGATGTGTATCGTGAGATCGTCAAACAAAAAAAAGATGAGGTTAATGCTTGGGTTTTAAGCAAGCTTGAACCTATGATAGAAGGGCTTGAGGAGGGTAAGTTTTTAAAGCGTTTTGAGCATTATTTGCGCTCAGATGAATATGAAAAAGAAAAGCTTATCTTAAGGGCGGCTTCTTATTTTGCCACAAAGTGGGAATTTAATATCATCTATCAAACAAGTCAATTTTTAAGTGATATAGAAGAGATTAAAAGTAAAGTTGAGGAAGAGCTTGAGGATTATTACGAACTCATAGGTGCAAGGAAAATTGCCTTAAATCAAAAAATCGCTAAAATCATTGATCTAAGCGGCAGGCTTCGCTTTCAAAAGCGTTGGGCACAAACGCCTCGCATACCTGAAACTGCAGTGCTTGGGCATATGCTTGTGGTGGCGATTTTAAGCTATTTTTACTCGCTTGAGATCAAGGCTTGTGATACAAGGCTTGAGTATAATTTTTATTGTGCTTTGTTTCATGATTTGCCAGAAAGCTTGACAAGAGATATTATAAGCCCTGTAAAATACGGCATAGAAGGACTTCACACTCTCATAGGTGAATACGAGATGAAACTTATTGATGAGCGGATTTTGCCTTTTGTACCAATTGAGTTTAGGGCTGAATTTGCTTATATTTTAGGCATTCGCAAAGATGAAAATGGCGTATTTATCAAGAATGAATTTGAAAATAGGAGTTTTAAAAACAATCAAGTTGGCGTATGCAGTGGTAGCTTAGATTCGCTTAATAGCAATGAATACAAAGCCATTGATGGCAAGGCTTTAAAATATTGTGATAAACTAGCTGCTTTTATTGAAGCTGGACTTTCTATCAGTTATGGAGTAAAGTCAAAAGAGCTTGAGAGTGGTTTTTGGGATATGTATGATTTCTTTAAGGATTATAGCTCTATTAATGGCGTGAATTTTTTCAAAATTTGTGAAACTTTGATTGAGGATTTTAAGCTTACTCGTCCTTAAAGCTTGGCTCTTTTTTGTAAAAAACGCACAAAATAACGTTTGATAAAAAAGGGTAAAAATGCGTAAAGCTTTGCAATTAAAGCGATATGAAAAGGAAAAATAAATTTTTTCTTTTTGGCTTTTATGGCGTTTAGAATTTGAAAAGAGGCAGCATTTGCTTCCATCATCTTTAACTTTAAATGCTTGGTTAAATTAGTCTTAATAAAACCAGGACAAATGCAAGTAAAGCAAATTTCAGGGTGAGCTAAACTTAAAGCCTCGCAAAGTGCTGTAACAAAATGCTTTGACGCACTATAAGTAGGAGCATTTGGCAGGGCTAAAAGCGAAGCTATGGAAGAAACTAATACGATTTGTCCTTTGAATTTGCCCTTAAATTCTTGCTTTTGCATAGCATTTATAGTATAAAAGATGAGATTTGTAATGCCTAGAACATTGGTTTTAGCAATTTGAATTTGTTTTTGCTCGCTCTCATCATCACCGCTACTTATGCCAGCATTTAAGATAAGCAAGTCCAAAGGTTCTTTAAAAAGCTCCTCACACCATGCTTTACACGCTTTTTCATCGCACACATCAAAGGCATAAACAAAGGCTTTGCTACCAAATTCTTGCGCCTTAGCTTGCACCTTTTTAAGCCTTGTTTCATCTCTTGCGTTTAAAAAAAGCGTGGTTTTTTCTTGTGCTAAAAGTAGGGCAAGTTCTATACCTATACCAGAGCTTGCTCCAGTGATTGCGGCATTTGTGTAAGTTTGCATGGTGATTTCCTTTTTAAATCGTATCTTAACTTAAAAAAGCTTGAATTTGTTTTAAGCTTTATGTTATAATCTCATCTCATTTTAATTTTTAAAGGAAAAAAATGAAAAGGATTTTTAACTCTTTAGCTCTTAATGTTTTGACTTTAAATATAAACGACGAGATTCAAGCGATTTTCAAGCCAAGCAAGATTTTCGCGAACAAAATTAAAGTGTAAGTAAAATGATAACAAAAGAGAATTTTAAAGAAGCTCTACACTACTTAGGATTCCACTCCAATGGCACAACGACCTTTAAAAAAACTTATCAAAATAATGAAAATATCTTTATAAAAGTGGATCTTGCTAAAGATGAAATTCTTTATAATCCTAGAGATACTAGCTTTAAAGAGGGTGAGTATCCAAGCCAAGAGAGGCAAAGCAATGGCTTTATTATCCACAGAAACACCACGACAAACTTTTCAAGCAATGAAAACTTTGTTTGTCTTTTATGTGTTGATAAGCTTTTAAGCAAAGGCTATGCACCAAAGCACATTATCCTAGAGCCAACTTTCAAAGTCGGGCACAATCAGCAAGTCTATGGCGATATTTTGGTTTTAAATCAAAACTTTGAAAACCTCATTTTGATAGAAAACAAAACCGCAGGCAATGAATTTAATAAAGAATGGAATCTTACTTTAAAAAATGGCGGGCAGCTTTTTAGCTATTACGCCGTGAATAAAACGCCTTTTTTATGCCTTTTAGCTTATGATTTTGACGAGATAAACAAAATCACTTACAAAAGTCATATTATCGTTATGCAAGACAATCAAGAGCATTTAGAGCTAATCAATGCCAATCTTAAAGAGGATGAAAAAAAGCTAGGATTTGATAACCCCAAAAATGTCAATGCAAAAGATTATTATAATGTCTGGAATAAAAGCTATTCATTAAGCTTCACCACTAAGGGCTTATTAGAGGATAATGTCCAAAGCTATAATATAGGCAAAGAAAAATACAGCATAGAGGATTTATCCGTCGTGCCTTATAATCAAATCGCAAGCATTTATCACGATTTTGCGACTATTTTACGCAATAACGCCATAGGAAATTATGAAAACACCTTTTATATTTTAGTGGATTTATTTTTATGCAAAATCATTGATGAACTCGATCACGAAAACAATTTGCAATTTTATTACAAAGGCATAATGTATGATAGCCCACTTGATTATTGCGATAGGCTTTTAAATCTCTATGAAAAAGGCATAGAAAAACTTTTCAAAAAACAAGTCGTAAATATCAAAAAAGACCGCATTGAAGAAATCTTTAATGACACCAAAAGATATAAAGGCGCTTTAAAAAAAGAAATAGAAAAAGTCTTTACGATGCAAAAATTCTTTAATATCAAAAAATTTAATTTCCTTGAAGTAGAAAATGAAGAAGAATTTTATATTAATTTTAAAATCTTAGTGCAAATTGTCAATCTCATCCAAGATTTTAATATCTCCAAAAGCGAAAACAACCAATTCTTAGGCGACTTATTTGAGGGCTTTTTAAATCGCTCTGTGCATCAAACAGAGGGGCGATTTTTCACCCCAACGCCCATTACAAACTTTATTATTTATTCCTTGCCACGTTTAGCAAAAGATTCTAAAGTGCTAGATTTTGCCTGTGGAGCGGGGCATTTCCTCACAGAGTTTCTAGCACATAACAAAGAAGCAAAGCTCTATGGCATAGAAAAAAATAAAGACCTCTCAAAAGTCGCCACAACAGCGTGTATTTTTCATAATTTCAAAAATCAAACGAAAATCATCTTTCAAGACGCCCTAGATACTATCAAAAGCATTTATGAAAATGATTTTAGCAGCGAAAGTTTTGACTTAATCATTTCCAATCCTCCCTATTCTGTCAAAGGCTTTTTAAGCAATTTAGACGAAAGTGTTTTAAACAAATTTAGCCTTAGTCAATACATAGATTCTAAAAGTTATGAGAGAAATAACGCCATAGAATGCTTTTTTATCGAAAGGGCAAAGCAATTTTTAAAAGATGAGGGCATTTTAAGCCTTGTTCTGCCTACTTCTATCTTGCAAAAAGGCGGAATCTACGAAAAAACAAGAGAAATTTTATTAAAGCATTTTCAAATCCTTGCCATAGTAGAGCTAAACCAACGCACCTTTGGAAGCACAGGCACACAAACGATTATCATTTTTGCCAAAAAGATAAAAAAATTAAGCGATATTGCAAACTTTTTAAGAGAGCAAAATTATAATGACCAAAATTTAAAAGATGAATTTGAACAAAGCGATTTTTTACAAAAATATTGCGAATTTATGGCGTATGATTACACAGAGTTTAAAGCCTTTATGGGCGAAGATATTTTAAGCGAGAATCTCAAAAAAAGCGAGAGCTTTAAAAGCTATTTTGATGATTTCAATTCCACCAAGCCCAAAGTATTTAAAAAAGAAAAGCTTAAATCATACGAACAAGAAAGGCTTTTTGAACAATCAAGCTTTTTTGACAAAAATAAAAACACCAAAGAACAAAAACAAGCCCTAAAAGAATTTCTAGCAAGCCAAGAATACACAGAGCTAGAATTGAGCTTATGGTATAAAAAATTCTTAGAAAAGATTAAAGCTTTAGAAAATGAAAAAATGAACTATTTTAGCCTCATTCAAGATAATAATCTGATTTTAATCAAATCCCCACAAGACAACAAGGCAAATATTGTCAAATTCTTAGGCTATGATTGGAGCAATCGCAAGGGCGATGAGGGCATAAAATACCAAACGACAAAAGACACGAAAGATTTGCAAGATTTACAAGAGGAAAAAGGCGATAGTGATGAGGAGAAAAAAGAAAAAGAAGCCCTAAGAAACATCAATTCTATCAAATTCATAGACACGCCCCTTTATAACCCCAACGACAAAAACGACCCTACAAAGCTCAATTACGCTATCAAAGCCTTTATAGAAAATAAAGAAAATATGAATGAGATTATAAAACTCTTAAGCCCCAAAGAGCCAGATTCTTATACTATCGCTCTTGTCGCACTCAAAAATATGATAAATTTTTCTAGTGTGGAATTTAGCAAAGCAATAAGCCTTAATCCTAGCATTGATGACGAAGCTAGAAATATCTCAAATCCCTTTGTGAATTGTAAGTATGAGTTGGTAAATATTAATTCAATTTGTGAAATTGGTCGTGGCAGGGTTATAAGCCATAAATATATAGATGATAATAAGGGGGAATATCCTGTATATTCTTCACAAACCAAAGATGAAGGAGTAATGGGATATATTAATACTTATGACTTTGAAGGGGAATATATTACTTGGACGACAGACGGAATCTATGCTGGAACTTGTTTTTACAGAAATGGAAAATTTAACTGCACAAATGTATGCGGCACTTTAAAGATTAAAGATACCAATACCATACTTTATAAATTTATGGTGCAAGTATTAAATTTAGCAACACCTAATTATGTTGTTAGGGTAGCAAATCCTAAGCTAATGAATAATGTAATGGCTAACATTAAAATCCCCCTCCCACCCCTAGAGATTCAAAAACAAATTGTCCGCGAATGCGAAAAGGTAGAGGAACAATACAACACCATACGAATGAGCATTGAGGAATATCAAAGATTGATTAAGGCGGTTTTAGTCAAATGCGGAATTTGTGATTCTAATGCGTTAAAGGATATTTTAGGCGACTCAAGCACTAGCAGACGGGGGGGGGGGCTTAGCAGCTTAGATTCTATTGACAAATTTATCGCCGATATTCTAGCCCATATCCACGAGCTAGAATCAAGGCTTGATTGGGATTTGATTGCTAGTTGTCAAACTGAAGCGATAACCGAAGAATCTCGATACCACAATACCGCAGACACAAAAGAACTGAATAAACTTTTAGAATCCCTCCCTACCCTACCACCAAACGGCTGGGAAAAAGTAAGGATTTCACAAATTGCAGAAAAATTAACAGCAGGCGGAGACAAGCCCAAAATATTTTCTGAAACCAAAACTCAAGAATGTAAAATTCCAATTTATGCTAATGCGGTGCAAAATGAAGGGCTATACGGATGGACTAATCAAGCTACAATTTTAAAAAATGCCTTAACTGTTTCAGCCAGAGGAACAATAGGGTATGCGGTTGCAAGATTCGAGCCATTTTATCCAATCGTGCGATTAATTGTTTTGATACCAAAAAAAGAGTTGGTAAATTTAAAATTCCTAGAATCTTTAATCAATAATACAACAATTGAAAATAGTGGCGTTAATATACCGCAGCTTACCGTTCCAGAATTTTCAAGCCTACAAATCCCCCTCCCACCCCTAGAAGCACAGCAAAAAATCGTCTCTGTGATTGAGGAGATAGAAGCTAAGATTTCAAGCATTGATTCTAGCCTTGAAAGTTTAGAAAAAGAAAAAGCCGAGATTCTACATAGAACCTTAAACAACGACAAGAGAGAGAGAGAGAGAGAGAGAGAGACAAGGCGAAGCTTAAACTAATCTTAAAGCAGATTGCTGCATTGATTACTCAAAAAGCCTTTTGGCAAAATGGCTTGCAAATTGCACTAAAAAAGGCAGATATTTGCCATAGAGATTCTTCGCTTGTTTCACAAGCTAAGAACAACTCAACTTCCCCCAAACTTGACAAGATTATTTTAGAATCCCTCCCTACCCCACCACCAAACGGCTGGGAACTTAAAAAACTCGGAGAAATATTATCAAATTTAGAGAGCGGAAAAAGACCGAAAGGGGGAGTTGATAATTACACTCAAGGAGCTTTGAGCTTAGGTGGAGAGCATATTGATAACAAAAACGGGTTTATCAAGCTCGAATCTCTTAAATATGTGCCTTTAGAGTTTTATAAAAATTATGCCTTGCAAAATAAAGCCATTATAAAAGAAAATGATATTTTAATCTGTAAAGATGGGGCATTATCAGGAAAAATTGCTTTAGTTAGAAAAGAACTTACTAATCAAAAAGCTATGATAAATGAGCATATTTTTTTATTGCGATGTGAAAATACCATAGAACAAAAATATATATTTTATTACCTACATTCAAGCGATGGACAAAAAAGCCTACAATCAAAAGTAACTGGTTCAGCACAAGGTGGTATTAATCAAGAATCACTTAAGCAAATTTTAATCCCCCTCCCACCCCTAGAAGCACAACAAAAAATCGTCTCTGTGATTGAGGGCATAGAATCAAAAATTACCAATTTAGAGCATTTAACATATAATTTAGAATCAAAAAAGCAAGAGATTCTAAAAGAGGCTTTAGAATCTTAAGATTCAAAGAATGGCTTAGAATCTCATAAACATAAAATAAAAACTCCTAAATTATCTATTTTTTTTAAATCCCTTAAAATTTCTAAAACTTCTTACAAAGATTTCACTTAAGCCATAAAATAAATCAAGGCTTAACAAGAAAATGATTTTATGGTTTTGCTTAAACTCATAGTCTCTTTGCAAAACAAAAAAAGAAAAATCAAGCTTTATAACAAAGCTTGATTTGTAGTTTTATAAAGCTTTTTTGACTTCTTCAGCGATTTTTGTAAAGCCTGCACTATCATTCATCGCAAGATCAGCAAGGATTTTTCTATCAAGCTCAATGCCAGCTTTTTTAAGCCCATTCATAAAACGAGAATAACTTAGTCCATTTAGTCTGCATGCTGCATTGATGCGGATAATCCAAAGTTTTCTAAATTCACGCTTTTTGCGACGTCTGTCTCTGTAAGCATAGACTAAACTTCTTTCAAGTTGTTCTTTTGCTTTTCTAAAATGTTTGTGACGTCCGCTGTAAAAGCCTCTTGCAAGTTTGAGGATTTTTTTATGTTTTTTGCGTCTTACGACACCTGTTTTTACTCTTGCCATTTTTATTTCCTTTCATAAAGTGGCGTCTTTTTGATAAGAACTTGTCCTTGTCTCATAAAAACAAGGAGAGTTTGAATGACTTTTGTCAAAAACTTAAATTCCAAGCATTTTTTCAACCGCTTTGACATTGGTTGCATGCACATATTTTACGCCGCGAAGATCACGCATTCTTTTAGCTGGCTTTTTAGTCAAAATATGGCTTCTAAAAGCAGAGCCTCTTTTGATCTTGTTTTTGCCGACTTTAAAGCGTTTCACTGCACTTTTGACGCTTTTCATTTTTGGCATTGTATATCCTTGATATAAAATAAAGGTCAGGATTATAACTTAAAAAAGCTTTTTTTTCGCTGAATTTACTCGACTTCAAAGCTCACGCTATCACTTTGCCCGCTTGCACTCATCACAAAAAGTTCGTGTTCACCTTGAGTAAAATCAAGGCTTAAACTCTTTGTTTTTCCTTCAAAAATAAGCTTTTGATCAAGATACAAAAATAATTTTTCATCATTTAAATTTGCGAGTTTGATAATGATAGAATTTTTTTGGTTTAAATCTTTAGTGCGGATAAGTTTTAAATTCGAGTTTGGGTAAATAATTTTTACACTTTTTTCTTGTTTGAGCTTGACTTGATTATCATGTAAAAAAGCAAGGGCGTTTAAGGGCAGATCAAGTTTGATCCTTTCTTTTGCAAATTTAAAATTTTCATCTAAAGAGTGTAATTCTTTGCCCTCATACTCAAAAACTCTTTTTAAGAAAGGAGAAGTGCGTAAAATCTTAGCTTCTCTTGGAAAAAGTGTGCTTGAAGCTTGTGTTTTTAAATTTTCATCGTAACGATACCCTGTTAAAGCGTCGATTTTAAGGCTAAAAAGATCACTTGGAGGTGTAAATTCTAAACTTAAGTCATCAAGCTCGTCTAAAAGTTCAAAAAGCAAATCTCCAGCTATGCTTACGCCGTAAAGATTGGCATTAGCTTGTCCGTTAAAATTTCCCACCCAAACGCCAAGTGTATATTTGGGCGTAGCTGCCATAGCCCAAGCATCTTTCCTGCCATAGCTTGTGCCTGTTTTGTAAGAGATGATTTTTTCGCTTTTGTTATATTCTTCTAAGCCTACTCTTTTTAAGTTTTTAAGGCTTTGTAAGGTAAGATAAGCCGAGCCTTGAGTAAAAATTTGTCTTGCATTTGTGTTGTTTGAGTTTGGGCTAAAAGCAAGCTCTTTAAGTTTGCCATAATTTGCTAAAGCCAAATACAGCTTCATCATATCTTCAAGACTAAGTTCTTTAGTGCCTAGTATGAGGCTTAGTCCGTATTTTTTATAATCTTCATCGCTAAAATTTAAAAAACTTTTGAGTTGATAGAAAAACTTTTCATAGCCGTATTCTTTTAAAAGCTGAACAAAAGGGACATTCAAGGATTTGCTTAAGGCAAAATCAGCTCTGATTAAGCCATAATACTTTTTGTTTGCGTTTTGCGGAGCAAAGCTTGAGAAAAAAGTTGGCACATCAAGCACCAAAGAGCTTGGTGCGATAAGCCCTTCATCTATGCTTAAAGCATATAAAAAAGGCTTCAAAGTCGAGCCTACACTACGTTTAGCACTTGCACCATTGACTTGTCCTAAAGCAGATTCATCATAAAAATCCTGAGAACCTACATAAGCTAGCGTTTCATAGCTTTTTGTATCAGCAAGGATAATGGCAAGATTATTAATACCTTTTTGTTTGAGTTTGAGGCTAAATTCTTTTGCCTTTGTTTCAAATTTGATTTGTAAGCGTTTATCAATGCTTGATTTTATTTGTTTATTTGTATCATCAAGGAGTTTTAAAGCTAAATGAGGGGCGAGATTAGTTCTTGGTTTAAAGCTTGGCAAAGGCTCACTTAGTGCAAGCTTGAGCGTGTTTTCATCAAAATAATGCTTTGCATACAACCTGTGTAAAAGAGCATCTCTTTTAAGGCGGAGCTTGTTTTTGTTTTTTTCAAGGTTCATCAAACCCGGTGCATTTGGTAAAACAGCTAAAAGTGCGGCTTCGCTCCAAGTTAAATGAGCTGGGTCCTTATCAAAATAAAACAAAATCGCCGAATAAAAACCAACAAGATTGCCCCCATAAGGAGCGTTATTAAGATAAAGCTTGAGAATTTCATCTTTATTGAGGCTTTGTTCTAGGCTTAAAGCCTTTATCATTTCATTAAATTTATGCCAAAAAGTGCGTTCATTTTGCTCTAAAAGTTTGATAACCTGCATAGAAATAGTGCTTGCACCACTTTTTTTCTCACCTAAAAGGTTGTTTTTTAAAGCTCTTAAAATCGCAAGAAAATCCACCCCAAAATGCGAAAAAAAATTCTTGTCTTCATACAGCAAAACAGCCGTTTCAAGCTTTTTTGGTATGGTGTTAGCTTTTAAGTGCCATTGTTCTTCTTTGTTGATAAATACACTTAAGATTGCATCATTTCTATCGTATAAAACCTTGCTATATCTTTCTTCAAAGTCTTGTTGAAGTTCTTTTTCATCAAAGCTAAAAAAGACAAAAAGCACATAAACGAAAATGGCACAAAAAGCCAAAAGCAAAAGCTTAAGGCTCAATTTAACGTGAAACAATGACTTTTTTACCTTCGCCTAAGCTTTGATAAGTATTATCATACATTGCTTCTGCAAATGCACCACTTAAAGTAAATTCGCCCGGTGTTACTGCAGTGAGCTTGATGAAAAAGCTTTTTGTTTCACCGTTAAATAGATCAAAAAACCACATAATTTTATCATCTCTTATATCGATAAAATCAAGTTTTGAGTTTTTGGCAAATCGTGGTATGCTTGTATCTAAAAGCGTATTTGCCACTTCCCAGCCACTAGGAAGCACTTGGGTAAGAGCTAAATTTTGCACCGAAGCAGCGTTGTTTAGGCTCACATCAAGTCTCATATAAAAGTTTTGTGAGCTTTGAAGCTTGCTTTCATCGATAGGTTCGCCTTTTTCGTTATAAAAACTTCTTGAGATATTGATCTTATTTGCAAAAGGCTTACTAAGCTCAAGCTTAATGCCCTCAACGCCAAAATGTCCATATATGGTATTTTTAGCATTTAGCACAGCTTTACCCTCGCTAAACTCAAGGCTTTGTTTGCTTTCATCGAGCTGTAAGCTTTTATTTTGAGTGTTGTTTAAAAGCTCGAGTGTGCCTTGAAGTTTTCCTGTTTCATCATCTTTTTTATTTAAATTCGCTCCTTTGGCTAAGGCATAGAGCATATAGCCTGCATTTTGGGTGTTTAGATAAGTATTTGTGCCTAAAATTTCACTAAGTTCTTTAAATAAAGGCTCATTGATCTTGTTATAAATTTCTATATAAGAAGCAAGGATAATAGCCTTATCTCTTAGATCAGAGCCATAACTTTGTCGGTAAAAATCCTCGCTTGAATTTGGCATAAAAGAAGCATTTGCCACAAGTTTTAAAGCTATATCTTCAAGTCCAGCGAGTTTATAAGCTGCACCAAGTTGCCAAAGAGCAGTGTTATTTAACCTATCTTTGTACTCATACACGGCATTCATCGCAGCGATATTTGGCTCTTGTGCCAAGGCTAAAAGATATAAAGAATTCACAAGTATGGCACTATTTGTGTTGTAAAGATTATTTTCTACATAGTCTTTTTGGTATTCAAGCCATGCATTATACACGCTATTGCTGACATAAAAACCATTGTTTTTGGCTAAGATCATAAATAAGCCTGCGTAATTGCTCCCCCAAGCATTTGATTCTTTACCACCTTGCCAATATGCAAAACCACCATTAGCTGTTTGAAAACGTGTGTAGCGAGCAAGAGCAGCGTTGATATTGTTAATCACCTTTTCTTTGTTGATCTTTACACCAAGCTCATTTAAATAAAGCTGAGGTAAAACCGCTGAAGTAGTTTGTTCAATACATCCGTAAGGATAAGCGATGAGGTATTTTAAGCGGTGATTTAAATTTAAAATCGGTGTTGAACTCAAATCTAAAACAGCTTGCGTGCTTCCTTTAATGTAGCTTTGATCAATATAAAATTCTTTTTTTTCATTTGGCTTGATGATGAAATTTTCACCCTCGTAAGTGTAAGTGTTGATAGCTTTAACATCAACTTGTGTTGTATTTTTGAAATGATAATCCTTGCTTTTAAGTTCAAGTTCAAGCTCTTCAAGTCCTAATTTATCACCATTTACCGCGATATTAAAAATGATATTTTTAACCTTTTCATCGCCATTAAATGCAATTTGCACTTCTTCTTTATCAAGGCTAAGAAGTTTATTTTTGCTTTTAAGGCTCAAGCTTGCGTTTGTAACGTTTTCTTCGTTTTTAAATACTTGAGCTAAAAACTCGAATTTATCATTTATCCTTAAGCTTCTTGGAAAGGTTTCAAGCACGCTTACAGGCGCACTGACAATAATGTCTTTTTCCACGCTACCAAAAGCCTCACCATTGCTTGCTACAAGCATTACACGTACCGCACCCATATATGCAGGCATTTGGAATTTTAGCTTTGCATAGCCTTTTTCATCGCTTTGTATAGGAGCTTGATACAGCACCACAGCTTTAAACCTTTCTGCTTGCTCATCAGCCTTGTTTTTGTTTGCTCTTTTTGCTTTGTTAAAGCTAGCTTCTAGGTCTCCTCCAGTGCTTAGCACCTTTGAAACCTTGCCAAGTGTTTTGGCAATGATTTGTTCGTAAGTATCAAAGACTTTGAGTTTAAAGCCGGTTTTTGCATAAAAATATCCCCAAATATCTGGTGTTTCAAAATCACTCAAGCTTAAAAGCCCCTCATCAACTATAGCCAAAGTATAAGTGAAAGCTTTTTTGTCTTTGCTTTGGATTTCAAGCTCAAATTCGCTCTGCGGTAGAATTTTATCAGGTGCTTTTAAATCAAGCTCAAGCTTAGTAGCTTTATCTTCTACAAGCACAGGCACAACCCCAAAAAGCCTCAAGGCTCTGTCATTTTGCCATGAATTGTAATCTTGCAATAAAGAAACGCTTACATAGACATTTGGTGTATATTCTTTACCCAGTTCAAGTTCAAATTTCGTGCTTGCACCTTGAGGTTCTAAAACAAATTGCTTGATGATACCTTTGTTGTTACTTACCGTAACAAAAGCTTTTGAATTTTTTGTGCTTTCAAATTCGATTATAGCTTTTTCGCCAACTTGATATTTATCCTTATCGCTTTTTATTTTAAGGCTTGAGACTATATCAGCATTATTTACACTTCCCCAAGAACTCACATAAAAACGCTCACCGGTGCTTACACCGCTTTCATTATCAACTAATTCAACAAACATTTCGCCATAATAATCCTTGCTATCAAAGCTAAAACTTATCGGTTTATCAGAGCTTATAATCTCACCTTGTGCGATGATTTGGGTGTTTTTGTCTTTTTTGATAGAGCGTAAAAATTCGCTGTAATTATCATAGTCAAACCACCATGAAGAGCTATTTTTATAAATTTTATAAGTGATTTTTTTACCCTTGAGTGTGTTAAAGTTTAAATCACTTGCAATGACACTAAAGCTGATCTTATCACCGCTGTTAATATAGTAGTCTTCTAGCTCTTTAATGCCGATGAAGTATTTATATTTTTCAAGCTTCATTGTAGAAAGGGCTTTTGTGCTTCTACCGCCTGCTTCAAAGACTTCGCTTGTAAGCAAGGCTTTGAAATTTGTTCCTTGTGTGTTAAGTATAGTCTCATCAAGTGTAATGCTTGAACTAAGTTTTCCATTTTCATCAAGCACGCCATCATCGTCTCTTGAATACTCGTTGATATAAAGGCTAGGATTTTGAAAAATATAATTTGTAAATTTTGGATTTTTGTAATTATCTTTGATGATTCTTAAAAGCGTTTTTGTTTTAAGATTAGCTGCAGGAGCACCAAAGAGATATTTTGCTTCTATGTCATACTTAAGTTTTGAGTTTTTGTTTATATCAAGGCTTTCTTCATTGTTAAGCTGCACGGCTATGCGGTTTGGAGCTAAGGTTTGCACTAATATTTTATGTGAAAAAGTTTGTGAAGCAATATCAAATTTAAGCTCATAAATCCCAGTAGCTGCATCTTTTGCAAGCTTAAGTTCTTGATAAAACATACCATTTGAGCTTGGACTTAGCGTGATATTGCTCAGTAAAGTGCTTGATTGTGGATCTTTAAAGCTTTTTAAAGTGATTGGGTGGTTTATCATCGCTCTTTTATTTCTTGCGACGATGTTTAAATGCACACTATCGCCGGGTCTATACACGCCCCTATCTGTGTAGATAAAAGCTTCTATCAAACCTGCTTCTTGCACGCCACTAACATCAAAGCCGTCAGTTGAAAGTGGATTTGATAGTCTTAAAATACCAGCTTCCTCGCCCTTGCTTGCGATGATAAAAAGCACGTCTTGTTCTTTTGCATCAAGCACGGCTTGTCCTTGCACATCGCTTATAGCACTTGCGATGACTTGATTTTTGCGGTTGATAGCTTCTATTTTTACGCCATTTAAAGCGTTTAAATTCGTGTAGTTATTTACACGCACAAAAATTTGATCATTAATCGCCTCAGCCATAATACCAAGATCAGAAAAAACAAGATTTTTACTCACTATAGCTCTTTGGTGAAAAAAGCGATCTTTCTCCCAATCCTCATAACCTTCATCTTTAAAAAAACTTGGAAACATAAGATCTTCTTCTTTAAAACTCAATTCAACGATAAAAGCTCCTTTTAGATTTTTAAGAGCGTCAAGCTTGATTTCATTTTGCATCCAAGTATTTGGCTGTGCGTCAAGTTTAAATTCTTTTTCAAGCACCAAATCACTTGTATAAGTGGTATCATTTTCTATATCGCTTGAGTCAGGGCTTAAGCCTTTTTTGCTAGTAAAGTTTTTGTATCTTAAGTATTCGTGCAAGGTATTAGCATAAATTTGATACACTTTGAGCCTTGCTTTATTGATATTTAGGCTTTTAAAGGCGATCTTTTTATCAGCAAGGCTTGGTAAAAAAATCCCATCGCTTGAAAAGCTAATCGAAGGGGCTAGGTAACCAAAAGAGATATTTAGACTTGTGCTTTCTTCAAGTTTTGTGTTTTTATTTGAGCTAAGATTTGAAGAAAGTGTGATTTTATAATTATTTTGTGGTAAAAATGCAGCATTTATTTTAAGTTTATTACCTATAGCAAAGGCTTTAAAATCGATCTTTGGCTCTATGCTGATAAGATTATTAAAATTTTGTTTTTCATCTAGAGCTTGAGAAAAGTCAAGTTCGATTTCATCGTTACTATTTTTACTATTGATGAATGCAAATTTGTTTTTTGATGGGCTGTTAAAATGAAGATTCATATCTTCTTTTAAACCAAGTTTATCGGCTTTTATGTGAAGTGTGAATTTCAAAGCTTTATCACTTAACTCAAAAGCTTCACTTTGCAAGCTTATAAGTCCTTGATTGACATCTTGCAAGAAAAAATCGATCTTTTTTCCATCTTGAGTAAGACTGATACTTTGGGCTAAAATACTTTGATTTAAGTCTTCAAATGAGCTTTTTAACTCTATAAAAAGCGAGCTTTTATCTTCGTTCTTGCTAATGAATTGCGAATTTTCAAGATTTAAATTCATATAATCCGTCTTAAATTCAAGTTTTACAGGGATATTTGCTATATTAAATTCAATCTTATAATTTTTATTTGGTTCGAGATTTGGGTATAAAATAAGCGTTTGACTTGAGTCAAATTTGATATCAATCTTACTTTCTTTGCCATTGATTTTTGCATCAATGCTGTTTTGCCTTAAAACTTCTTGATCTAAATTTGTATTAACAAAGCTTACAAAAATACGATCATAAGCTTTTACCACACCGCTTGTTTGAGCTCTTATCAATTCAGAAGAATTTTCTTTACAAGCTATGAATATAAATGTCAGCAAAAATGGTAAAATAAACTTCTTAAGCATAGTTTTTTCCTTGAAAAATTTTTCATAATTGTAGAGAAAAAAGCTTAAAAATTATTTTGTCTTTTATTATGTTTTAAAATTTTGATAAAAATTTAACAAAGTTAAACAAAAAATGATGTATAATGAAATCGATTAATTTTTTTTCAAAAGGAGAAGAAATGAGAAAAGTGTTAGCAATTGCGGCTTTAGCCTGTGTAGGAATTTCAGTTTACGCTGCTGATGGAGCGACACTTTATAAAAAATGTGCGGTTTGTCATGGAGCAAAGGCTGAAAAAGTGTATCTTAACAAAGTTCCGGCTTTAAGCTCTATCGCAACAGCTGAGAGACTTCAGTATATGAAAGAATATTCTGAAGGCAAGAGAAATGCTTATGGACAAGGTGCGATTATGAAGCTCAACCTTAAAGGCTTAACTGAAGCTGATTTTAAGGCGATTGAAGCATATATTGAAACCCTTAAATAAGCCCTTTTTTCAAGCAAGGAGTTTTCCCTTGCTTTCTTGCTATTTTTTCTTATGAAACTTTTTTCTTGAAATTTTATTTTAACATCTTTTAAATTTTTCTTGTATTGTAGCTTTAAAAGCATGCTTTTCACTCACGATAAAAAGTGAAGGAGGAGAGTTATCGTGAGTATATTTGTAAGCTTTTTAAATCAAAGTTAAAAGTTATATCTTCCTTCAATAAAGAAGGTTCTTCCTTGTCCTACTAAATAGCCATATCCAGCGATCGCGGCAGTTTTATCTGCGTTATAGTAATCATAGTAAAAAGTATCAAAGACATTTCTCACACCAGCACTAAGACTGACTTGCCCTACTTTCGTGCTTATGCCTATGTCGCTTAAGCTATATGCTTTCAAGCTTTTATTTTGTCCAACTACTTTTTGTTTGCCAAAAAAGGCATTTTGCACCCATATGCTCGTATCTTGCACTACTTCTACACTTGCTTCTAAAGTGGCTTTATAAGTATATACATTTGGGATTTTTGAGCCACCTTTGATTTTTGCATCAACATAGCTAAAACTTTCATTAAGGCTTAATATTCCCAAGAACTGCTCACTTGCGACTTCAAAACCATAGCGTCTTGTTTTATCATAGTTGCCATACTCTACGCCTGTTGGCGAGTGAGCATTGCCTATGGTGTAAAATTCATTGCGAGTTTGGGTATAAAATACCGAGCCACTAAGTAATCATATCAAAGAAAAAATCCTTTAAGCCAAGTTCAAAAGTATCGTAAGTTTCTCTTTTAAGATCGGTTGTTTGATAAACTCTACCATTGCGTCTAAGCATAGAATTTGGAGATAAAGAGAAATATCCTCTTTCGTATTTTGCATACATTGTGCCTGTGTCTGAGTATTTATAACTTGGGGTAAGTTCAAAAGCGAAATTATGAAGATTATCTGTAAGAGAGCCATTTGTCCCATTGCCTGAACTGATTAAAGCTGTGCTTGGGAGTTGGGTGTTGCCGCCGCCTTGACCACTTGGAATCTGCATCCACAAAGCTGTGCCATTTGTAGCATATAAGCCACCATTTGTGCCATAATTTACATTTATATTATAATGAGCAAATTCGTAACGCCCTCCCCCAGTAAGTGAAAATTCATCTGTAAAATCGTATTTTTCGATCATATATAAAGCATTTGTCCATTTATTACCCTCAAAAGGAATATTAAATTTATGATCGTATGTTAAAATCCCATTATATTGAGCAAAAGTTCCATTGGAAGTTCCAATAATAGGCAATCTATTTGTCGCACTACCTAATATGCGTTGATTCATCGTTCTTTTTGACATTTGATATAAGGATTCAAAACCAGCTAAAAACTTGCCTGTGCCGTGATCGTATTGTAAATTTGTATGAAAACCTATCTTTTGATCATCAAAAAAAGATCCACTTTGATCAGCTGCTGTATTAGCAAAGTTCATACCATATTGGTTGTATTGACTCAGCCTCGTTACAGAATTCTTATAATTTATCCTATTATAATGATAAAAAATCTTAGCATCAAATTTCAGCTCTTTGCTGTATTCGTTTTCATAGTCTAAGCCTGTTGTAAAGCGGGTTTGCTCGTTGTGAAGCCTGCCATTGCCTCGTCTTTGTCTATCATCTTTGCTAGGATTTGCGTTGTCTAAAAAAGAATTATTCGGGCTTGTGTGAATGCTACCTTTGAAAAAATCAGCATCAAGGATAATGCTCTCACCCGGATTGATATCATATAAAATGCCAAAATTTCCTTGTCCGCCACTTGTTTTATCATAAGATCGAGGTCCTCTTTTATTGATCAAAGCCGCACCGACATTTACATGTGTATTGTCAAATTTATCCCCATACCTTACATCGGCGTTGTAATTATTACCAAAAGTAGCACTATTGTGCGAGAAATTAAGTCCAGCACTTAAAAATGGATCATCAAAACGTCTTCTTGTGATGATATTAACCACTCCTCCTCTTGTGCCATTACCATAACGCACCGCCCCACCACCAGGTAGAAGTTCAATCTCTTCAATAGAGCTTGGTGCAAGCGTGTCTAAAGGCGTTACCCCATGTGAAGAATCAAGCATATTTGCATACACTCCATTAATCAGCACTTGAACACTGGTATTTGCCTTATTACCTTGCCCTCTTAAATCTAAATTTGAACCTAAACCAGTGTTAGAAAGATTGATAAAAGGCATATATCGAAAAGCACTTTCAGTATCTTTATATGCTTTATTTGAGAGGCTATTTTTGTCTATAGTATAGACATTGCGGTTCAGTTCGTCAAGCTTTGAAATCACACTTGATCCAGAAATCACGCTTGCATCAAGTCTATGCAGTGTCTCATCAGCCAAAGCAACGCTAGGGTAAGCTATAACGCAAGCAAATGAAAATAAGTATTTTTTCATTTTAAGTCCTTTCTTTGTAAAATAAAAGTTTGAGTATAATATAAAAAGGATTAAATTTAAATTAAATAAATAGTTATTATCATTTATAATATTTTATAAATGATAACCTTGCTTTAATACAATATCTTAAAATTATAGGAAATAAAAAACCTTAAAAATTTATCATTGTAAGGAGTAAGATAATCTAAAGAAAACTAAAATTGAGAAAATTGAGATATTGTTAAGTATTTATAAGCTTTTCAAGTTGAGCTAAATTTTGCATTAAAGCATTTTTGTTTTGCTCTAAACTGAGGTGTAAGTGAATGAAAAAAGGATTTATCCTTGTTTTTATAAGGCAGGCTTTGCCTTGTATAAATTTAACTGCAGTGCTAAATTTCTTTGGAGTTTTTAAAGAATAAAATTCATCTTGACTTAGCATTTTATCATTTTGTAAGGGTATTTGACTTATAAACAAAACACCTACAAAAAAGCGGTTTTTCTCATCTTTAAATAGCACATCATAAAGCTTGAACTTTTTAAATTCAAAAGCATTTGCGGATTTAAATTCGCTTAGCTTGAAATTAAAAAGGCTTTTAAATTCCTTTTCTTTTATGCCTTCATTTGTAAAATTTGCTTCATTTTCTTTTAAAAATTCCTCAAGTATGAGCTTTTCAAGTTCTATTTTTTCATCGATAAGCTTTTTTTGAGCAAAAATTTTGCTAATAAATAAGCGATAAACTCCATAGCCAAACAAAACCCCACCAGCAAAAGCAAGCACAAAATCCTGTGAAACTTTAATTAAAACCATAAAGATAATAAAGCCTTGAAAAAAGGCAAAAAAACGCAATAAATTTAGTCTCAATACATAAGCTTTTCGCCTTTTATCGATAGGGTTATTTGACTCATCAAAAAGCATTAGTTTTTATTCTTTTCCATTCTTTTTCTTTGGGTTGGATCAAGGTATCTTTTGCGAACGCGTATGTTTTGAGGGGTAACTTCTACAAGCTCATCTTCTTCTATCCACTCTAGTGCTCTTTCAAGGCTAAGTTTTCTTGGTGGCACAAGTTTTATGGCATCATCGCTTCCACTGGCTCTTACATTGGTTAGGTTTTTACCCTTTATAGGATTTACATCAAGATCATTTGGACGCGAATGCTCGCCTATGATCATGCCTACATACACCTTAGTTTGAGGCTCTATAAAAAGCACGCCTCTATCTTGGAGATTAAAAAGAGAGTATCCTAGTGCTATTCCATTTTCCATAGAAATCAAAGCACCATTATTGCGTTTTTCAACTGCTCCTGAGAAGGGGCGAAACTCTAAAAAGCTATGATTCATCACGCCCTCGCCCTTAGTATCGGTTAAAAACTGGCTTCTAAAGCCAATGAGCCCTCTTGCTGGAATTTCAAACTCAAGCCTAGTTTGTCCGTCCCCTGTTGGACTCATAGTTTTCATCTCAGCCTTTCTCTTACCAAGCTTTTCTATACATACTCCGCTAAATTCATCAGGCACATCGATGACTAAATGCTCAAAAGGTTCAGTTCTTACCCCATTTTCATTTTTCACTATAACCTCAGGACGTCCCATGCAAAACTCAAAGCCTTCTCTACGCATATTTTCAGCTAAGATAGTGATTTGTAGCTCGCCTCTTCCACTTACCTTAAATTTGCCCTCGCCACTACTTTCATAACGCATGGCTATATTGGTTTTCATCTCAGCTTCTAAGCGTTCTGCGATTTTATTTGAAGTTACGCTTTTGCCTTCTGTGCCAGAAAGAGGTCCGTCATTTACACTAAAAACTATGCTTAAAGTTGGCTCTTCTATGTGAAGTGGATCAAGGGGCTGAGGATTGTTTGGATCAACCACGCTATCGCCAACATCTAAGGCTTCAAAGCCAGCAATGGCGACTATATCACCACTTAAAGCTTCTTCTATATCCATCTTTTCTAAGCCCATAAAGCCTATGAGCTTGCTAATTCGTCCTTGCACCTTAGTGCCATCAGCTTTTGCAAGCATAACACTTTCATTTTTACGCACCTTGCCATTAAAAATTCTTGCTATGCCTATTTTACCCACGAAATTATCATAACCTAGGGTAAAAACTTGAAGTTGCAAAGCATTGTTTGCATTGCCACTTGGGGCTGGCACTCTTTGTAAGATAGTTTCAAAAAGAGGAGTCATATCCTTACTTTCATCATTCATATCAAGTTTGGCATAGCCATTTTTTGCTGCTGCATACACTATAGCAAAGTCAAGTTGCTCATCATTTGCTTCTAAGGCTACGAAAAGATCAAAAATTTCATTGATTACACGTTCTGGATCAGCTGCAGGTTTATCGATCTTGTTGATCACAACTATGGGCTTAAGTCCAAGCTGCAAGGCTTTTTTAACCACAAATTTAGTTTGAGGCATTACGCCTTCTTGGGCATCAACAAGCAAAAGCACCCCATCAATCATCTTTAAAACCCGCTCAACCTCGCCTCCAAAATCAGCATGTCCGGGAGTGTCTATGATATTGATCTTTGTGCCTTTATAATTTATGGCTGTATTTTTTGAAAGTATGGTAATGCCTCTTTCTTTTTCTATATCGTTACTATCCATTACCCTTTCAGCGATTTGCTCTCTTCCACTAAAGGTGCCACTTTGTTTTAAAAGCTCATCAACCATAGTTGTTTTACCATGATCAACATGGGCTATGACGGCTATATTTCTTATATTTTCCAAGTTTTTCTCCAAGAGTTTTTTAAAAGCGTGATTATAGCTAAACTTTGCTTAAATTATATAATATCTAAAATCTATAAGTTTATTTTGCCTTTAAATCCGCCCCAAGTCTTGAATTTATCATATTTTGCAGGCTTTAAGAACTAAAAATGCTCCACAGCATTTTTAGCGATTTCTTTTATATCTTCTCCTCTTAGCTCGCTTATACTACCATTTTGTGCAAGTAAAATACGATCGGCTACATCAAAATACTTATCATCATGGCTGATGGCGATGATAGTTTTGCCTTCTTTTTGAAGCAAAGGTAGAAGTTTTTGATAAAAAAAGCGTCTAAAAAGCGGATCTTGATCGGCTGCAAATTCATCAAGGATTAAAATATCTCTTGCCTCAAGTAAAGCAATAAGCATAGCTAGACGCTTTCTTTGCCCAGTAGAAAGCTTAGTAAGCTTAATCTGTCCTTGCTCCACTTTTGTCTTATCTTTAAGCTCAAGCACCTCAAGCCAATGCTCTATGTCATCAGCATTTGCTAGCTCATCGTCTTTTATTGTTTGGGTGAAAAGATGAAAATCGCTAAAAATAGCTGTGATTAAACGTCTATATTCAGTGATATTTTCATCATCAATACGCTTTTCATCAAGATAAATTGCCCCACTTTTTGGCTTAGCAAGTCCGGCTAAAAGGAGGGAAAAGGTGGATTTGCCACTGCCATTTTTGCCGATTAAAAAGATGAGTTCTCCTTTATGAATTTCAAGATTCGTAGGTTTTAAAAGAAATTTTTCATCATAAGAAAAAGCCACGTTTTTAAATTCTATCTTTTGCCAAGAGCTTGAATTAGGCAGGGTTTTAAAGTCTTGTTTATATTCGCTTAGATCAAGTTTTTGAATTTTTTCAAGAGCAACTTTTGCCATTAAAAGCGTAGGAAAAGCTCCTATCATAGCCATTAAAGGTGTGCGTAAAAAAAGTATGGCTATAGCTATAGTCGTGGCATTTTCAAGACTAGTCCAAGCAAAATGCAAGGAGCAATAAAACTCAAAGCCCACAAGTGCAAGTAAGCCCACACTTGTAAAATTACTCGATAGGCTTTGCATGGCAGAACTTAGGGTGTTGTTACAACGTTTATCTTTAGCATTGATATCAAATTCGCTTTCATAGTAAAGCTTTGCCCTGAAAGTGTTTAGCGTGAGTTCTTTGCGTCCATCGATAATATTTTGGTAATTATTTTGCAAGGCATCATCATTATCTCTTGCTTTTCTAAAATAATAATAAGTCTTTCGCATAAAAAAGTGATTGATAAAAAAAACACCAAAAATCCACACAAAGCAGAGCAAAAAAATCTTTGCTGAAAGCGAAAAAAGATAAAAACTGCTTGCAATAATCAAAATGCTTGATTGGATGAAGTCTGGAAAACGAAGTAGGCCAAAAGAAATAGTGCGAACATCATTTCCTAAAGAAGCTAAAAGCTTTGCTTTGCCGATCTGATCGATTTTTAGCACTGAAGTATCGATGATTTGTTTGACGACTTTTTTTTGTGTTGCATAAATAAATTTTTGTCCAAAGTGAGCAAGACTAAGCTCAACAAAAACAGAACTTGCAAAAAAGATCAGCAAAAGCAAAGCAAAATCAATAATAAAGATAAAATTTCCAGCTTGCTTAAGCAAATATTCGTTGATAAAGGCTAAGATACCAACACCAAGTAAACTCGTGGCGATAGAAATACACAAGAACGCAAAAACTTTAAATTTATGCTCTTTTAAGATACTAGTAATGAGTTGCAAAAACTTATCCTTGAATTTAAAATGATAATAAAATTTTTAAGAATAAAATGCCATTTTACAAAAATAAGGCTAAAATTAAACTAGTTTTGAGGAAAAAGTGAAATTTTATATTTATTTTGTAAGGGTAGATTGAAAAAAATATTTATTTGTAAAGATTTAAAAGGTGTTTTTTATATCAAGAAGTCAGAAACTTTAAAGAAAATTGTAAAAAGCAATACTTAAAATAAACTATCAAAATGATTTTATATTTTTATTGCCGCTAGCCCAGTTAAAACTTTAATATTAATAAATTTTTATGGTTAATCCTGTTAAAGCTAAAAAGAGATAAAAGCTTAGTAAGGTGGTGCGGATGAAAGGACTTGAACCTTCACGCATTGCTGCACCAGATCCTAAGTCTGGCGTGTCTGCCAATTTCACCACATCCGCAAAAGCATAAATTTAAACAAACAAAATCTTGTGCAAATTTAATCAAAAATTTTAAAAAGTGGTACGCCCAAGAGGATTCGAACCTCTGACCTACGGCTTAGAAGGCCGTTGCTCTATCCAGCTGAGCTATGAGCGCTCAAAAATGGTGCGCCCGATAGGAATCGAACCCATAACCTACAGATCCGAAGTCTGTCGCTCTATCCAGTTGAGCTACGAGCGCGACTGGGGTGAGTGATGGGAATCGAACCCACGACCCTCAGGACCACAATCTGATGCTCTAACCGACTGAGCTACACTCACCATTTGCAAAATGGTCGGGGTGAAAAGATTCGAACTTTCGGCCCCCTGGTCCCAAACCAGGTGCGCTAACCAGACTGCGCTACACCCCGATGACAATATTAAAGGCAAAAGTATATACAAATTTTTCTTAAAAGTCAAGATAGGGAAAAGACTTTGCAAACGAAAATATTTGAAAATTATCTACAAATTTAAATCACACATAATAAAAAATGACTATAATCACTCAAAAAGCAAATAAAAACATATCATAATATTTCAAAGGCTGGGTATATCTTCTTTTAAGAAGGACTAAAAACCTAACACACAAACCCTAAACTCTACTATTTAAAGATTTTAGTTATGTATAATTAAAATAAAATTATAAAAGAGATATATTACTTTATAGTTTACTTTAGCTGTGTGAAAATATCAAATTTAAAATTTTATAATAAATTTCAAAGTAAATTTAGCTTCATTAGTTTATAATAATAATTATTAAATTATATTTTGATAATTACAAGGATACAAGGAGCAAAAATGTCAGTTTTAGTGATAGGAGCAGATGAGATTACGCCTATAAAGGCAGTGCTTTATGATTTGGGTGCGAAAAAAGTTGAGCATTGGGACGCTCGTAATGAAAATAGAGTTAATCGCAAACCCATTCCTCAAGATACTCGTTGTGTTGTGATGCTTACAAGTTTTTTAAATCATAATACAATGAAAAAAATCAAAGGTGAAGCAAAAAAACGAAAAATCCCTTTAGTTTGTGCTAAAAGAAGCGTAAGTTGCGTGTATTCTGAATATTGCAAGATTTTTAATCTTAACAAAGATTTTTGTTGTGATGAAGATGGATTTTAAGTGTGATAGGATAGTGTAGTAAAGAAACACTTTGTTTGTATAAAAAATAAATTTATTGCATAAAATATATAAAATTATGCTAGAATTGCTTGGAAAATTTTACTAATATAAAAAGGAGAACTTATGTCAGTAGCCGTAGTTTATGGAAGTGCTATGGGAAATACAGAAGGTGTAGCTAATCTTATAGCTGAAAAACTAGGAATCAGCGATGTTTTAAACATAGCAGATGTTGATGCTGATAAGCTTAATTCTTACGATAAACTTATTTGCGGAACTTCAACTTGGGGAAGTGGCGATCTTCAAGATGACTGGGATGCTTTTGATTTTTCCGGCTTAAAATTAAGTGGCAAAACAGTTGCTGTTTTTGGAATGGGGGATAGCGAAAGTTATTCAGATACTTACTGCAGTGCTATGGGAAAACTTGCTCAAAAACTTAAAGAAGCTGGTGCAAGTTTAGTCGGTGCGGTTTCAACTGATGGCTATAGTTTTGAATCAAGTGAGGCTGTTGAAGGCGATAAATTTGTAGGGCTTGCACTAGACAATGACAATCACGAAGATCAAACCGAAAGTAGAGTCGATGCTTGGACAGCTCAGATCAAAGCTCAATTTGCTTAATCTTAAAAGCCTGTGTTTTTGCGGGCTTTTTTCAAATGCTTGATTTATAGTCTTTATTCACTAATATTTATTAGATTTCTTCCTTGTTTTTCTCCTTATGACAATGCTTTTTTAGTAAAACATTGAATTTGTTATTTAAATTCTTACAAAAAGCTAAGGCAAGATATTTTGCTTTCAAATATTCATTAAATCTTAAATAATAAATTTTATTATTTAAGATTATTTTTAGTTATTATAGATATAATTTATCAATCAATAAAATTTATTATTTAGGAGAAATTAAATGAAAAAACTTACAAATGACTTCGGCAATATCATTGCTGATAATCAAAATTCACTTAGTGCCGGTGCAAAAGGACCGCTTTTGTTGCAAGATTACATTTTGCTTGAAAAACTTGCTCATCAAAATAGAGAAAGAATTCCAGAAAGAACAGTTCATGCCAAAGGAAGTGCAGCTTATGGCGAGCTTGTTATCACAGAAGATATTTCACGATATACTAAAGCAAAAGTGCTTCAAAAAGGTGAAAAAACCCCTCTTATTATCCGCTTTTCAACCGTTGCTGGCGAAGCTGGAGCTGCTGATGCTGAAAGGGATGTAAGAGGATTTGCGATCAAATTTTACACAAAAGAGGGAAATTGGGATCTAGTAGGCAACAATACCCCAACCTTTTTTATACGCGATCCATACAAATTCCCAGATTTTATCCACACACAAAAAAGAGATCCACGCACACATTTAAGAAGTGCAAATGCGGCTTGGGATTTTTGGAGCTTAAGTCCTGAAAGTCTTCATCAAGTTACGATTTTGATGAGTGATAGAGGAATTCCAGCAAGTTATCGCCATATGCATGGTTTTGGAAGTCATACTTATAGCCTTATTAATGATAAAGGCGAACGATTTTGGGTGAAATTTCATTTTAAAACCAAACAAGGGATAAAAAACCTTACGAATGCTGAAGCAGAAGCACTTATCGCCAAGGATAGAGAAAGTCATCAAAGGGATTTGGTTGAAAGTATAGGAAAAGGCGATTTTCCAAAATGGAGCTTTAAAATTCAAATTTTAAGTGAGAAAGATGCTGAAAAGCTCGGCTTTAATCCTTTTGATCTTACTAAAGTATGGTCTCATAAAGATGTGCCACTTATCGATGTGGGTGAAATGGTGCTTAACCGCAATGTGGATAATTACTTCAATGAAGTTGAGCAAGCTGCATTTTCTCCGTCAAATATAGTTCCGGGCATTAGTTTTAGTCCCGATAAAATGCTTCAAGGTAGGATTTTTAGCTATCCAGACGCACAACGCTACCGCATAGGCACGAATTATCATCTTTTACCGGTAAATGCTGCAAAAAGCGAAGTTAATACCTATAATGTTGCTGGTGCGATGAATAGTGATACTTATAAAAACAAAGCAGCGTATTATGAACCAAATAGCTATGATTACAGCCCAAAAGAAAATAAATCTTACCTTGAGCCTGATCTTGAGCTTAATGGCAATGTGCAAAGATACGCCCCACTTGATGAGGATTTTTACACTCAACCAAGGGCTTTGTTTGATCTTATGAACGCTGATCAAAAAAATCAACTTTTTAATAACATAGCTGCTTCTATGGAAGGTGTTGATAAGACAATCATTCAAAGAGCTTTAGGACATTTTGAAAAAATCAGTCCTGAGTATGCTGCTGGAGTGAAAAAAGCTCTTGCTTAATCTCAAGCGTAAAGTCTTTTTGGCTTTACGCATTTATAAACTTAAAACTGCCAACTTGACGCTCCTTGGAGTTGGCGGTTTTAAGTTTATACAATACAAGGAAGTTGCAATGATACACAATTTAACTCAAGAAGAAAAACGTTATGAAGAGCTTTGTGCTATGGCGTTTAATTTTGCTCGAAATGATGAATGCGAAAATCTCAAAACAATGATAAAAGCTGGTTTAAGTGCAAATTTAAAAAATCACAAAGGTGATAGTCTTTTAATGCTTGCAAGCTATCACAACGCCTTAGCGACGGCAAAAATGCTTTTAAGGCACGGAGCAAGAGTTGATGAGAAAAACGATCGCGGACAAACGCCCTTAGCTGGCGTGTGCTTTAAGGGTTATTTTGATATGGCTAAACTTTTAGTAGAACATGGAGCAAATATCAATGAAAATAATGGCTTAGGTATGACACCTTTTTCCTTTGCTTTAATGTTTGCACGAGCTGATATTGTGCAGTATTTTGCCGAGCAAACAAAGATGGGTAGAAGCAAAAGACTTTTGCTTTGGTTTTTGTCTCTTTTCAAAAAATCAAACAAAATTCCAAAAAGAAACAAGTCTGCCTAAAATTCTAGACTATTAAAAATAAATTTTTTATAATTTATAATTCACATTTATACTCATCTTTTGTTATATTTCATTTATTTTTAAATATTAAATAATGCTTTAATATTTATTTAAATGTTTTTAGTTTATATTGCTTCTTGTAAAGACTAATTGGTCTTTAGATTTTATTCTTAACTTAAGGAGAAACAAGATGGCAACGCGTAAAGAGCACGATCTCATTGGTGAGCTTGAGATCAGTGATGATGTGTATTATGGAATACAAACCTTTAGAGCAATGGAGAATTTTAATATTTCTCATAATAGACTCGAAAATTTTCCTCGTTTTATACGCACTATGGCAAGGGTAAAAAAGGCAGCAGCTATGGCAAACTGCGAATTAGGGCTTTTAGACAAAAAGAAAGAACAAGCTATTATTAAAGCTTGTGATAAAATTTTAGAGGGTGGGTATTATGATCAATTCGTTGTTGATATGTTTCAAGGCGGAGCTGGAACAAGCACTAATATGAACGCAAATGAAGTGATTGCAAATATCGCTTTGGAAATTCTAGGACATAAAAAAGGCGAGTATCAATACCTTCATCCAAATGATCATGTAAATCTCTCTCAAAGCACCAATGATGCGTATCCAACAGCTCTTAGAATGGCTTTGCATGATTATTTAAGTGATTTAGCTAAGGTTATGGAGCATCTTAAAAAGGCTTATGAAAGAAAGGCAGTTGAATTTAAAGATGTGCTTAAAATGGGACGAACTCAGCTTCAAGATGCTGTGCCTATGACTTTAGGACGCGAGTTTCAAACCTTTGCGGTAATGATAGGCGAGGATATAGAACGCGTTTTAGAAGCAAGAAGGCTCGTTTTAGAGATTAACCTTGGCGGAACAGCTATAGGAACAGGTATTAACTCACATCCTGATTATCCAAAAGTGGTTGAGAAAAAACTTAGAGAAATTACTGGTTTTGAATACAAGGTGGCTAATGATTTGATCGAAGCGACTCAAGATACAGGTGCATATGTGCAAATTTCAGGCGTGCTTAAAAGAGTAGCAACTAAGCTTTCTAAAACATGCAATGACTTAAGATTATTAAGCTCTGGTCCAAAATGTGGGCTAAGTGAGATTAATTTGCCAAAAATGCAGCCAGGTAGCTCTATCATGCCGGGCAAAGTCAATCCAGTTATCCCAGAAGTAGTCAATCAAGTATGCTTTTATGTAATAGGTGCAGATGTAAGTGTGACCTTTGCAAGCGAAGGCGGACAGCTTCAGCTTAATGTTTTTGAGCCAGTTATCGCCTATAGCCTCTTTAATTCTATTGTTATGCTTGAAAAAGCGATGAAGACTTTGGCTGATAAATGTATAGATGGTGTTACAGCCAATGAACAAATTTGTTCTGATTTTGTGTATAACTCCATAGGCATAGTAACAGCTCTAAATCCTTACATAGGCTATGAAAACTCAGCTTCAATAGCTAAAGAAGCCTTAAATACAGGTAAAAGAGTCTATGATCTAGCACTTGAAAGAGGGCTTTTAAGCAAAGAAAGGCTTGATGAAATTTTAACTCCAGCAAATATGCTTAACCCTCAAATGATAGCAAAAAAATAGGGGAAAATTAGGGATATCTTACTTATACTACAAATAGTTGTTTTGCTTGGTGCTATTTTCTTAGGCGTTCATTTTGAAGGTTTAGGTATAGGCTTTGCTGGTGGGCTTGATTATCTCGTGCAAGTAGCTGAAAAACTGCGTTCAAATCCAAAGTATATCAACTATTTTACCCCAACCGTTACTTATATTTTGACGCTCTTAGCTAGTCAGGACACACAGCTTTTTCTATGATATCAGTTATCGTTGAGCTAGCAAAAGAACAAAACATCAAGCCTTCAGCCCCTCTAAGTATAGCCGTTGTTTCAAGCAAATCGCTATCACAGCAAGCCTAGTTTCAGTAGCTGTTGTATATATGACAGAGGTTTTAGAGCCTTTGGGCTGGAGCTATCCTTGTATATCACAAAAATAAGCTTTTATGTTTTAAATTCAAACAAAATGAAGCATATTCATTATATACTATTTAGCTTTAAGATTTAAGGAAGAAGTATGTTTAATAAAAAAATCCTAAGCATACCTGCAAGTGAAGATAAGGAGCTTGAATTAAAAAGAGAAAATCCGCTTGAGTTTAAGCTTGATTTTGATGATAAAAAGCCGGTTAAGGCTTTGTTTTTTCTCATTGCTGGTTTGGGTGAGGATAGTAATCAAAGCTATCAAGATCATTTGACTGAATTTTTAATCAAAGAATACCAAGTTGCCGTGATACGAGTAAGCTACAACAACATAGGACTTCGCCCGCAAAATGGAGCAACTTTTGTTATGGACGCAAAAGATAAGGAAATTTATCTACAAGTAGGCAAAGGTCTTAATATCGACTTTGCAGATAATTTTTTTCCACCACATGAGCTTAATCAGCAAGAAACATATCAAGCATGTGCCATACTTAATAACACCATACAAGAAAGACAAAATAAAGGCTTTTACAAAAAAGCTGTAAAGGTTGGTATTAGCATAAGCGTGCAGCCAGCTCGCAACGAATACTTAAATTTTGGTGTCTTGCAAGCTATGGATATACTCAATGTGTTACAATTTATCAAGAAAAATCCACCTTTTATGCTTGAAAAAGATTATAAAACCATTATGTTTGGTTCATCTCATGGTGGATATCTTGCTTTGCTTGCGGCTAAATTTGCTCCTTGGCTTATCGACGGTGTTCTAGAAAATTCAGCCTATGTAAAGCCACAAATGCGTTTTTTTGGGCTTGGAAGGGATATGGATTATATTAAAGAGTGTGAATTTCAAGTTAATGAATTTTTTGAGCATGTTGTGTTGTGCTGTGTTACAAAGACACCCTTTTCACTTGATAAAAATTCAAAATATTATTTTTCAAGCGATCATCACCATATACGAGACATCTTCAATAAAGCTCATTTACGCACTCAAGCAAACTATCCAAAGCCTTATTATATCAGTTATCATAGTATAAAAGACAGACTTGATCCAGCCCAAAACAAAGAACAAATGTTTGAGCTTTTAAAAGAACTTGATTTTAAAGGCTCGCTTCATATTATCAAAGATGAAAGCGAAATTGATGGAAGCTTTATTAAAAATTTAGATCATGGCATGGGTATGTCTTTAAAAATGCTTATACAAAAAGAATTACCCACTTTACTTGCTTTAAAAAAACACAAACTTTCTAAAAATACACCAAGAGAGATTCTTTATAAAGGCGAAAAACTTGATTATCTTTTTAAAGAAGCTCATGGGGGAGGGCAATTTGAGTTAGAGCTTTTTAGACATAATTAAATTTGCCAAAAACTTTATGAATCAAATTCTTTTATAAGCTCTGCTTCAAGCTCTTTTAAAGCGTCAAATTCTTTGTTTTCTTCTTGGCTTTTATAGGTAAAACATACTTTTTTTTCATGCAAAGTGATCTTAAATAAATCGCTTTGTGCATCAATAGCTCTTGTGATAACATCACCTTCTGCAAAAGCAAAGCGAATTTCATTATAATCTCTACTCCACAAACCGCTTTGATTAAAGACCTTTGCTTGATTGATGATGTTGTTTATTTTTTCGATTCGTTCTTTTACTTCATTTTCTATTTTTTGTTTGTTTGTAAGTTTTTGTTCAGCTTCTTTTATTTTATTGACTAAATTTCTAAAACGAATGATCTTATCTGTAAAGCTTTTTGGTGGCTCTTGATGAGCATCTTGCATAGATTTGTAAGATAAAAGTATATTTTGCATATTTGGAATGATAAGCTTATAACTTTCTTGGAGACTTTTGTAAATCTTTTCACACTCTTCTAGTTCTTGAAGCTTTTGTTTTCCTCTTGTTAAAGCATCATTAATCTGCTTAAAGTCCGATGCATCAACGATAAATTTATTTGTATCTCCACAGCATTCTTTGATAAAGCAGTTGTTTAAGAAATGAATTTCATTTGTGCTAGCAAGATTTTCAATATAGACATTTTCAGCATAAATTTTTGCGTTGATTGCATTTTTTACAAATGCTGTTTTTGCTTCTAAAATACCACGTTCTAGGGTATCAATTATCGCCACTTCAGCACGCAAAAAGCCTTTGAGGTTAAAAATTTTTGCGTGTTTTGCATAAATTTTTGCCTTTGAGTGAATTTGCCCTTTGATATTAAGCCTTTCATTGGCTTTAACTATGGTATTTCCGGCTACAGAGCCGTTGAGATTGATGATTTGAGCTTCTACTGTGATACCTGAATCTATGCCATCATCAAAGCGGTTTGCCATATTTAAGTTTATATTAACTTCTTCGCCTTCGCTTGCTTTTATGGAGCCTGAACTTTTTAGGCTAAGCTTTTTATCTGAAGTGATTTCATTGCTGATATCAAAATTTAAGTCTTTATTTTGCATAAAACCATCGATTTTTGCAAAATATTTGATGATTTTATCATTTTCTTCTACTTCGAAATTTCGCTCATTAATTTTTGGACGACATTTTGCTAGCTCGACTTTGCGTTTGATGACTTGATTTTTGATATTTTTACCATCAACCCCCGTGCGAACTTTTTTGTATTCAAGCACCAAATCACCCTTATTTAAGGTTGCGGCTAAATCACCCTTTTCAAATTCTGATTCAAAGTGAGCTTTTTTCTCATCTAAAATTTGGCGAAAATGCATAATAAGCTCATCTGGTTTATCATCAATCTTTTCAATACCTCTTGCTACTTCAATCACAGCATCATTAATCATACAAATTCCCATACTTACTTGCTCTACAAAGTCTTTAATCAAGGAGCGCAATGCAAAAGCACGAATGCCTATAAGTAAGTTAAGTTCAATCATTTGACGATAAATTTCTTGCAAAATATCCTCATATAATTCATCATAATACTCAAGGTGCGTATCTTGCTTGATTATGGCTTGGATATTGATAAATTTTTCATCACATTTAAGCTCAAGCTTAAAACGAGGCGTAGCTTTTTGAATCACTGCGATTTCATAAGTTTGATAAATATTTAATTTTTCATTTATAAAAAAGCTATCACTTTCAAAGACATTAAGCTGCGTGCTTTTAAGCTCGATAGACAAGCTGTCATTTGATTCTGTATAAAAAGTCGTAAAATGAAGCACCTTAAATGAATGTTCTTGTGGATCAAGTGTATTTTTTTTAAGGTATGCTTCATAGTCAAAAACCGGTGTTTTTGATACAAAGCTCGTAAGAATTTGCGAACTCATTTGTAACTCCAAAACTAAGTTTATTTGATATTTAACATATTGTTGATTAATTGTATTTTTCGCATATATTTGATTATAAGTTAAAAATAATTATTTTGAGCTTAAAACTTAAAATAAGCTCATTTAGGTGGCAAAAATTCAACACTTCTTTTTTAAAAAAGATTTTATTTCTTTATTTTTAACCTAAAATTCAACAAAAAAATGTATAATTAATTCTTTTTTATGAAATGTCTAAGCTTTTTAAATCCGAATTTTCGGTGCTTAACATTAACTTACCTAAGAAAAAGGAGAAGTATTGATGTATGCGATCATCAAACACAGCGGCAAGCAATACCGAGTAAGCGTTGGCGACGAGCTAAAACTTGATCGTTTTGAAGCCGAAGAAAAAGGTAGTATTGAAGTCACAGAGGTGCTTGCACTTAGTGACAAAGAACTCAAGGTAGGTGCACCTTTGTTAGCTGGTGCAAAAGTTGTTTTGGAAGTGATTAATCATGGCAAAGACAAAAAAGTCGTGATTTACAAAAAAAGACGTAGAAAAGACTCAAAACTTAAGAGAGGCTTTAGAAGACAATTCACACGCGTTAGAGTAAAAGAAATCAAAGGCTAAGGAGTAAAATATGGCACACAAGAAAGGTCAAGGCTCAACTCAAAATAATCGCGACTCCATAGGTCGTCGTTTAGGTGTTAAAAAATTTGGTGGTGAGTTTGTTCGAGCTGGCAATATCATCATTCGCCAAAGAGGCACAGCAACTCACATTGGCAACAATGTAGGCATGGGTAAAGATCACACTATCTTTGCTTTGATTGATGGTTTTGTGAAATTTGAAAGAAAAGACAAAGATAGAAAAAAAGTTTCTGTATATCCTGCTTAATTTTTTAGAGGATTTATCCTCTAAAAACTCTTTTATTAACTTCTTTTTTAAATTTAAAGGCTTTTGCTATGTTTATTGATAGTGTAAAATTGGTCCTTAGCTCTGGAAATGGCGGCAAAGGATCGGTAAGCTTTCGCCGTGAAAAACATGTGCCCTTAGGCGGTCCTGATGGTGGTGATGGTGGCAAGGGCGGCGATGTGGTTATTGTGTGTAACAATAACGCTCATACTTTGGCTAATTTTAAGGGTAAAAAAGAACTTAGCGCACAAAATGGACAAAACGGCGATAAACGCAACCGCAATGGCAAAAGTGGGGCAAATCTTGAGATTTCAGTGCCTGCTGGCACGCAAATTATCGATGATGAAAGTGGAGAAGTTTTATTTGATATGACAACTCACTTTGAGCAAAAAATATTGCTCAAAGGTGGTAAAGGTGGGCTTGGCAATACACATTTTAAAAATGCAACAAATCAACGTCCAGATTATGCTCAAGCTGGTATTAAGGGGCAGAGTTTAAAAGTGCGTTTAGAGCTTAAACTTATCGCTGATGTTGGACTTGTAGGTTTTCCAAATGTTGGCAAATCAACACTTATAAGCGTCATCTCAAACGCAAAGCCACAAATTGCAAATTATGAATTCACCACGCTCACACCAAAGTTAGGTTTGGTTCAAGTTGGTGAATATGATAGTTTTGTCATGGCTGATATACCGGGTATAATCGAAGGAGCAAGCGAGGGTAAGGGTTTAGGACTTGAGTTTTTAAAGCATATAGAACGCACTTCTTTTTTACTTTTTGTGCTTGATCCTTTGCGTGAGTTAAGTTTAAAACAGCAGTTTCAAGCACTCAGCAAAGAGCTTGAAAAATTTTCATCAAAGCTTTATGAAAGGAATTTTGGCATTATGATCTCAAAAAGTGATAGTATAGAACTTATGCCCGAGTTAAAAGAGGGGTTTGAAGTCGCTTTTAATGAGTTGAAAGCTTATCTTAAAGCACTTAAAAATCCAGAGCGTTTTATCATCAAGGTTTCAAGCTTGCAAAGTATTGGACTAAGTGAGCTTAAAAATGAACTTTTTAAACACATCACTCATATGTAGTCATGCAAGGTTTTATCCTCCATACCCAACGCGTAAAAGATGAAGACTTGATCGTTTATGTGTTAAGTCAAAGGGCTGTGATTAAGGCATATCGCTTTTATGGTTTAAGACATTCAAGTATTTTAAGTGGCTATAAGATAGATTTTGAATTAGAAGAAAATCCAAGCTTTTTGCCTCGCCTTAAAGATACACTTCATCTTGGTTTTAAATGGATTATGAGTCGCGATAAAATGTTTATTTGGCAGGAATTTATACAACTTTTTTATAAGCACTTAAAAGATATTGAGGCACTTGATTCATTTTATTTTGGTCTTCTTGATGAAAGTTCAAGACGTTTTGAAAAGCAAAATCCATTTCGTGTTATTGTTGATGCTTATGTAAATTTACTTGAATTTGAGGGCAGGCTTCATAAAGATTTTTATTGTTTTGCTTGTGATGAGGTGATAAATGAAGATGAAGTAGCGCTTATAAGAGGTTTTTTACCTGCTCACAAAGCTCATGCTCTTAGTTTTAGTTTTGCTAAAAATAAGCTTAAGGACTTTTTTACGCATAAAAATTGCTCGGCTTTTGATGATGAGGAGATCAAAGAGCTTTATATGCTTATCAAAGAGGGATTTTAGAGTTTTTGTAAATAAAAATTGATGATAAAAACTTCAATTTAAGCTAAAAATCGCTACAATTGACAAAAAATTCACACTCATACTGATAAGGGTAAAAATAATGAAAAGCGTTGTTTATGAAGTCGGCAAAAAGGCTTTGTGTTTTTTGGATTTAGCGAGCAAAAGACATGCAAATTTATGCAAAAAACTTGAAAATAGCGAAAATTACTATGTTTCTTGTTTGCAAGATAGTGATTTTAAAGCACGATTTTTTAAATGTGAGATCGCCAGCACAGCCCTTGTCCTAGCTCTTTTAGCAAAGCTAGGCAGTGATGAGTTTGATATGCTTGATGAGGGGTATTTGAGTGCTGAGAGTTGTTTGGGCGAAGAAGAAGCTACTGAAATTTTAGACTTTTTAAACGAGGCTGAATTTCTCATCATCGATACGAATTTAAAAGGGCACAAGGATTATGAAAATATCTTATTTTTTTGTGCTTTTTTGGCTCATAAATTTAGGCTCAAATTTGCTTTTAGTGATGAGAGCGAAGAAGAGCTTTTGATACAAGATGCATTTACACATTTAAAAGAGCTTGATAATTATGATGGTTTGGTGCTTTTTCGCTTGAAAAATAAGGATAAGTTTTTGCATTGTTCTAAACAATTTTCACAAATCGCTAAGATTAGCGATCAAGCAAATATTCTCATAGAAAGTGAGTTTTTTAAGCTTGAAAGCAAACTTGTGTGTGATGAGAGCTTAAACACGATCATTGCTTTTTTAGACTTTAATACAAAGGGTTATGATTTTGTGCGTATAAAACTTACAAAGATATGAGGCTTTGGTGTTTAAATTTATTTTTTATGGATATAATTATTTTATGAGAATTTTATGTATATTTTTACTGAGTTTTTCCGCTCTTTTTTCTTTTGAGATCGTTTTAAATAGGGGCAGTGATAATAACAACCCCTTTGGCGTGCTCCATTTAAAAAATAATGAAAACTTTACTTGTAAAGAATTTGAAGAAGGGGATTTAAAGCGTTATGAATGCGACATTTTAGGAGTGGTTGAAACAAGGCTTGACAATCAAAGTTTTGATTTTTTTGATCTTAATTTTACAAAAACAAATCAGCTCACTCAAATTTTTATACAAGCTAAAATTCCATCAAAAATGTTTAATCTATCTCAAAATATCTACAATGAAAATGTAGTTTTAAGTGATAATAGCGATAATAATTCCACAAGTTTTACTTTTATTTTTTCTAAAGAAATACCTTATTTTAGAACTTATAATGGACTTGACTTTGATATTAATTTTTCTAATATGCAAACACCTTTTGTAGGAGCTTTAGACTTAAACTCAAATCCTGTGCTTATCCCTCAAAGTGCCGATATAAACACATTTTTACGCATCAAAGAAGAATATGAAAAACAAAATTACACTCAAGTTATCGCTGATGCGAACAATGCGATTGAACGCTATCAAGGTAGTATTTTTATGAACGAGTTTATCTTATATAAGCTCAGAGCACAAAATCAGCTTTACACTTACACTTCAGACTTTAGAAACCAAAATCAGCTTGAGCAAATGGTAGAAGATGCTAAAGAATGGAGCAGAACCTTTACTAGCGATAGAAATTTTCCTGAAATTTCATATATTATGATGCGAGCATATATGGCACTAGAACAGCGAGCAAATATGGAATATGTGGTTGAAATTTTAAGCAATGAATACCCTGAAAATTACTTTGCACAGCTTGCTTTGCTTGATTATGCAGATTATTTGCTTAATCTTGGTGATAGAACAAAAGCTCAAATCATCTTTAATGATCTTTATTACAGAACACAAAATGTTGATATAGCCGCAAGAGCCGGGCTTTCTTTGGCTAGACTTGCACTTATTGCAGATGATACAAATCAAGCTTTAAATCTCATCAATACCATTACAAATGCAAATGCAAATTCTTTTATCCAAAACAAAGCCCTTTCTTTAGAGCTTGCAAAGCTTTTATATGATAAAAACAATCCTCAAATAAGTGCGATGATCTATGAAAGAGTATTTAATAGCTTAAATAGAAACGATGAAGAATACGAAGAAGTGCTTAAAAACCTTGCCCTTGCGTTAAGTAAAACAAATGAATATCAAAAAGCCAAGCATTATCTTGACTTGTATGCTGATGAGTTTAGCGATGGAGAGCATTTGGCTTTAATTAAAGAAGCTTCTGATAATATTTTTTTTTATTTAGATGATAATAACGCAAGTTTTTTGCATGAAAAATATCAAAGCTTGATGAAAGAATACGCTAATGAAATCGCCGCTAAAGCTCTTCTTTATGATGTAAGATTGTATTTTGATGAGAACAATACCCAAGCCGTGCTTGATTATAAAGATAAGATAGAACGATACAATAACCCTGAGATGAAAAATTTGCTTGAAAGAGCAGCTATTTCGAGGTTAAATGAAGATTTAAAGGCAGATAATTGCTCTGAAGCAACAAACCTTTTTCAAGCCTATAAAGAGTATGAAATAGGGCAGAAAATTAATAACAAAAAAGCTATGCTTGCGTGCTTAAAAAGAGGTCTGCAAGTTTCTTTGGCTGAAGAATATATTGACAAAAATAGACAAGAAGACAGCATTTATTATGATTTGGAAAAAAGCGAATTAGAGCTTAATGCTAAAAATTATGCAAATACTATCGCTTTGGCAAATGGTGTGATTGATTCAAGGACGATGAAGAGCGATGAAGAGCGGTTTAATGCGTATTATTTTAAATTCTTAGCTCAGCTTAGGCAAGATGATTATAACGCTGCAATTAAGAGTCTTGAAGCTCTTGAACATTTTAAGATGAACTTTAAAATGGTTGAGTTGTATCACGAGTTTTTGCTTTATTGTAATGAGCAAAACCTCACTACAAGCATACTTCACTATGCACCAAAGGCGATTGACTTTCAAAATTTAAAAGGGGTAAATGTATATAGCCCAGAGCTTGAGTTTATATATCTTGATGCTTTAAATAAAAGCGGAAATTTTAATGAAGCTTTGGCTGTTTTAACGGATTTGATAAAGCTTAACTTAGATGCTGAACAAAGAGCGAAGGCTTTTTATATACAAGCTGAAATTTTTGAAAAAACGCAGAATTTAAATGCCCAAAGAACAAGTCTTACACAATGCCTTGATATTAATGCAAGTTCGAATTGGCAGAATTTATGCCGTGAAAAAATGAATATCTTAAACACAAATTGATACCTTAAATAAAGGATAAACAATGTTTCATATCGTTTTTAGTTCAGACGAAAGGTATGCAAAATACACAGCAGTGATGATGTATTCTATCATTAAAAACACCAAAACTAGCAAATATAGCAAGTGGGGGGGGGGGGTATTTGATAGATTTCCCCTTTTTATTTACATTATCACTTTTATCTCCTAAATCAAAGTCGCTTGCATAGAGTACTAAATATTCTACACTTCTTGCTTGTGTGGCGTAGCTAAAGAGCTGTTTGCCCTCTTTGCCGTGTCCATTTCAAGTACTAAATATTCGGGCTTTAGCCTATTTCAAGAAGTGTATGCACGCATTCAAGACGACAAAATTTTCATTTTGCGAAAAGTTGCTTATTTGGCTCTTTTTGGCGATTTCTTTGGGATAGATTAAAATCTACTTTAAGTGTGCAGTTGTGCTGCTAGAAGTGCTTGGTAAAGTACGTTGTTGCTTCTTCATAATTCATAGGAATTTGTTGCTTAGGATATGGAATTTCTATTTAGATTCTTCGCTCGTATTTCAAAAATATTAAGAAAAACTTTAAATATGAAGTTTTGTAACAAATATAACAAAAAAATCGTTTTTTTTTTTTTGATTCTAAGTCAAATTAAGGTATTCTTCATATAAAGTTAAAAAATATCAAAGGATAAAAAATGGTAACTATAAAATATTTGCCAAAGACTGATGGAGAGATAGGCTGGTTTGAACTTTGCGAGGAAAAAGATAAGCCTTTGGGTAGGAAGCTTCAAGAGGATTTGAAGTTTGATTTTTGCATCGTTGGAGCTGGCATTGCTGGGGTAAGCACGGCTTTGAGTCTTGCTAACTTGTATAAAGATTCCAAGATAGCTCTTGTTGAAGCTCTGAAAATAGGGCAAGGCACAAGCTCAAGGAATGCAGGTTTTATTATTGATTTGCCCCATAATCTTGATGGCAATCAAGCAAATCAAGAACACGATAAAAAGATTTATGAGCTTAATTGCTTTGCGATTGCCTTTTTAAAAGATTTAGTTGATAAGCACAATATCAATTGCCACTGGCAAAAGGCCGGAAAATATATGTGTGCTCACGAGGATAAAAACATACAAGGTTTAAGAGCTTTTGAAGAGCATTTGCAGCCCAGTGGTTTTGCATTTGAGCGCATTAAAGGCAAGGAGCTAGAGCAAAGGCTTGGCACAAGCTATTATCAAGAGGCAGTTTATACGCCTGATAATATTTTAATGAATCCGAGTGCTTTAATGCGGGGCTTGGTTGATAATTTGCCTGATAATGTAATTGTTTTTGAGGAAAGTCCTGTGCTTGAATTTGAGGAAAAGCAAGATTTAAAATACATCAAAACTAAAACAGGAAGTATTCAAAGTAAGACTTTGATTCTAGCTTTGGATTCTCATTTGGAGGAATTTAAAATAGTCAAATATAAACAAGCACCCATTTTTACTTATGCCTCTTTAAGTGAGCCCTTGAGTGAAAATGAAATCAATCAATATTTTCCTAATGTTCAAGCCTATGGTTTGACTTCGGCACATCCAGCAGGAACAACGGTACGTTTTACCCCTGATAAGAGGATTTTTGTGCGCAATTTGCTTGATTTTTTCCCTGATTTACAATGTAAAAGTGAAGATTTACAAAGAGCCTATGAAAGACATAGACTTTCTTTTGAAGCGAGATTCCCTTATTTAAGTCATAAAAAATTCCAATTCACTTGGGGTGGATTTTTAACTATGACTTTAAATCATCAAAGTGTTTTTGGAAAGTTTGGCGATGGAATCTACTGCATAGGCGGAAGTAATGGAGTAGGAATGGCAAAAGGCGTATATCTTGGATATTATCTAGCAGATCTTATTGCTGGGAAACATTCTTCTAATCTTGATTTTATTCTTGCTCATAACAAAGCAAGCTTTATGCCTCCTGAACCTTTGCGCTGCATAGGAGCTAAAATAAGACTTTGGTATGAGCAAAGAAACGCTTTAGGCGATATATAATAATGAAAATAAGGAAGAATATGCAGAAGATTTATTTTGAAGATATGCCTTTGAATAAAATCCACTTAAAAGTAGGCTTTTCAGGTATAGGAGGGCAATTTTGTGATGGTTTTATTTTAGGCGTTATTGGTATTAGTATGGAGTTGGCTAAGAAAGATTTAGGCTTAGATGAGTGGTGGCTTGGAGCAATAGGAGCTGCGTCCTTGTTTGGTCTGTTTTTTGGTGCTTTATTAACAGGGTTTTTAGCTGATAAAGTGGGTAGAAAGCCTATATTTATTTGGACTATGCCTATATTTTTTGTCGTATCTATTTTGCAATTTTATGTAAGCAATGCTTTTGAACTTTTTGTTTTGCGATTTATCTTAGGGCTTGCTTTGGGAGCTGATTATGTCGTAGGAATTTCTTTAGTAAGTGAAATCACACCTAAAAAATATCGAGGCAAGCTTTTATCGGCGATGATGGTAGGCTGGGTAGGAGGCTATACCATAGCTTATTTTGTAGGCTTTGCTTTGCAAGATTTTAGTCAAGGAGCTTGGAGATGGATTTTATTAAGCTCTGCTTTGCCAAGTTGTCTTGTGATGCTTTTAAGAATCAATACCCCATCTAGTCCTTTATGGCTTGTAAAAAAAGGGCAAATAGAAAGGGCAAATGCTATTATCAAAAAGTATTTTGGAGAGCATATTTTAGCTCCTAAAGCACAGGAATATGAACACTCAAAATACTTTGACCTTTTTAATTCACAAAATTTTAAAAATACTCTAGTAGGCGTAGTCTTTTATGGAGCACAAGTTATACCCTACTTCGCAATCAGTACGTTTATACCGAGCATTTTAGCGAGTTTAAAAGTAGAAGATCCTTATGTAGGAGGCATCATTTATAATTTGTTTTTATTTATAGGTTCTGTGCTTGGGCTTTATATTATCAATAAAATCTCAAGGAAGCTCTTTGTCGTGGGTAGCTTTTATATCTTGGCAATCATTATGATAGCCTTAGCTACTTATAGCTTTTCCTTGCCCTCTTATTTAGTGGTTATTTTAATTTCTATTTTTTCTTGTGTGTTAGCGGGTGCTGGTGTGCTTGAGTTTGCTTATACACCTGAGTTATTTCCAACAAATCTAAGAGCTTCAGGTGTGGGACTTGTTGTTGCTTGTTCAAGGGTCAGTGGTGCTTTGGGGACTTTTTTACTTCCTATTATCACCAGTCATTATTCTATTTCTGCAGCACTTTGGGTGGTTTTTGCTTCGCTTGCTTTTGCGGGAATTTTTTGCCATATATTCGCGCCAGAAACTTATCATAAGGATTCATAATGATACAAAGATACCAAGAAAATACCTATTTAGCACAGCTTGTTGTTTATGAGGGATGTTTTGAAAGTTCAGGGCAAATCAGCCTTAATCCCTATGCTTCTATACAAGAGCAAACAAAAGAGATTTTAGAGCATATTGATATTTTATTAAGTAGTATCAATGCGAATAAAACACATATTACAAGAGTGCAAATGTGGCTTAATGATATGCGAGATTTTTATCAAATGAATGAAGTTTATGAAGCTTGGCTAAAGAATTGTCCAAAGCCAGCAAGAGCTTGTGTAGGTGCTACATTGATTGAAGGGGCAAAGATAGAAATACAAGTTTTTGGTTATCAAAAGATTGATAGTTGAAATTCTAGCTATGTTTTGTAATGCTTAAGGTTTTATGAATTCAGGCTTTCCTAGTTTTTGCCATCGTAGTAAGTAACAATGAGAAAAAAACATATAATCATGCTATTATTTGTCGATAATGGGGCATTTATCAGAGAGCCGTTAAGGATATTGAGAGCTTCATAAAAAATCAACTTAAAGTCTTAGCTCTCCCTACAAGTTAAATAAAAGGCTTGGTAGAGACTATCCATGCAAAAGATAAAAGCACATTTGCTTAAAGTCTAGTGCGATGAAATGGAAGCAGAATCTAAATTTTGTGTTAAAACTATGATAGAAGCACAAGATGAGTGGCTACATAGCTTTTATTATTTTAATTAGAGTAAAATTTGCAAGGTTTTTACATTTGGTTTAATTTTGCTTGCATAAAACCTTGAAGCTCATGATATGCTTTGCTTTGCTCAAAGCTTGCTTTGTGAAAGCCTTTGTTAAAGGTTCTTTGTCGTTTAGCAAGCTGGGCTGTGTGTGTTGTGATAAGCATTTCAAGCTCATGAAGTGAAATTTCACCATCAAGATAAGCTTTACACTCTTTTAAGCCTATGGAATTTAAAGGCTTTAAACTTGCATCAAAATACGCAAATAAACACCTAGCCTCTTCAAGCAAGCCTTTTTCAAGCATAGCCTTTGTTCTTTTGGCTATCCTTTGTCTTAAAAGTTCTTTATCGCACACTAGCTCAAAGATATCAAGTTTTTTAATCAAAGCTGGCTTTAAGGTACGTTTTAAAAACTCACTTGGCACTTCTTTGCTAAACTCATAAATATCAAGCCATTTTCTTAAGCGATAAGTGTCATTTTTTTCTATCTTTGCTTCTTTATCTATACGTTTTACAAGGGCGTAAATAGCTTCATTATCAAGTTCATAATGCAAAAGCGCAGGTACCTCTTTACTTAAGCCACTCATTAAAGCCTTTAAGTAAAAACTCGTCCCACCCACGATGATAAGAGGCTTATTTGCTTTTAAAGCAGCATTTTTAGCTCTTTCATACTCTTTGAAAAACAAAGCCACATTAAAGGCTTCATCTATACTCAAAAGATCGATCCCAAAATAATCAATAAGCCTAGTATCATCAGGCTTAGCCGAAGCGATATTGATCTCTTTATACACACATAAGCTATCAAGGCTCAAGATAAAGGCGTTAAATTCAGTAGCTAGCCTTGAAGCAAGCTCGCTTTTACCACAAGCTGTGCAGCCAATGAGTGCAAATTCAAAAAACATAAGCGAGTTTTTCCTTAAATTTAAAGTTTTTTTAGTAAAATCATAACAAAAATTTACTAAAGAGTAAAAATAATGAAAACATTTTATACAAAACTTAACACTCTTTTAGAGCTTGTTGTTTTTAAGCATTCTATCTTTGCTTTACCTTTTTTGTTTATTTCTATGATGGTAGCTTCAAAGCTTGAAACTCAAAGTGTTTGGTTTGGCTTTAAGGTGCTATTTTTAGGCATAATCTGTGCGGTGAGTGCAAGGAATTTTGCTATGGCGATGAACCGCTTTTTAGACGAGGATATTGATAAGGATAATCCTCGTTGCAAAGATCGTCCAAACATCAGTGGCAAGATAGACAAAAAAAGTATGCTAAGCTTTATTTTTTTTAATGCCTTTGTTTTTGTGTTAGCATCTTATTTTATCAATACCCTAGCCTTTGTGCTTTCTTTTCCTATACTGCTTATACTTGGCTTATATTCGACTTTTAAACGTTTTTCATCTTTGGCTCATTTGGTTTTAGGTTTTTGTTTGGGACTTGCACCTATTGCTGGAAGTGTGATTGTGCTTGGTAAAATAGAGCTTTACAGCGTGATTTTGTGTCTTGGAGTGATGTTTTGGACGGCAGGATTTGATCTGCTTTATAGCTTGCAAGATATGGAGTATGATAAACTTAAAGGGCTTCATTCTGTGCCATCTAAATTTGGCATAAAGGCGACTTTGTTTGCCTCGGCGTTTTGCCATTTTTTAGCGGTGTTGTTTTGGCTTTTATTTATTTGGCAGGCTAAACTTTCTTTTGTGGCTTTTTTTGGAGTTTTTGTTTGTGCGGTGATTTTGTTTTTCGAGCAAAAGATCGTGCGTAAGAATTTTGCTCATATTGATAGAGCTTTTTTTACTTTAAATGGATATTTAAGTATTATTTTTTTGATTTTCATTTGGGTTGATTTGATATGGTAAGTTTTTTTAAAACAGCTTTAAAAATTGAATTTGAAGAAAGCACCCTTGATGATATACGTTTTAATGAAGAATTTATCAGTCTCAATTCAAACGCTCAAATTATGAGATTTAAAAAACTTGCCCAAAAAATAGAATTGAGTGAAAGTGAAGAATTGCTTTTTAATATGCTTATCAGCGTCAAAGAAAGTATAACAAGACTTGAGCTAAAAGATAAGGAGTTTTTAATCACACTTCAAAATAAAGCTCATATTTCAGGTGTGCATTATGAAAATCTTGAATTTTTAGACACAAATTTAGTTCAAAATCAAGTATATTATGCTAGATTAAAGATAAATAACAAAGAGATAGCCTTTTTCATCAAGGCTTTAGATGAAAAAACGGCGAGTATCATTAAGATCAAAAGTGAGGATAAAGCACTTTATGATGCTTTTGTGGCACAAACGCAAAGAGAGCTTATCAAAGAAATGAAAGGAAAAGAAAATGAGTGATGAGTTGCTTTATCTCATTTTTATAGTGATTTTACAAATTGCCTTAGTGGCTTATATTTTTATCAAGGATAAGGAAAATTCGCTTAAGATTGCAAAGCTTGAAAAAGCAGTGGAAGAACTGAGTAAAAATATGCACTATTTACGCAAAGAACTTGAGGCAAAAGCTGATATACAAAGTGTAAATTTACAAAATTCAGATGATTTAAAAGATGAAATCAATCTTTTGCTTAACAAAGAAGTCAATAGCAAAATTATGCCTATACTCAAGAGTTTAAAGGGTTTTGAAAGCGTGATTGAAGAATTTCAAAATGAACAAGAAAATAGACTCTCTCATCTTGAGCAAAAAACGCAAAATATCTCAAAGCTTACACCAAATTATGAAAACGAGGAGCAAAAAATCGTTGATTTGTTTAAGGAAGGTAAAAGTATAGAACAAATCTCAAAAGATTTAAGAATTCCAACAGGAAGCGTTGAATTTACATTAAAGATGAAAAAGATGGTTGATTGATGCTTGTTGATAGTTATGATAGGGTGATTGATTATTTACGCATTTCAGTAACGCAAAATTGCAATTTTCGCTGTTTGTATTGTATGCCAAAAGTCCCTTTTGATGAAAAAATTAATGAAAATTTACTTAGCTTTGATGAGCTTTTTTTATTTGTTAAAGTCGCCATTGATGCTGGGGTGAGAAAGATCAGGATCACAGGGGGTGAACCACTTTTAAGAAAAGATTTGCACAAATTTATAAAAATGATTTTTGAATATAAAAATTGCATTGATTTAGCCTTAACCACAAATGGCTTTTTGCTTACAAATCAAGCAAGACTTTTAAAAGAAGCTGGACTGAAAAGAGTAAATATCTCTTTAGACTCCCTTCATGCAAAAAAACTTATAAAAATTTCTCAAAAAGACATTTTAAAAGATGTTATGCAAGGTATTGATGCAGCTTTAAATACAGGCTTTTTAGTCAAGCTTAACTGCGTTGCTTTAAAAGGGCTTAATGATAATGAGCTTTGTGATTTGCTTGAGTTTGCAAAAGCTAAAAATATCCAAATTCGCTTCATTGAATTTATGGAAAATACTCATGCTTATGGACAGCTTAAAGGTTTGAAAGCAGGCGAAATTTTAAAGATTATAAGTCAAAAGTATGCAATACAAGCACTTGAAAAAAGTTTGAATGCTCCGGTAAGCTTATACAAAGCAGATGATTATATCTTTGGCATTATCGATCCACATAGTCATGAGTTTTGCGATACTTGCAATCGTATCCGCTTGACAGCTGATGGCTTGCTTGTGCCTTGTCTTTATTTTGATGAGGCTTTAAGCATAAGAAAGGCTGTAAAACAAGGCGATATAGACGCAGCAAGTAAGATACTTCAAAGCGTGATTGAAAACAAGCCAGAAAAGAACAAATGGAGCATTAAAGACAACGAACGCTCAACAAGGGCTTTTTATCAAACTGGAGGCTAAGCTTATAACTTGTTTTGTGTTATCTTACGAGAAATGAAACAGGGTGTAGATTACAAGAAGCTTTGTTTTTTGTTCGCTTCTTGTATGCTTAAAAGTTTTGATTCTAAGGCACAAAGATTATCTACTTGCCAATCACTTGCATCAATATCTTCTTGACTAAATTCAAAAGGGCTTTTCAAAAGCTCTTCATCACGCACTTCATACAGCATATAAATTCCATTTGTATAACTCATCTGTATAAAAGCGTGTATATTCCAAGAGCTTCTAAAATACCCCATGCCTCTTTTATTTTGATTCAAAACTTCATAAATTTTCATCAAAACTTCTTCTTCCTAGTATCTTCAAGTATATTTCTTGCAATATCATTCACCGTATCAGAAATCACTGAACTATCATTAGCAATCTTAACATTATCTTGAGTCACACTTTCTATATGAGCTACACTTTCATTGATTTGA